>CAJFEV010000001.1 GCA_904374795.1 uncultured Bacilli bacterium
TTCATGGACTTTTTTCAAAAATACGAAAGCATCGAAGAATTAAAAGAAAAGTATAAGGGGAAGGAGAAGTTCAAAGGTATGGTAAAAAAAGTAGAAGAACTAACTCAAGATGAAAATTTCTTAATGTATTATGATTTAGAAGAAAAACATAAACATGAAAAACAAAGTTCATATGAGTTAGGTGTAGAACATGGCATGGAACAAGGCATCAAAGAAGGAAGCAAACAAAATTCTATTGAAATTGCTAAGAAATTAAAAGAACTTAATCTTTCAATCGATAAGATTGTTAAAGCAACAGGTTTGAGTGAAGAAGAAATCAAGAATTTACATTGATTTCTTTTTTTGTATAAAAAAAAGAACTTTTAATTTGTTCTTTAGGAAACTCCCATACTATTTGTTTCCGGTAGTGTACTTCCTCCATCAAAAACAATTGTCTCTGCTGTGATGTAACTTGATTCTTCACTAGCTAGGAAAGCTGCCAATTCGCCTAGTTCATAAATCGTTCCCATTCTTTTCATGGGAATTGCATCTGCAATGCCTTTAATTACTGTCTCTGGGTCGGTTGGATTCGTTTGCTTAGCCATGTTTTCAACCATTGGTGTTCTTATATACCCTGGAAGAATCGCATTGACACGGATTCCAGCGCTTACTAAATCGGCAGCAAGTCCTTTTGTAAATCCAATTAAAGCTGCTTTAGTTGTAGCATAAGCACATTCCCCTGGGTCAGCAACTTTAGGTCCTGTTACACTAGATAGATTTACAATACTTCCCTTTTTCATATATGGAAGAACTGCTCTAGTAACATTCCATGTGCCTTTAATATTAATATCAAATTGTTTATCGCGAATTTCATCACTCATGTCTTTAAAAGGCTCTAGAATACATACTCCGGCATTATTGACTAAAATATCAATATTTCCATGTTTGGTATATACATCATGACAAATTGCTTCCAGCATTTTTTTGTCACGAATATCTACTTCATAACCTAGTATAGTGCTTTCTGGAAATTCTTTTTCTAAGGCTCCTAAAGTTGTAGCTAGCTCTTTAGCAGCATCTAATATTACTACTTTTGCACCATATTTCAAAAAAACTTTAACAATACCTAAGCCATTGCCCATGGCTCCACCTGTAACAACAGCTACTTTATTTTCTAATTTTTTCATAACTCTCTCCATTCTATTTCTATTATAACCTAAAAAATGGAAACTATCAAAAAAAATTTAGGATTATTTTCCTAAAGTTTCAAGCTCTTGTTTGTTGATAAAATTTGAATGAAGTAGTATCTTTTTTCCTTCTTTTATTTGATAATCGATTTGTAGAATATCAATTTGATTAAGTAAACCTTTTTCTTCTAGTTCTTCATCGGTTATCTTATAAGTATTCTCGTATGAAGCCATATCATTTGAAAAACTTCGATAGTCAATTAAATATAAACTATATAAATCGTTTTCTTCATCATATTCTATTTTATTTAAAACTGGATAATAAGTAGGACACCCTCCATCTGCAGCCATGCCTGTATCATAATATACGTTACCTATTTTTTCTAAAGATGCAAAGTCTTCTTCATTTATTTCTTGATTAAAGAATGTTTTAGATTTTTCTTCTAAATATCCTTTTTGAACAAAGACATCTGAGGAAGGTTGGTTTTCTCTTTCCACATATTGAATCTTACTTTCATCTTCTTTAGTAATTACCACGAAATCCCTAATAAATGCGAGTCTTGTATTTAAATCTTGAAAATCTAGGGTATGAGTTTCTTTATAGTATATTTTAAAAACAGATGCAAGTAAGGAACCGTTCTTTTTTAAGAATTCGATAAGACTTTCCTTATTTTTTAAACTTTCCATAAAATTCGTTCCATCGTTAGTAAAGCCAACGTCTTGATATTCTAAACTGTTTACATCTTCACGATAGATGAATTCACTTTTTGTTAAATAGGATTCACCATTTTCTTCTTTTACTTCAATTATTAGTAGATTTGTTTTATCTAATAATCCTAAATTTTGAAGTTCTTCATCAGATATTTCGGTTGTATTTGCATAGTTTTCTAAACTTTCTGAAATACTACGGTAATCTACTATATAAATCGTTGTTGTTTTCGTTGTTTCATCATATACAATTTTATTTAAAACTGGATAGAACATAGGTAATCCACCATCTGGCATCATTTCTGTGTTGTAAAAAGATTCGTCGATTTTATTTACTGATGAAAGATCACTTGCGGTAAGATCTATATCGAAAAATTCTTTACTCTTTTCTTTTATATAATTTTCTTCTAAATACGTGTCTAGCATAGGTTGCATACCTGTATCGTCTTGTGAACGATATAATTCTTCATTAAGGTCTTTAATTAAAAAATAATCCCGAATGAAAGCTAGTCTAGTTGAAACGTCTTGAAAATCTAGAGAAACATCATATGGACTATATGTCTTAAAAAGTGTTCCTAGTAAGCAAGTGTTTCCTTTTACAAACTCGATTATTTCTTTTTCATTTTCCTCTAGTGATGGAACTTCTTGTTCTCCTAACTCTTGTTCTTTTTGATAATTTACATATGTCATCGTACAACCAGTTATAATCACTCCAATTAGAAACAAACACCCCAAAATTACTTTCCATGAAAATTTTGGTTTCATATAAAAACAACTCCTTCTTATTATTATAGTAAGATGCTTCTAATAAAAATACAAGTTCAAAAAAAGATTTGACAGTATATTAGACAAAAATTATAATGAGTAAAAGGAGTGTTTATTATGTCTTTAGAAATGTATTCTCCCGATAATATTTTGCATCAAGATTTTATTAAAGAAATTATGAAAGATGATTCTGTTCAGGATTTTTTAGGAAATATTGATTCTCAAACTTATTTAAAGGATAGCTTTTTATTAAAAAATGAAACGGATTATGTTGGTTTTATTACTCATTCTCCAATAGTAGATACAAGAGTTGGGAAAACGGTATCTGTTTACTATGCTATCTCACCAAGGTACCGGCATTTAGGATATGGAACTGTTATGCTTAATCTCTTTATGGAAACATTTGCTGCCATGTATTCTTTAGATAAATTTATTTTAAACATAAAAAAAGAAAACCTTTCAAGTCAACAAGTGGCTTTAAAATGTGGTTTTCAATGTATTTATGAAGATGATGAAAATCAAATGTATTGTAAAGATGTTGTACGGGAAAAGAAACTTTAAACTTCCTTACTTCTTAGTTGACCACAAGCTGCTGAAATTTTGCTTCCAAATTCCCGACGCACTGTTACGTTAATTTTTTCTTTTTGTAAAGTTTGATAGAAGGCATCAATGCTTTTTTTCTCGCTTTTTTTAAACTCAATATGATTGGTTTCGTTATAAGGGATTAAGTTTACATAGACATTCATCCCTCTAAGTAAGGTAGCAAGTTCATGAGCGTGAGCTATACTGTCATTTACATTTTTCAGTAAGATGTATTCTATAGTTACTCGACGATTTGTTTTTTTAATATATTCTTTAACTGCTTCAATAACTTCTTTTAAGGGGTACGCCTTATTTATTGGCATGATTTTACTTCTTAATTCATCATTTGGAGCATGCAAGCTAATGGCCAGATTAATTTGTAAAGGAAACTCACTTAAAAGTTTAATTTTTGGAATAATTCCACATGTAGATAATGTAATATGTCTTGAACCAATAGCGATTCCTTTTGGATGATTGATAATCTTTATAAAATCAATAACATTTTCATAGTTATCTAAAGGTTCTCCTATCCCCATGATTACTACGGAGCTAATTCTTTCCTTAATCTCTTTTTCGATTGCTAAAATTTGTCCGACCATTTCATAAGTTTCTAAATTTCGTACTTTTTTTAATCTTCCGGATTCACAAAATTTACATCCCATATTGCATCCTACTTGAGAGGATACACAGACACTTAATCCATAATTATGACGCATTAAAACTGTTTCAATTTTTTCGTCATCAGAAAGATTAAATAAAAATTTTTCAACATCAATATCTATTTCTCTTTTTATAATTTTTGGAATATCCATTTTAAAATCCTGTTCTAGTTGGGTTCTGATTTCTTTTTTTATATTTGAAAAATTTTCAATCTTTTCTTCTCTTTTTTGATAAATCCATTCAAAAACTTGAGTGGCTTTAAATTTTTTTTCACCAATGCTTTCAAAATATTTTTCTAAATTTTCTAAGGTCTGTCCGTAAAGATTCATTTCATTCACTTCCCTTTCTTCTATTAAAACACGAAAAAACAAAAGAAACAATCTTTTGTTATCTATACCTTTTTAAATATTTTACAATTTGAGAAAGTGAATCTAAAACTTCGTAGCTTTCTGATTTTTTTCTCTTTTCATATTCTTCAATAAGCATTTTACTCGTAGAAATCAACTGTTTTTTACTGTATAAAGCTAAAATTTCAGGGTCACATGTATGTCTACTAATAACATATAAATCGTTATTTTGTAAAACTTGATCTTCTTTTACTAAATATTTTTCTCTAGAATTTTGATAAATAAAAAAAGCACTAACTAACATTGAATATGTATCATAAGAGTATCCTTTAACCAAAGAATTTTCAAGAAGTTCATTTATATTTTTATAGTCTTTCACACTTTCATATAAAGCCAAACTATATAAGGCACTATTTTCATCTTTAAAATATTCATTTGATGCTGAATCATTTATAACTTTTTTATTTAAATATAGAAGTTCGATCCATTTTTCTTCTAAACGGGCACGCGTAAGATCAGCGTTCAGTCCTGTAGGATTTCTTAATACTACTTCTAAATCTTTATTAATTTGTTGATAAATTTTTATGAATTTTTCATAAATATTTTTTCCTATTTTTTTATTTCCATGTTCATATATTTTTTGAAAAATTCTATCTATTATTTGCTCAATATTTCCTAATGATTCGCTTAAAAAATTAAGTTGATTATAAACCTGTTCAAAAGCTTTTACTTCTCTTTTCATTTCACCATATAGTTGAGGGTGTTGAAGACGTGAAAAAACTCCTATTAAACTTATAGGATACTTTTCGTAATATATTTCTTTTATATTGGAGCAATTTTCTGCAGCAATATTTTTTCTTATTAAAGTAGATTGATATAATTTTTTAATTTCTTCAAAACTTTTCATTTTTATAAACCTCCCTTAATTTTTAAATGTGATTTGGTGACAAAAAAGATACTTTTGTATGTTTAGTTAAAAAAAGAAGAAAAGAAAATTTATCTTTTTTAAGATATTTGCCATTTTTCGATTTCTTCTTTTTTTGTACCATTTAGAAAATCTTTAACATTCATTATTTTCTTGCCAAAAGGTTTTATAACTTTTATATAAATTATTCCATCTTGGCACTCTATTCCTATTGCATCTTTAGTTATTTCGTTTATTTTATAGGGAACGGTATTTTCTTTTTTTGAAAAATCCGCTTCTAAAATTTTATACTCTTCATCGTTTACTAAAATGTTTGCCATTGGCCAGGGATTAAGACCTCGAATTTTATTCAAGATATTTTTTCCTAAATCATTAAAGTCTACATGTTCTTCTTCTCTTTTGATATTGTAGCCAAAAGTCACTTTGCTTTCATCTTGAACTATTCGATTATTTGTACCCGCTATAATGCTTGGTAATGTCTTTATAAGTAAATCGGCTCCAATACGGGATAATTTTTCATGTAAAGTTCCGACATTATCTTCCGGTAAAATTAAATACTCTTCTTGAGCAATAATATCTCCAGCATCCATTTTTTCAGCCATGTACATAATGCTAACACCCGTTTTTTCTTCCCCATTAATAAGGCACCAGTGGATTGGCGCGCCTCCACGATATTTTGGAAGTAAAGATGCGTGAACATTGATGCATCCCAGACGCGGATATTCTAATATTTCTTTAGGAATAATTTGACCATAGGCACAAGTAATCAAAATATCACAAGGCGTTTGTAATACTTGTTCAAAATCTTTTCGGATTTTTTCTGGTTGAAAAACAGGGATGTTATTTTCCATAGCTATTTTTTTTACAGGACTTGGAGTTAACACGTGCTTTCTTCCAACTGGCTTATCAGGCTGAGTCACTACTAAAACCACTTGAGTATTTTCCAGTAATTTTTCTAGAACAGGAACAGAAAACTTCGGTGTTCCCATAAAAATAACTTTTAAATCTTTCATGTTATCTCCTTCTTGATAATGTATTTTCTTTTTTTTCAAGTTCATTTAAACAATCTTTCAATTCATCAACACTAATCTTTTCTTGAGTAGGGTCTAAATCAAAGAGTTCTGTCCAGTCTTGATATCTTATATATTGTTTGTCAAACTCTCCTAAGCTTGCATTCTCTATGCTATATTCTAAATTGCCATCAACATAGTCTTGGAAATTCACATAAATACTTTCTGTTTTTACGTCTTTATAAACCATTTTTAAAAAAGCATCATCTGAAACATTTGTAACTGAAATAAACATTTCTTTATCTAATTTTGTTACAGCTTCTAAGCTACTTTCGTCAACTTCATTTCCGTATTTATCATAATAATACATTTTATGAATGGTTGGAATATTTTTGTTAACAAAAAAGTATCTACTTTCTTCTGTTTCTAATTCACCTTTTTTTTCAATCAACCATAAAGAATCTTTTTTAAACATATTTGTTGATGAGATTTGCTCTTTTATTGGGTCAATAACATTTTCGTTTATTTTTTCATCAGCTTCTCGACTGAAGTCTACTAACCCATTCCAAATCTCTGATGCTTTTTCTTTAGCTTTCTCTTTGTTTTCATCTGTTGTAAGTTCATCCCACCATTCAGATACTTTCGTAGTTAAGCCTGTTTCTTCAGCTTTTACAACAGTTGGTGAAGAGGCAGCAATCGCCACTCCTAAAAGAACTCCTCGCATTACATGAAATTTTTTCATTAATCATCCCTCTTTCTAATAATGAAAATCAATATCCATCGTTACTTTTTTATTTAAAAGAACTAGTTCATCTAACTCTTTTATTGTATTTATTAGTTTATCATCAAAACGATATTTTATCAAGATTTCAAAATGATACACCCCGTTTACCAAGAACATATTTGCTGTTGTCGGTCCTAAAATAATTGTTTCTTTCGCTTTGTTTTTCTCTAAGAAATCTTTTGCTTTATTTGACTCAGTGCTCACAGCTGAGTAATCTCTACCTTTAAATGTGAGTAAAATAAGATAGTAAAATGGTGGATATTTTAATGTTTTTCGAATATTCATTTCGTATTGATAAAATTTTGCATATGTATGATTTTTTACACATTGCAAGATATAATTTTCTGGTTGAAAGGTTTGAATAATCACTAAACCTTTTTTACTTCCTCTTCCTGCTCTTCCACTGGCTTGTGAAAGAAGAGCATATGTATTTTCATTGCTTTTGTAATCAGGAATTTGTAAAGATGCATCAGCGTCTAATATCCCAACTAAGGTTACGTCTGGAAAGTCAAGTCCTTTACTAATCATTTGTGTTCCAAGCAAAATGTCATATTTATGATTTTGAAAATCCGTTGTAATTTTCTCATGCATTCCTTTATTTGCTGTACTATCTCTATCCATCCGAACAATTCTTGCTGTTGGAAAAACATTTTCTAAATACTCTTCTAATTTTTCTGTTCCTAAACCATAGTAGTTTAAAGATTTTTCATGACAATTTGGACAGAAATCATCTATATATTTTGTGTATCCACAGTAATGGCAACGTAAGTTTTTGCTACTTTTATGATAAGTTAGAGAAATTTCACAATGAGGACATCGATAGGTAAAGCCACAGTTAGAGCAAGTAATTGTTGTTGAGTGTCCTCTTCGATTTAATAACAACATAATTTGTTCTTTTTTATTTATTTTTTCAATAATTGCGCATTCTAGTTCTCTACTTATTATAGGATGTCTTGCTTTTACTTCTTCTGCCATATCTACTAAAATACAATCTGGTAAAATCGCTTCGTTTGCTCTTTTTTTCAAAGGTAAATAGGTATAGATTTTTTTACCTGCTCGGGCCATTGAATCTAGTGTGGGAGTGGCACTTCCAAGTATTAAAGGACAATGGTAAGTTTCACTTCGTTTTTTTAAAACATCTAATGCATGATATCTTGGCTGATTTTCTTGTTTATACGATTCTGAGTGCTCTTCATCCATAATGAGAATGCCTAAATTTTTAAAAGGGGCAAAAGAGGCACTACGCGCTCCTATACATATATGTACCTCTCCCCTTAATATTTTACGCCATTCATCATATTTTTCTCCATCAGATAATCCACTATGTAAAACAGCTAAATCATCTGGAAATCTTTTGGCAAAGCGTTCAACTAACTGGGGAGTTAAACTGATTTCTGGAACTAACACAAGGGCTTCTTTTCCCATTTTTAAAACTTCTTCAATCACTTGTAAATAAATTTCTGTTTTTCCAGAGCCAGTTACTCCATGTAATAAAAATATTTCATTTTTTCCTAAACTATGCACAATCTTTTCATAAGCATTTTGTTGTTCTTCATTCAACGTTTTCGCGTGTTCTTTTTCTTTATAAGAAAGATTATAGCGATAAACTTCTCTTGCTTCTTCGACAAGTATCCCTTTTTTTAGAAGTGTTTTCACAGCTGATGCACTTACTTGATTGGCTTTGGATTTTAAAACTTCCATATTTTCTTTAAACAAAAGAAGAACATCTTTTTGAGAAGCTGTAGTCACTTGGCTCAAAAGTTCGTCTATTTCTCCAGTTAATTTTATATAAATTTGTTCTTTTTTATTTATGTGAGATTTTTTACTAGCCTTTAGTGCTTTTGGAAGAATGGTGCTATAACACGAGCTTAAACTGCTAAGTGTTTTTTCTTGTAAGAACTTTCCTAATTCCAACATTTCTTCATTTAAAACAGGTTCATCATCTAATACGGCAAGCAAATCCTTGGTTTCTATATCTACTTTATCTTTCAAAGATAAAACATAGCCCTCAACTTCTTGACGACCAAATAAAACCAAAACTCTTTTCCCAACACAAACATCATCTTTTAAAGAATCTGGAATATGATAAGTAAAAGTTTTATCAATATGTTTACTACGAATTTCAACTAACACATCTGCATACATTTTCATCACTAAAGGTAGTATACTACAAATTGAAAAAAGTTGCATTAAGAACAAATCCATTATACTCTTTTATTTTTTCTTTTCTAAAAAAACATATAATTTATGAATTAAAAAAAGACATTTAAGTCTAAAACTCAAATATCTAAATACAGTTTAAATGATTTATCTTCTTTTTCAGTTGCTATAGAATTACCTTCTAAGTATCATAATTTGTCTGATAATAAAAGTTCTATCTTTTTAAAATTTAGATAATCAAAAATTCAATTATATCATCTTCAATCTTAACAGTAACACTGTAATAGTGTGGATTGAGATTTATAAGAGCATTATAATTAGAATTAATAAACTCAATTGTACTATCTGTTTCTTGAAAATCCGTTTTTTCTTTTTCTGTTCCTGAAAAATCATAGACTGAAAGTACACGCATATCCCTTTTCTTTTTTAATATATATGTTTCAAATTGATTAGGAACTGGTAACGCTATTAGTGTTTTATATACCTTTACATATTCAATAGGACTTATCATATTTTCATAAGTCTGATTTTGGATTTGTAATGGAATAACTCCTATTATAGTTCCTTTATCCATGTCCAAATAATTGATATAATTTTTCATAGACATATTATCATATATTTTTTCTTTTATAAATTCTTTCTTTTTCTCTTCATTTTCAAAATTCTTATAAATTTTAGTTACCGTATAATTTTCGTTTTTCTGATAACCTTCTACTTCAATTACTTCCTGTTCTTCTATCAAGTTTGAATGAATAACAACCTTCTTACCATTATCTAGTAAAGCTAATGAATTATCAAAATCAGATACTTCAATTACTTTTGCCGTTCCTGTGAAAAATTTTTCTGCATTTTTATTTATGAAAAAATATATACATCCAAATACTATTATTAATCCAAAAATTAAAAAAGAAATTTTTTTACTCATAACAACATTTTTCTCCTTTTAAATCACCAATTTTTTTCACTCATAGCATAATTGTTCATAGCTTTTCCAGTTACTTCTAACACATATTCTAGTTTTTCTGTATTATAATCAAATTGTATATTTTTTACCCTTCCTTCTTAGTACAATTTTCACTTATACTCATATCATTTCCTATAAAAATATCAGTTATTCCACCATTTCCTTCATAACTATTGCAAGAAGCTAAATAGAAATCTCTATTAGCTAAATTATTGTCATCTTTCGAATATTTATATATTATTGAACCACCATCATTTAAAGCATCATGATATTCCATTTTTGCAATGATATCGTCTACTGTAATATATTCATTTTTTAAAGCTCCCGACAACTCTATTTTAGTATCACCATCTAAATAATAATTTTCAGCAAATGTTGAATAAACTTTTCTTCCATCGCTTAGTTCAAAAATTTCAATAAATGAACTATTTAATTCCTGACCTTCAAAAGATAATATCGTTTGTTTTTTACATCCCGTTAAAAAAAGTAAAAATATTGGTATTAACAGTAATTTCTTTTTCATTTTCTTCCTCGCTTTCTTTTTTATTTTGCTATTACCTATTCCTTTCCAATAGTATATTGGTTACTAATTTTCTTTTCTGTTGATTATACTTTATCATGAAATCAAGAAAAAAAATAGTGTCAATTTGGCACTATTTAGTTTTTAAGTATTTTTCACTATAATTCTTTTCAAAATTCTCATATATTTTAATTTTCCACATTAGCTTTAATGATAAATCTGTTATTAATAAAATTTATAAATTACAAGAAGCTATTGGATTCTATTTAATTATTCATTTTTTATAAAGCTATGATATTTTCTCCATCATTGACTACTCCAAAAGAAATAGTTCCTTCAGTTCCTTTATATTTGAAATCAACTTTTATCAGGTAAACATTTTCTTTTGAAATATATGGAGTTAAATCCTCTATGAATTTTCCTTCATATATTATAGAGTATTCTTTATATGCCCTTGTTATCATACTATTTTCACCAATGTAATACGAGCGTGAAAGATCATCGTTCCCTAATGAATAAGTGTATTTATCATCATAATCATATTGTAAAATCTGCATTCTTTCGTATGATGTATCATAATTTTCATATTTAGATTCTGTGTTACTATTACAAGATATTGGAACTTTATCTTTATCGCTTTTAAGAAAACAAGTATATGATTTTATGCTTAATAAATATGATTCATCTGTTATTACATTATCTTTTTCATTATTTTTAGAATAAAAAAATTCCGAATTTCCATTTGGTATTACCAAAAAAATTGGTATAATCGTTGTATTATTAATTTTTTCGCTAACACTTAATTCATGATTGTTTATTTTAACTTCATAGAATCGTAGGTGCTTTTTCGCAACAAACATCCAACTAAAAGGTCCATAAAAAAAGAAAAATATTAGAAATATAATACATATACTTATTAAAAATATTCTTTTTTTTCTTTTCTTTTTTAAGTGTTTTAATGTTTCAAGTGAAGAAGCCATATAATCATTCAAAGTTTTCTTTTTCTCTTCTTCAGTTTCCATACTAAATTTCATTCCTTTCATTTTGTTCAAGGCACACATAGGAACGAAAACCTTGAACTAAATTTATTTTTCTATATAATATCAGTCCTGAAGGAGTGTGTACTACAAAACACGGTGGGATGAGTTGCAGGCTTCTCGTAACTCTTAGGATTATAATTGTTTTCTTTCTTTTATTTAATTTTTGTACATTTTCCTTTTTTTACGAGATAAACATTTTTAGCTACATCCATTAAAGCTTTGTCATTATATGAATCTGTATAGACTGTTTGAATCTTTTTTTTAAGAAATTTTTCTTGAAAAACTTTTACTTTATTTTTTCCAAAATTCAAAAAATAAATTTTACCTTTTTCTATATCAATTTCCGTAGCTACAATATTTTGCGTATTTAAATCAGACTCTATTTCTTTTATCAAAAACGATGGACTACATGTTAAAATTACATCTTCTTTTTTTATTTTAGCTAGCATGTTTGGATTTAATTTTTTTCGATTTTTTTGCCAAAAATCTTGAACAGATTTTTTTATAAATTCTTTATTTTGTAAAAAAGGTCCAGTAAATTTTTCTAATTCATTTTGAAATTCTACTGCATTCATTTTACATCTTTTATACTTTATTAATAATCTCATTATTCCTGGTGCATATTTTAATAAACTTTTCTTTCTTTTGATAATAAACATAGCAAAATCAAAAGTACTCTCTCCATGATAAATTGTATTATCAAAGTCAAAAACTTGCATTTATCTGCCTCTTCCCTTTTTTTCTTCTTTTGTTTCCTCCATATACCTTTGAAACATTTCTTGTCTTTGTTTTTGAAGAATGATTTTATTTGTTATTTCTTTTTCTAACAGAGACATTTTATTCCACATCATTCGATATTCTTCATTTTTTATTTGATTTTTATATTTTTTTTGTAATATTTTTTTCGCTTTTAAAATTTCATCTAAAACTATATTTGTATCTCCTATTGTCCCATCATCTTCAATGCTATCCATTACGATTTTGAAAAGACGACGAAAAGCCACTTGAAATTGTAATTTTAAAACTTTTTCTTTTAAAGAAGGATTGATAATGATAATTTCTTTTACTTCAATTAAATCTCTATGATTACGTAATTTAGGATTCATTTTAACCCCTTGACATACTGGCTTTCTTTTCCCTAAATTTTTTTTATTCTTTTCTTTTCGTATTTGATAAGACATCCTACTCACCTACTTTTCTAATAAGTCTTTTCTTCTTTTTTTTGTGTTTTCTAAGGCTTGTTCTTCACGCCACTGTTTTATTTTTGCGTGGTCTCCAGATAATAATACTTCTGGAACTGTTAAGCCACGAAATGTAGCAGGTTTTGTGTAAGTTGGATAATCTAGGCGATTATTCATGAATGAATCTTCTAAATAAGAATCCTCTTTAATTACTCCAGGTAAAAGACGGATTACGGAATCCATAATCGCCATGGCTGGAATTTCTCCTCCAGTCAAAACGTAATCTCCAATGCTAATTTCTTCATCTACAAAGTTTCTGATACGTTCATCATATCCTTCGTAATGTCCACAGACAAAAATCAAATGTTTTTCTTTAGAAAGTTCTATAGCTTTTTTTTCTTTGTAAGGAACTCCTTGAGGACACATAAGTAAAACTTTTGAATCCATTGTTTTCACAGATTCAATAGCTTCTACTAGGGGTTCACAACGAAGAACCATCCCTGAGCCTCCTCCGTAAGGCGTATCATCTACTTGGTGATTTGACAAATGAGAAAACTCACGGAAATCAATAATATTAATCTCAACAATTCCTTTTTCTATTGCTCTTTTAATAATTGATTCTTCTAATATTCCTTCAAACATTTTTGGAAAAAGTGTTAAAATGTCAATTTTCATAACATCAATCCTTTGATATTTTGGCCTATTACTTTTTTTTCTGGCCAGACAATTTCTTTAATATAAAAGTCGTTGTATGGAATTAAAAATGTTTTTTCTCCTACAACACTTAATAAAATACCGCTTTTATTATATCGAATATTTTTAATTATTCCTAGTATTTTTCCTTCTTCACAGATAGAAAATCCTATTATATCTTGAAAAAGAAATTCGCCATTTTTTAACTCAAGCTCTTCTCTTTCGATAAAAATTTTTTGATGACGAAATTCTTCAACTTCATTGATATCTTCATGATTATCTATGCGAATCAAGAAACATCCTTTATGAGCCCTGATACTTGAAAGGATATGTTTTTGGTCTTTAATGTAAATGGGATGATTTTTTTTTAAAACTAAATCCTTTCGTTCAAAATCCGTAAAACACTTTAGTTCTCCTTTTAATCCAAAGGTAGAAGTCGTGTAACCAAAATATATTTTACTCATACGTACTCCTCTTATTTATTTCATACATTAATATGGAAGCGCTTACTCCAGCATTTAAGGATTCACAATTGCTATCCATAGGTATATAGAAGAATTTATCACAAAGAGCTCGTATATTTTTATTCATACCTGTTCCTTCACTGCCAATAATTAAGGCATACTGAGGTGGAAATACACTTTCTTCTACTAAAATTCCATCTTTAACATCTGTACCAAAAATCACATATTCATCTTGAATGCTTTTTAAGAATTCTTCTAAATTTTTTCTAAAAATTTTTACATGAAAAAGCATTCCTTCTGTACTTCTTATTACTTTTGGATTATACACATCGACTGTGTGTTCACTTAGTACAATTTCTTTAAATCCAAAAGCTACAGCACTTCGAATAATCGTTCCTAAGTTTCCTGGGTCTTGAATATCATCTAAACAAAGTACAGGTCCCGGAGTAAAAACTTCTTCTTGTTTTTTACAAACTGCAACAACTGAGGAAGGACTAACTTGGTCACTGATTTTTTTCATAATTTCTTTCGTTACTGTAAAAGTTGGAATTCTACTATCTTGCTTATCTTCAGTAGTGATAATTTCTAGAACTAAACCTTTTTTCTTTGCTTCAGTTACTAAATGGTCGCCTTCGACTAAAAAAGTTCCCGTTTTATCTCTTTCTTTTTTATCTTTTAATCTGACCCATTTTTTTACTCGGTCGTTTTTTAAAGACTCAATTTTCATCCTCTAAGCCTCCTTCTTGCTTCTTTATATTTTGGATAGTATTCACTCACGTGGTCCCAAAATCTGCTACTATGATTTGCTTCATAAAAATGACACAACTCATGGATAATTACATAATCTAATAAATCTAAATCTTTTTTTAATAATTCACTATTTAAAGTAATTGTATTGTTTCCTCGATTATTTACTCCCCATCTGGTTTTCATTTTTCGAATTTTTAAAGAAAACTTTGGAATATTTTTAAAATAAGGAGTAATTCTTTCTACTTCACTTTTAAAAACTCGAATACATTCTTTTTGAAAAAATTTTTCTAACGTTTTTTCATCTTTTGCTATAATACAATCACTTTCAAAAAAAACATTTTTACTTATTCCATCAAATACTTTTGTATAAGGTTTTCCTAAATACCAAAAGAAAGCCTCTTTTTTTTCTTCATTTTCTTTTTTTTCAACCATTTTTAATAAAGAATCTTCATTTTTATAAAGAATTTTTTCTATTTCTCTTTCACTTACTAAACGACTACAGCTTACGGTTATTGTGTGGCTATCTTTAAATCGCATATAAATATTTTTATTTGGTTTTCTAATTATTTCAACATCAAAAGTTTTATTATTTAAACATACTTGCATGTAAACCACCCTATATATAGGATATCACAAAAAAAAGCACTTTAAAAGTGCAATTAACCTTTTTATAAGCTCAAAACAAATGGACTTACTTGAGTTCCTTCTCCTGATATAATTTTAACATTTGAAACTAAATATAAAGCTGGGAAAACAGTACCTAAAAAATTAGCATCCCTATAACTCACCTGACCATAAGAGCCACGTAAAGCATGAACATATGTAGTATTAGAAGAACTTGGCGTCAACATAAAATTTACATAATCAGCTATTTGAAGCCAATCTCCTCCTCTACAATCAGTATTGGATGACCATTGATCTAAATTTAAATTTAAGCATGTCTCTCTATCTATATTATTTCCTCCACTTGTTGCATACCCATAATCGCTTGGCGCACCTATATGCAGTCAAGCCAGTTTTTTTATCCTCGCTCGTTACGTGCAAGGATTCATTATACGTACTAAATTTATCATTTATTTTCTCTGAAATCAAGCCTTTTATATCTTCATTCGTAATTATTTCAGATGTTTTTAAAATGAATTGTATGCTTTTGTAATCAAAAGTACCGTCATCTAATTTTTTTCCAATCACAATCCTATCTACTAAAGCTTCAAATATGTCATCGTCAAATTCTTTTAATTCGCGTTTTTCTTCAATTATACTAATTATCTTATTCATTTGTGCAATTTTTTCACTTTTCAATTGAGAATGTTGATGTAATTTTTCTAAAGCCTCTTTTATTTCTTCGTGTTTTATATCTAATTCAGCCATTTTACTATCTAAAACTTGTTTAGATATTTTATTGTCTAGGGCTAAATCCAATAGTTTTGATTGTTTTTGTACAATCATATCACGTTCTTTTTCTAATGAATAAATTTCTTTTTCTATGTTATCTTTATTCAATACTGTATCTACATAATGTAAAAACTGTTTTACATACTTATCTTTATCACTATATAATTGATTAAATAAAAACACAAACATTTTTTTTAGCTCTTCATCTTTATATTTAATTTTATTCTCACAAGAGATTTCATGAAATTGACTTCTACATCCCCAAAATATTACTCTTTCACTGTTCATATCTTTTTTATTTTTTATATAAGATCTTCTTACAAATCGTTCTCCACAAAATCCGCAATAAATCTTGCTGCTAAAAGCGTATCTTCTACTATATTTATCACGATGATTTTTAGATTTATCGCTTCTTTTTTTATACATTTCATGTGCTTTCATCCACAACTCCTTTGAGATAATTGCTTCATGTTTGTTTTCCGTATACCATTGTTTAGATTGACCTTGATTCATTTTCTTTCTATGAGTTACAGGGCTTTCAACAAAGGTTTTTCCAGTACAAAGATCACCTAAATATTTTTCGTTAAATAGTAATCTTCGAATGGTAGATGGACTCCATCTTTTTCCAGTTGGACTAAGTATTTTGTCATTATTTAATCCTTTACAAATCCTGCCAGAACCATATCCTCGAGCATATTCTTCAAAAATCCTTTTAACGATTTTAGCTTTTTCAGTATTAATCTCCAAAGTTTTTGCTTCTTTATTCCAATCATAGCCATAACACTCAGGACATCCAACATATTCTCCACGTTTCATTTTCATTTGCAATCCAGACTTCATATTTTCCGAAATAGATTCACTTTCTGCTTGAGCAAACGCACTATACAATGTTAAAAAGAGCTCATTAGTAACAGAAAAAGTATGTATATTTTCTTTTTCAAAAAATACATCAACATTATGTGATTTCAGCAACCTTACAATATTTAATGTATCTACAGTATTTCTAGCAAATCTTGAAATAGACTTTGTAATGATCATGTCGATTTTCTCATTAAGCGCATCTTTTATCATTTTATTAAAAGAATCGCGATTTTTGGTTTGTGTACCAGAAAGACCCTCATCAGCATATATTCCTGCAAATTCCCAGTTTGGATTTTGCTTAATTAATCCATCATAATATACATATTGAGAATGAAAACTTGTTTGTTGCTCTTCAAAATCAGTACTTACTCTAACATATGCAGCTACCTTTAAACGCATTTTCGTATAAGATTGTGCAAATTCTTTAGTTATTACATTTTTACTTTCTTTTAATTCATCAAAATTAATTTCTTTTGTTTTAAGTGTTTTATCTTCCATATTATTCATAACCTTTCTATAATATTGAAATCAAACACTCACTAAAATTTTTTTAGATGATATAAAGTCTTGATACGGGATATATAATGCTATTTTTTTTAAATAATTTTCGTCGATTAATTTTTTTATTCTTTTATATTCTTCTTCACTTATTACCATACTAATTTGTGATAGCATAGTTTTCATATAAACGTATTCTTCAATTATTTCCTTATATTTATCACTTCTTTCTCCGTAATTCATAATACCAACCCCCCTCAACAGCCAGTATTACATACCCATATCAAATCTTCATAACAACTTTTTTAAATTTTTATACTCCATTTATTCCAATTCCTCCATTGACAACAGGAACCCATTTAAAATTCTGTTAATTACGACAAAAGCAACAAAAAACATGTTGCTTTTGCTTTTAGCATGACGAATTTTAAATGCCTATTGTCAATGGATTTTCTCGGCATAAATCATACATTTCACTATGTTTCTAACATTGTTTCATTTTCTTCATCAAAGCCAAAATATTCTTCTTGGTAATTTAATAGTTCATGAATTAACTCGTTAAAATCAAATTCTGTTTTTTCTACTTCATCAATTTCTGATATGTCATATAACGTTTCCATCAAAAAATCTATTTTGTCATACAATTTCAGTTTGTAAAAAGATGACAACCCTGGTTCTATCGATTTTTTATTTTTTATATATGGTTCTATATCAATACCATTCAGATCCAAAGTTATATTTTCCTTTTTGGCTGCTAAAATTAATAGTTCTGTTGCAAGTTTCATAGGATCATCAAAATTAATACTGTTTGAGTCTAATACTAATTTGTTATTATCGTAAGCAGTATCACTATCTAAATAATTTCCATCATTAATTAAACCATTCGTCAAGTGGTTTAATATTACACTCATAAAGTAAAGCTTATTAGAATCCTCCAGCTTTCTAAATTGAATTACTGCATCTTTTGTTTGCTCACTAATTTTTTCTTTCATAATCTTCCTCCTTCAGAAGCATTTTTAAGCCCGTATTACGTTGATTAATTTTATGACGTCCAGTAGATAAAACGCTGGCATTACTCTAAATCACAATCTTATAAACAGTCTAAAAACGCTTTTTTGTTTCAAACAATTTATCACTCAAATCCCCAAAAAAATCAAGTACTATTTAGCAAAAATATTTTTATAAATCTAGTTCATATTGTTTTGCATTTAATTCATTATCAAACATTATTTGTTCTTCGTCTTGATCAATTCCTAATTCTTTATATATTTTATTTTTTTTCAACAATAATTCTTTTAATTCTTCTATTTTATTAAACGGTTTTTTTAACTCTTCTTGCGTTTGGCTTAATTTTTTATTAATTTTATCAATCGTTTCTATTTCAATAGTTTTGCGATTTTCAATATTTTTTAATACATTTTCAATTTTAATGATGTTTCCTAAAGAACTAGATGATGTTTCTATTGGATATTTGTATGCCCCCTTTAAATAAAAGTGAGATAAATTCATAACTTGGTCTTTACTTCCTACTATTTCAAAACCACTAATGTGTCCAAGAACTCTTTCCTCTAATTTTAAGATAGAATTTAATGTTGCAAACTTTTCACTAGCTTTAGAACGTTCATCATATACCGTCCCCATGATTTCTATGCAAAAATTTTCGCCTGATGTATCAACTACCAATGGCAAGTCTTGCTCAATTAATTTTAAAATTTGTTTATGTTCATTCAATTCTTTAGGATAATTTATTAATACGTCATTTTCCATTTCTTTTTTAGATGAATCATATTTGGCTTTTAATAGGGTAATTTGTTTTAATTCAGTTTCAACTTTAAACTTTTCCATAATGAGTGGATTTCCAGTTGCAATAGCTTTAACTTCAGAATAACTTAAAGCACTATTATCAACATCTTCCATGGTTCTAGCACTAACATTAGAAGTCATAATTTGATTAATAAAGTTGGCTTTAGTTTCAATTAATTGATAGGAATATCCGTCAAATGAACTTTCCGTTACGTATCGAAAAATCTGAACCTCTTCATTTTCATTTCCCTGACGAAGTATCCGACCTTCTCTCTGCTCTATATCACTAGGTCTCCATGGACAATCTAAATGATGCAATGCAATTAATTTGTTTTGAACATTCATTCCAGCACCCATTTTAAAGGTTGAGCCTAGAAGTATTCTTATTTTACCTGTTCGTACATCTTCAAATAATTCAGCTTTCTTTTGTTCGGTATCAGCATCATGAATAAACGCTATTTCATTTTCCTCTACTCCATTTTTGATAAGCTTAGCTTTAATATCATCATAAATATTAAAACTCTTGTCTGCTTTAGGTGTAGATAAATCACAAAATACTAATTGAGTTAAATTGTCTTTCTTAGTATCGTTATATATCTGGGTTATATTATTAACTGCTAAATTTATTTTGCTATCAGGTAAATCAGGCATATTTTCATCTATTAATCGCAAATCTAGTGCAGCTTTTCTACCATCATTCGTTACCTTTAACATATTATCTTCATATGGAGCTACAACATTATTTTTAATATCCTCACTACGTCGTACCAATTCTTCAATATACTGTGATAGCTCATTACTTTTTGGTGCCGAAATAATTTCATAACGATTAAATTTCAGCTTTGGAACTGGCAACTGTAATGTTTTAGCTGTTTGAACATCAGCAATATTTTTAAACAAATTTAATAACTCTGGAACATTATTAAATTTTGCAAATCTAGTTTTATTTCTAAATCCACCATTATCAGGGGATAGTTCTAATGTTGTAATAGTTTGTCCAAAAACGCTAGCCCAACTGTCAAAATACTCAAGTCCCATTTGTTTTAAAGTGTTATATTGCAAATATTTTTGCATAGTATACAGTTCTGCAATTGAATTTGAGATCGGTGTTCCTGTAGCGAATACAACACAATTATTTGGTTTTAATGAATCCAAATATCTAATTTTCATATATAAATCGCTAGCTTTCTGACTGGCAACAGAGCTAATACCAGACACATTGGTCATTTTAGAAAATAGAGCTAAATTTTTAAATTCATGTGCTTCGTCAACAAATAAATAGTCCACACCTAATTGCTCGAAATTAATGGTTTCATCTTTTTTTTCTTCACTCAATAATTTTTGAAACTTTTTAGTTAGACCTTTTTTCATAGCTTCCATTTTTTTTACACTAAATCTTTCGCCATGTTCCATTTTAAGTCGTTCGATTGCCATTTCTATATTTTTTATTTCATTATTAATATGGTTTAATTGTAGTTCTTTTGAAACTGGTATTTTTTCAAAGGAACTGTGTCCGACTATTACTGCATCCCATTCCCCTGTTGCTATACGAGTCATAAATTTTTGGCGATTAATCTTCTGAAAATCTTTTTTGGTTGCAACCAGAATGTGAGAAAAAGGATATAATCTTACAAATTCTTTTCCCCATTGTTCTGTTAAATGATTGGGAACTATAATCATTGGTTTATTGGCAATTCCTAAGCGTTTCAATTCCATACATGCTGCAGCCATCTCAAAAGTTTTTCCAGCTCCTACACTATGAGCCAGTAGTGTATTCCCTCCTAGTAAAATACGAGCAATAGCATTTTTTTGATGAGTTCTTAAATTTATATTTGTGGCCATTCCTTTAAATTCTAAGTATGATCCATCATATTCTCTCAAACGAATTGAGTTAAATTTTTCATTATAAATTTCTACCAGTTCATTTTTTACATATTCATTTTTTAAAATCCAGTTTTTAAATTCTTCTTTAATTTCATTTTGCTTCTCACGTGCTATAGCAGTTTCTTTAGGATTAAAAATAGATGCACCATCTTCAGTTTTATCGTAAACAGAAATATTTTTTAAATTAAGAGAGCACTTAATAAGTGTTAATGCGTCTGCTCTTTTTGTTCCCCAAGTTTTGGTATTTTTTACCTCACTATCAAATTGAACTCCTGATCTTTGTAATACCCATAAATTAGTTTCAGGCACATAATCAACAAACAAATAATCTCGATAGTAATAGGAAATATCTAACAAATCAATACAAAACTTTTTTATGATTCTCGGAGGAATCCATACGGCCCCCAAAGAAATATCAATATCATCCACTGTCAATTCTTCAGGTTGCACTGCTTTTAAGGCTTCTATATTTTTATCCAAAGAACCTTTCTCATTTAATAATTCTGCTTGTTTTAACTTTTCTCTGACATTTCCTGATAAATATTCATCAGCTACTACCCAAAAATCTTCACCACGTTCTTTCGATATTGACGGTTCTTTATAAACAATGCCATCTAATTGTTCTATTATTTGATCTTCACTCATATTAATAAGGCTCTTCATAAATGATAAATCAACATAATTTCGTTCATGAATGGAAATTGTGAGTGCTTCCATTGGAGTTTCAGCTTGCAATAAGTCTTTTGATTTTCTAACGGTTCTCTTAAAAAATACATCCCCCTTTTTGTAAAGTACAATATCATTTTCTTTATATTCATCTTCAATAGAAGAAATCAGATAACAATCTGGATCGTCGGAAAAAGCCTGTAAATTTGCTTTATTGTTAAGAAAACCATATTTTTCAACAAAAGAGTCATACTCAATTGTTAACTGCTTTTGAGCTATACCTAATTCCTCATCACTTCCATCACGTAATTGAACATCAAATACTTCTTTTAATTTATCACGTACCCTTATCATAGCTTTGATACGACTAGCTATTTTTCCCTCTTGATTTTTTAGTGGAATCATAATTGAATCATTTCTCTGATATAATGTGTCTTCTATTAATACATAAGCATTATTTTTTAGGTTAGGAAGTGCTGGAATGATGTCTTGCTGATTTTTGTCTTCTAACTCAACCTGAGTATAAATGTTTGATTTAAAAGAGTCAACCACTTTATCTAACAACTCATCAAGCGTAACATCATCAAATGAATGCAACGAAGTATTTTTTTCGTTACCATACATGGAAGCGTCAAACTCCATTTTTCCGAGTAACATTTCTGGATGTTCTAAGTAGTAATTATTTATAGGAATTCCATCTTCATTCTGACTAACATTTAACCATGAAGGATAAGTAGACAAATCCAATTTGTCTCTTTTTTTAAGAAAAATCACATCTGATGATACTTTAGTGTTGGCTATTTCTTGAAATGTGGTATTTGGTAAACGAAAGGCGCCAATTAATTCTGCACGTTCAGCAATATATTTTCGTATGCTGTTATCAGCTCTATCTAAAGTACTTGTAGAAGTTATAAAAGCAACAATGCCTCCTGCTCGAAGCTTATCTAAAGTTTTCTGAAAATAATAATCATGAATCAAAAAATTACTATTTTTATATTTTCTATCAAAAACCGAAAAATTTCCAAATGGAATGTTACTAATCGCTAAATCAAAAAAATTATCTTGAAAATTGGTTTCTTCATACCCATTTATCTCTATATTCGCGTTAGGATATAACATTTTAGCGATTCTACCACTAATATTATCAAGTTCAATACCATAAAGTTTTGATTTTTCGAATTGTTTAGGAATATTTCCAAAAAAATTTCCAATACCCATTGAGGGTTCTAAAATATTACCATTTCTAAAACCAAATTTTTCAATTATTTTCCACATTGCTTTAATTACATTATTTGGAGTATAAAAAGATGTTAGAGTTGACTCACGTGCCTTTTCATAATCCGTTTCATCTTCGCCATTAATTAATAATCCTCTTAATTCTTCATATTCATTAGACCAATCATTACGTGTAGAAGAAAATGCACTTGCTATTCCTCCCCAACCCGAATATTTTGCTAAAATATCTTGTTCTTCTTTAGTGGGCATTTCATTGTTTTTTTCCAATTTTTTTAAAAGTCTAATTGCTGCAACATTGTTTTTGTACTTTGTTTTTTCACTACCATATGTAATATTATTTTCAATATAATAATTGCTGTTTGAAATTTCTTTTTCTTCATGATTATCTAATTTGTTTCTATCAGTATCATAAGAAGCTATTTCTTTGTCAGATAGCTCAACGACGCTTGTAGGAGTATTTGTTTGTTCAACTACTTGATAAAATGGTTCTTGTTGATCAATGGAGTTTTCTTCTTGAGAACTATCACTTTCAAATAAATCCAAAACTTGTTGTTCTTTCTCTTTTTTACTAGATACACTTTTTATTTTGGAAAATGGAGAAAGTGAAATTGTAATTTCTTTTTGGGGATATTCAGCTTGTGTTGTTTTTATCGAAAATACATCTTCTTTTTTAATTTTTTTGCTTTCTATAAGATTATCTAATAGATTGGTAGCTTGCTCTATATCTTCCAAAGTTTCATAATAATTCTCAATAAATCTTTTATCATTATCTATTTTATCAATTAGCTCTTTCAGTTCATCTAAAGGATATTTGTCATACACAATATCTAAAAATTGATAAGCCATATCCAAATCGGTTATATGATAAACATTATTTAATATTTTACTTTTATTCGATTCTAGGTTTTCTAATTTTCGTAAAAGATTTTTTTCTGGAAACTCTCTATTAGCAATTAAAATTTGATAAAATTCATATACTTTATCCCAATTATATTCCATTGGCAACTCATATTCATCATTAGGATAAATAGTTATTCCTTTTGAATCATAATCAACAAAACCACTCTCTCCATCTAAATAAGTATAAGAATAACCACCTGTTCCAAAAGACTCTTTTAATTTTTTTATTGCTTCTTTTTTATCAGAAACTGTTGTTATAATACGATAAATTACTTGATCACCTTTAGAAAAATTATTTCCGTTTTTTAACAAATGTTTTAGCTCTTTCTCTTCTTCTGACTCCTCTAAAGAAAAAAGTGAAGATTGCAAAGCAATTATTGGTTCTCGTTCTTGATTGATTTCTTCACTACTCTCTTCACTTAACTGAATAGGACTTTTTTCTAAAGGTTCTAATTTTTTTTCTAAATCTTTGATTTTAAACATTAAGTTTTTATAAAAATAATATGCTGTATCTAATAAATAGGAATTATTATCATTGCCATTCAAAAATAAATATTCATCTGCTAAGTTATCAATAATATAATCACATCGATTTAAAACTAATAATGCTGTTACACATGATACAAATGACTTTTCTGAATCAGAAAACCCATATTGCTTTTTATCAATCATTTTAAGACTAATATCATAAATTGTTTTATAAAAATTTTTATCTTCTTCATCATTTTTATCAAGATTATCTAAATTATATTCACTAATCAGATTTTCAAGAATTACTGGTGTTTTCCTTTTATTAAATAATGAAAAATTTATAGTTCTTCCCCAAGTTTGTGATATATCAAAAACTACTATTTTCCATTGATTATCTGTTAATATACGATACCCGTGTTCTCCTCTTTTTATACGTCTACCATTACGATTCCAATCATCATATGTAGCAAACTTTTTGCCTTTACCATCAGTTAAATTATACAAATTTAAAACATTATCATAGCTATAGTAACTTGCTTTGTAAAATTGAGAAGCAAATTTTATAAATTTAAGAAGAGTGTCCTTATCATTCATGTTTTTCCCCCTGTACAACTATTCGAACACTGTTGTCTTGCGGATTACATGTAATCAATGTAATTTTATCTTTGCCTTCATTCTCTATTGGTTTGTTATTATACATAGAAACTTCTGAAACGTTAGAAACCTTATAAACATATTTAACATTATGATAATAAATATAGATTTCATCTTCTATTTTCAAATTCCAAATGTTTTTAAAATAAGAAGTTCGACTATTCCCGCTATGAGCAAACAAAATAAAATTTCCGTGTTGATCTGGCATAGTTGAAGTTGGATATATGCTTACATTTCGGTCCATCGTAGTGAAAGAAGAATTACTCATAACTATTCCAGTCTTTAAATTCAAACTCGGTATTTCTATTACTGCAAGATAGGAATTGATATAATTTTCAGAATCATTTGTTTTTGAATCATTTTTACTCATATTTACATTATCGGATTGATATTCAGATGCAAAAAAATCTTCTAACATTTTTTCATCTTCATGTGCATATTGTATATCCTGATAAAAGCTAAAACTTAATATAGTAAATCCTATTAAAAAAAATACAACACCTAACATTAATGCCTTTCTCATATATCTATTCTCCTTTCAAAAAGTTCTTTTCTTTTAATAAAGTAAAAACGCTTATTTCCAATATGTCGCAAATTTTTAGCATAAGAAAAAAATCTGGATTTTTTTCTTTTCCAGATTCTATATCTTCAATCGTTTCTACATCAGTATATGATAATTTAGCTAACTTTCTTTTACTCATTCCCCAACTTCTACGCTCAGAGCGAATTATTTTTCCTAAATTATTTATATACATAACTAATCACCCCCTATATTAATGTAATTTCTAACTCTGTTGCAAACTTTTCTTCAATGTCATGACTCTTTACTTTCCATTCGTATTTTTCTTCATCTATGAGCTGTGTAATATTGAAAATTTTATTGGTAGACAAAGGATTATAAAATCCTATCACGCAAACTACATTATTTTCTTTTTCAACAAAATCAATATTATATTTTAACATTTCAAATTCTGATTTAATATTTGTAACCAGATTGTCTAATTCCTTTTTTTGCACCAATTCTTCTCTTCCTGTGGAATTCAAATGTTTAAATCTTTTTGATTTAATATCGTCTACAGTATAATATGTATTTTCTAACTGGCTTAAATGTTTTTTTTGCCTATCAATCGTACCTGATTTATAACACTTGAACTTTTTATAAAAAACTGTATCTCTAAAAATGGGATGTCCCACAACAGGAAAAATGATAGTCTTAAAATGTAACTGCTTAACTTCGTCAGCTGTTAGTAATTGACGTCCAATTAAATTAGAACTTTTGCTACCACTTGGATGTGTTGTACTAAAAGAATAATTGATAGAATTTGTTTCTGTCGTATAATTTCCTAATCTCTTACTAATTTCATCAGCTGTTTCCTGAGTATTTGTTTTCAAATAGCACAATCCACAATTATCTAATGTAGCTTGAGCTATATCCCTTCCATAAACACTATATAGTTGTGAAAAACTCTGAATATATAAATGAAATCTCATTCCTCTACTTCTAGCAACACTAACCATTTTTTCGATTCCTGGATCTAGGAAAGGAGGACAGTTTGCAAATTCATCTAATAAAAAATCAATTTGAATTGGTAGTATTTTGTTGTCTTGAGAATTTGCTAATTTTACCAATTCCTTATAAATTAGACCAACAAGCATAGTAACTAATCCAAAATAGGTAGCATCCTCATCTGGAATAATCACATAAAGGACTGCTGGCGTTTTTCCTAATATATCAAAATCAAAATCACTAGTGCTGGTAATATTAGCAACATTAATATCATCAAATATCGCCATTTTTTCATTAAAAACAGAAGTAATTGATTTATATGTATTCTCAGATGACGATAATATTGAAAGTAAACTATCCTTACTTTTGGAGCCATATTTTTTTTTGCTCAATATATTGTTTAAAATATTCTGAATTTTCTTCCGTCATTGTACTATTTTGAAATTTTTTTATAGAAGTTAAAGTTATTTGTTCCCGAGAAATTTTTCCGTCTTTATAATCTTCTAAAAATACCCCTATTATTCCTTCAAGTAAATTTTTAGCACTATTATTCCAAAAGGGATCTTTTGCATTTTTTTCACTCATAATCATAGAACTAATGGAACCAATCAATCTATTACATTCTGCATAATGAGACATAGAAAGATTTTCCTCATTCATTTGTTCATTACTAGTAGATTCTAATTCTAAATTCATTAAATCAAGATTATTTTTTAGATTTCTTTTATAACTTTCTAAATTTATTGTTTCATCTGAGGAAAGTTTTAAAAAATTTTTAGATATATAATCATCTTCTTTGATAAGAACCTTTTTTCTTTTGGTTAAAGTTTCAATATAATTTTGAATTTTATCTGATTTTTTTAAATGCTCCATATACGATTCATATTCAATTATACATGGTTCAAGTAAATTGATTTTTTGAGATTTTTCTGGCTCCCTAAAATCAATAGTTAAAACTTTATAACCTTTATCAAAAAACATTTTACTGGTTTTATTAAAAACTTCTGCTTTTGGATCAGTAATAAAAGCAGAACGTTTAATCTTTGAATTTGCTAAAAAGGAGCAAAAAGGTATTACACTTGTAGAAGATTTACCAGAACCAGATGAACCTAAATACACCCAATGTGGAGTTGCTGTGTCAAACCATACATGCTTTAGATTTCTATCAAAAAAAATAGGAAAACCAACCTCTTTTATGTTGGTAAGATTTGACTTTCTAAAATTTTTTTTAATCTCTTTTCTTGTTGACCATCTCGCAGATCCATGCTCATTTTTATTTTGCAGTTTTTGTTTAAAAAGCCATGGTTCAACACAACACATTAAAATTAAAAGTATGACAATCAAAAAAATGATTACTAATAAATTATCAAACATACCTTCTATTCTTTAACCTCTATACTCAAAATTTTCTCAAGTTCCTTTCTATAATTTTTTTTGATTTCTATAATGCTACAATAAATCGCATTTTGTACTACATCTTTTTCATTTTTTCTTTTAGCTTCCAATTTTATGATTTCTTTATCTATACTTTTTATAAAAAATTTTAATTTTTTTATACATATTTCATTATCTTCTAATTTTTTTTGCATATTCAAAAATTCATTATTTAGTCTAGTAAAATCCATTATATTTCCCCCCTCTAGATCTTTTTATAGCTCTTTTTCTTTAGTTGATTTTTTATCTTTTTTTATTTTATTTTCTTCCAGTAAACACATTTTTTTTAATAATGTATAAGCCATGTTGTCAAAAACCTTTAATTCCTTATAATCAACCGCTTTTAAAAAACTTTTTACGGCACTTAAATGAGTATCACAAAAAGAAGTTTCCTTAAAAACTTCCAAACTTAATTCCTCTGCTATTTTTTCAGCTTCACTTTTTTCTAAAAAAATAAAATCTTCATTCTTTCCAATATTCTTAAGTAAAAAAAGTGAATTATTATCAAATTCTTTCATAATTTTATTTGCATCTATAGCTAAATATTTCCCATTGCTTAAATCACGATAGTAATCTACATTATTAGTAAACGAAGCTATGTATTTATATTTATTTACTTTATTTTCACCTAATTCATGTAGCAAGCCCTTTAAAAAATTCTCTTTCTTTTGAGGACTGTATATTTTATCTTCCTCAAAAATATCCATATCATTTTTCGTAAACAAAGCTTTATTTATATCATAACTAAGAATATTTCTTTCTTTGCAAAATTTTCTATAATTTTTTATGCCATTTTCATATTCTTTTTCTAAAAAGTCGTCCCCAAAAATTTCTTCTTTTAAAACAGAACGTATATTAGCATGTGTTCTCATGGACATTGATTTTATCATGTCTTCCCCTAGATAATATGTAAACAAATCATAGACAGGATCCACCATACCATTTGGTTTCTCAATAATTTCACCGTTATTATCTTTAACAAAAAAGCCATCATCATTTAAATAAACACGTTTATCATCCTTTGTAGTAAAGGCATATTCTAAATTTGAATCATAATTAAGTATGTCTTCAAAGCTGTATCCTTTAACAGCGCAATCTACTATTTGTTCAGAATCCATTTCCATAAGCTCTAAAAAAGGTATTTTATATTTTACTACATTTCTAGCAATAAAGTCCACATAAAATTGTTTGCTATGTGATAATCCAGAAATATTAAAACAAGCTTGAGATTGAAGAAAAATCGCTCGAATTAATTTTGGATCCATAGAGTAATCATAAAAATAACAGCAATCTAAAATCCAACGTTCTCTAGGTCGTATACTATCATATAATTGTTCTTTCGTATCTTCATTGCTCATTTCTATCACTCCATTCAAATAGTATTTTTTGCATATTGTCCAATTCTTCATCATGCGAACACATAGAAGATATTTTTAATGCTGAAAAAAGAAACAAAATTAAAACCATTATCACAATAGATAAAATAATTTCTATCATTTTTCTAACTCCATATTTTTTAACTTTTGGTATTGTTCTGATTGGGAAATTAAATATTTTTTGTGCTCTGTATTTAAACAATCTATTATTCTTACATGCAATGCCATAGACGAATTTAAAGGCTCTTTAATTTCTTTCATATCCATGTAATTTAATACTTTACTTAAAATTTTGTTCACATTATCTCTGGCTAATCGATCAGATATATCCAATGTCTTAACGGACTTTTCGTATTCCTCATCTAGAGCATTCCATAATTTGTCTAGTTCTTCTTTTTTAACATAAACAAATTTATTATTTGGCAATAATTCTCCTAAGAAAAAAAGAGGCTCGTCTTCAAAAGTTTTTGTTACATTATTTTTATCTATTCCCACATATTCTTCATTTGCGTAATCATAATAATAATCCGTTCCATTATTTAATGAGGCTACATATGAATAGTGTTCATGTATATCATCAGTTGTTTTTAATTCTTTTTGTAATTTTTTTAACTTATTTTCATCAGTATATATTTTATCTTCACTCATCAAATCTATATCTTCGTTTGTACCTGTTGCTTCTGTGATATCTCTACTTAGAATATTGTGAGTCTTGCAATACTTCTCATAGTTCTTTACTCCAGACTTATAATACTCTTTTAAGTTTTTTTCTTTTAACCTTTTTCTAATGTATAAGTGCATATACATAGAAATCATTTTAAAATTATTTTCTGCTAAGTAATACTGAAAAACATCAGAGCTAAAATTTATCATGGGTGCACTCCGAAAAACTAACTTTCCATTTGGAGCAATTTCACAGCAACATTGCTTTGCTTCGTCAAGAAACACCTTATTATCATTCTTTGTTGTAAAACAATATTTCATTTCACTAACATCAAAATGCAGTAATTCATCAAAATCCTTTTCATTTACTACACAATCAACAATATCATAAATAGATATATTTTCTAAATCTGAAAGGCTTAATTGATTAGAACATACAAACTCAGAAATAAGCGAGGCATAGTCATCTATTCCACTTTTTGTATATTCATCTTCAAGCCAGCATTGATATGCTAGCTTACTTATATGTAACACAAATTCATCACTCATATTTGGATCTACATCATAACATGTTCTAAAAGCAAGATAATACAATAATGAACTTTTTGCCTTATCCGATAACTCTTTAAATCTTATTAAATCTTCTTTTTCCATGATATTCCCCCTTTACGTTTATTATCTTTTATAATCATCATTAACAAATAATTGATGAAACTCTTTTGCACTTTCATCAATTTCTCGGTTCAAATTTTTTACAGCATTAATAACTTCCTGTTTCAAAAATACTTTTTTTGTATTCACAGAAGTATTGAAATAATTTTGTAAAATTAGTAATTTTAAATTTTTGTTTTTATATATTCTCGATTTTTCATAAGCAAGCTCTTGCAACAAATCATCCAAAGTAATGCAATCTTTTGTATTTTTAGTCTTTACAATATTTTGTAGACGATTACATCTGAAAAGCGCATGATTAACAATTGCATTTAGCACATAACTTTCTATATACTTTTGTTTATCTAACACTAATTTATTATTTTTCACTTTCTCTTCAATATGATTTTCCTTATTTAAAATTTTGTAGTAATCTGTAAGTTTATTTAAAGAATTTTGCACATTTAATTGCTGTTTATACAATTCTGAATCCTTATTTCTAAATAACTCTTCTTTGATTTCTTTCGTTATTTTTTTTATTTCCTTACCTATCGCGTTGTTTTTTATAGAACCATATTTTACTTTTTTAAATTTATTATCTTTACGATATTCAGAAACTAAGAAACCTAATTTCACAATTTTCTCTTCTAATTTAATATCAGAAATATTTTTAAGAATAAAATTTTTATCCTGAACGTCAAAATATTTTTTGAACTCATCAATTTCTTGATTTACTTCCATTAATAATGGTCTCATAACTTTATGTCGTTCTATTGATATTAACAATTCATTCTTAAAAAAGTTCTTTTCATCAGAAGTTATTTTTCCTTTTCTACGATATAATATCTTACCATCTCTATTGATATGATTAGGTGCAGTTTCTACAAAAGCCATGTGTAAATGTATATGATTTGTATTACCATGAAAAGAAAAACAATAACGCATTTTTTTCATATCTACAAAACCACATTTTCGCAAAAATTTCGGCATAACTTCTTTAGCAATTATTTTTTCTAACTCACGAATATTAATGGCCTTTATAAGCCAATCTGAATCAAAACTTACCACTCCCTTATACAGGTTAGAATTCTTAATTGCATTTGACATTTGAATTTGAAATTTTTGTAATTCATTTTCAGTAGCATAATGTCCGTCTTCTAAAACAAGATTCACTATTTTATCCTGCTTACTCCCCCTATAATAATCTATCATACTTACAATTTCTTTTTTTGGATCTCTATAATAATTAGTCATTCTTTTAATGTCTTTTATCATATTTTTTTCATGGAATGAACTACTAACCTTATTATCAGGATTAGTTAAAGCCAATCTATATCTACAAGTAAAAATAATTTTAGGAGTCAAATTTCTTTTCGTATCGCTCATTATAATAATTCCTTACAAAATTTTGATAAACCTCATCTTCTTTAAAATTTTGATTTCTGGCAAAACCACTATTCACAAATATCTGTCTTACTAATATATTTAGCCAATTACATTTTTTTTGTAAATCTACTACTTCTTTTTGAAGATTGTCTAAATTATTTAAAATAACTGCTACATTGCTCACATTATTAATTTTATCTAATTCATTTATGTGATATACAACTAATTCCCCAATTAATTTATTTACACTCATTTTATTTTTTTTAGCAATTTCATTAAGTTCTTCATCAACAAACGGCGACAGTCGAATCGTTCTACGCCTAATTTTTTCTTCATTCATTTTGTAAACCCTCATCTTTCAATACAGTTGTTTCTTGGGCTTTTTCTAAAAATGCACGTATTCCAAAAGCAACTAACTCTATGAGCTGTTTGTTAAGACTAATACAATTTTGATTTGCTAATATCTTTACTTTTGTATACAAATCTCTTGGTATTCTAAAAGTAATACGTTTTATATACATACATATCCCCCCAATCAATTTTTTGATTTTTTTGTCGTCATTTTTTTTAAAAACTATATGCCAAACTATCTTTTATTTAAATGAGCATAAGATGTTGGACACCATGAATGCGATTTTTCATAAGAAAAATCTATGCTTTCCATGGTGTCTTGTCCATTTTTGCACTTGCAAAAATGACGATTTTATGATTTAATTTGGCGACATACTTTCATAAACTCTTGTAAAATCTACATGTTTCATATTAACATGACGATTGAACATGACACATGAGGAAAAAGAATATGTGAAAAATGACGACGAGCATTTCTTATGTTTTAAAAAAGTGGATCTAGTCCAGTTCCAGGCAAATAATCTTCATGATATGGTGGCAATTCTGCTCCATCTGAAAAATCTATCAAACTCATTCCATCAACATAACTGTTGTCTTCTAATTGGACTTGATAATGAAGATGATTACCTGTGCCGTAGCCTGTTGTTCCGACACTTCCGATAACTTGACCTCCTGAAACAATATCACCAACATTTACTTTCTTACTATTAGGATATAAATGGCCATAAGTAATCTTATATATCTCTTCGTTCATATTACATTTTATTACAATATAATTTCCAAGACCACCTGCAGTATCAGTAACATTTTCTTGATATGTAAAAGAAACTTTTTCAACTACTCCATCACAAACGGACATTACTTCAGTTTGTGCCTCTGCAGCAAAATCCCAAGCTTGATGAACATCAAATTCTCCAAAAACATATCGTTGCTCCATAAAAAATGATGTAACAGTAATTTTTGAAAAATCTATTGGTTTATTAAAAATTTTCTGTTGATATTCATCAATTTGATTACTATGCTTTAATTCTAATTCATTACATATAGCAAAATTTTTATATTCTCCCTGTGTGCAAACAAGAGAAATCGGCTTCATCCTTTTAAGACTCGTATCTAAATTATCAGTATATATTTTACTAAAAGTCAAATCATCTCTGGATAAATAAAAATATAATATTCTCTCTAAGGGTACATAACCATTTTGAATATTTTCATTTAAAGCATTTTTATAATCTGAAGCATAGGCTATGTTATCTTTTACATATCCATCTGTCGTACTACTTCCAAAAAAATCTAAAACTAGCATTACGGCAACTAGGATAGCAATTAAAAACGCAAATATTGGTAAAATTGCAGAAATAACTAAAACCAAAATTTTTTTCATTTCACTTTTTCTTAATCTTCTCTACACTATAAAATTTTCCATGTTTACTTTTTATTCCTTTTATTTTCTTTAATTCATTTTCAACTAGATTTTCTGGAATAAAATCATATAGTACTTCTGTAAATTCTTCACATGGATCTTCGAAATCATCAAAATATATTTCTTTAAAAATCTTTTTAATTTTCCCTTTTTCTGGTGTTATTTCATTATAATTCGTATCTTTTCTCATTTAATCTTCCCCCATCAGTTGTTGTTCTAATTGAGTGGCACGCACCCATAGTCGAACTCTTTTTTTATTTGTAATATTTAATAAAAATTCACCTTGTTTAGCTCGTAGCAAAAATTCTTTTTGGGTATCAGTTAAAGCATTTTGCTTAAATAGTTCTATATAAGCTGAGAGATCATCTTCTTTTAGCATTCCTATCAGTTGATACTGGCAATTGTTGAATATGGCAGTTGCATGTCTTAAAATATTTGCCGAGCCAATAAAATCTCTAATAGATTGAGTTGCACATACAAATGAAGAAGAATATTTTCTAAGTCTTCTTGCCATTTGTCCAAAATTCTTGAGAAGCTCAGGATTTTCTTCATCTATAAAAAGATGAAATTCATCTACTACAACAATAATGTGTTTTTTGTCTTTTACACTTTCATTAAGAATTTTATTCTTTACTATCGCATTATTTAAAAAAGTTAATACATTTAATACTTGCGTATTAATCAATCTTTTATTTTCACTAAAAAGTAATTCTTGTAAATTAAAGCAAATTAAATCATTTTTTTCTAAATTTAAATTTGTATAGTCATCAAATAAAAATGCATCCGTACCTACCAAGAAACGTTCCAATAAAATATCTAATTGTTCGATAATCTTCAATTTTTCGCTATTTTTGATAACTTCCTTTTCTTCAACAATCAATTGTTTTAAATCTGAAAAAAGTGGAAATTCGTTTGGTTTCATATTTTCTATCATAGATATGGTAGAATTTTTAGTAATTCCAAATTGAGAATACAATTTCTCTGTTTCTTCTAACAGAATTACTAATTCCTTTTCACTAATTTCTTCAAAAGCACATTTATAAAAAGCTTCTAGGAATCCTAGATGTTTAGCAAGAGGACAATTTGCTACGTCATCTTCATTCTCGCCATTATCAACTGGTAAAAAACGTATTTGTAGTGGATTGATAATTCCACCAGACTTAGAATACAAATCAATATATTCACCGTGATTTCGTTCAACCAGCTTTTTATATTCATTCTCACAATCAAAAATGAATACTTTAGCTCCTATTTGATTGATAGCGTTTGTAATTAATTTTTTTAAAGTAAAACTTTTACCACTGCCTGTAGACCCAACAAGTGAAATATTATGACTTGTTCTATTAGAAGTAAGCTTAAACATATCAAAATATACAGGCAAAGCTGTATGAATATCCAATCCCATCATAATACCATGCTCATCATTAAAACTAGTGGATGTAAGAGGAAAACTTGCAGATAATGTTAAAGTAGGAAGATAAACGGAATAATCACTAATACTACTAGAAGAAATATCAAAACTTTGCCATGTTTCATATTGTCTAAGTCTTGGAACATCTAAACGAATTTTATAATATTCTGCTAATCTCTTTAATTCTTTTATTATATCCTCTCTTTTCTTTTTTTCACCGTTGACTGCAACAATAAAATTTACTTCTTTAATTTTTTCTGCTCCATTTTTCAACTGATCCATTAAAATTTGAAAATTTTCTTTTTGAGTATCTAGTTCTGTTGCATCTGAAAGCTTTTTTGTAGTGATTCTATCAGACAATAAAAATTGATATGAATTATCTAAATTTTTTATTAAACTATCTGGATCTACAGTATCTTTAACATGAATACAACAACGGACACCTGGCATATTAAATATTTGTTCAAAAAAACCCTCATCTAAAAAAGGTGGAATACTTTTAATAGACAAAAGTTGTACTTCATCATTCTCTAGTTTTAACAAATTAGCTTTCTCAGATATATTAAGTGGAGTTATCAGTTCAGTTAATTCACACCATAATAATTGTTCCAGATTAGCAGAACTAAAATATAAATTAATCAAAAACTTATAAATTTCATATTTATTAGTTAATTCCTCTAGTTGTAACCTTGGCACAAGACTATAACAAATACGAATTATTTCCTCGACTTGCTTTTTTAGAGCATTTTCATTTTTTGCTATAACAACTAAAAAATAACAATTAGAAACAGTAAACTCATTATTTTCCAATTGTTCTAATAGTCCATACCTTTCTTGCAAAAATAATAAACGTTGTTCATTATCTTTACATTCATCTATTAATTTCAAAATATAATCTTTGTTAGAATTAAGATTTAATTGTTCATTTAATTTATAAATTCTTAAATCTAAATCCTTAATCTGATATAAGTACTTTAATTGAGAATAAAAATAATTTTTTTGTTCTTGACTGGATAATGATAAATCTATTGCTTGGACTGAAAGCAATTGAGCAACCTCTCCAGATTTTAATTTAATAATCCCTTTTTCAGATACACAATCGACATTGATAAACGATTGAGAATTCTTTATTTTTTTATTCATCTGACTTTTTGTTAAGTACTTTTTTTTATTATTATTTATTTTACTTTTTACTTTTATAAGCAGTTTTTTTTCCTTTTCACTTTTTGTTTTTTTCAAATATCATCACTTCCTTACCTTTTGTATAATAAGTAAATTCTTTAGTTGAGACTAAAAAACTAATGATTAAAAATAAAATTTTATACATTCGATTTTTTTGGCTGATTTGGATTGGAATAAGCAGAAATCCTCCAGTTATTACAAAAACAATACTGGCTAACTTATATGGAGTAAAACAAAATAGCACTAAAAAGAAAAATAAAATAGGAATGCCTATAATCAAATCATTAACTTCTAATCCTTTAAACCCTAGATTTTTTTTAATACTTGCTACTGTAATGTACATAATATCACGCTCCTTATTCCATTTTTTTATTTTTTTCTTGATCTAATAGTAGGAGTTCTACGAATTGGATTTATCATACCTAATCCACCTCTCATCATTGAACTAGTACCAGAAGATATTTTTTTGCTTAAACCAATACCCTCATTATTTGCATTACGTTTCATAGCTGATGATGCTATATTTAATCCATAAGAACGTATCGTGTTACCTACACTTTGGACTCCATGTGAAAGAGGATTATGATTATTACTTTCGAAACTATTTCCAAAGCTAGCAATCCCTAAACCTGTTTGCTGTAATAAATTATTTGCACCTCTACCTACCTTACCTGCGACTCCTGTTTTCTGTGCCAAATAATTTCCACCTTTTACAGCTGCCCCTCCTAAAATCATGCCAGTTCCAAAAGCTGTGGCTCCAGTGGCTTTTCCTGCACCACCAGCAATTCTTCCAAAACCCATAAGGGACATTAATTGTTCTCTTCCAGCGCTAGCACCGATATTACTTCCAATAAACTGGCTAATACTATTACTTCCTGTTAACAATAGGATGGCACACCCAAGATATAATATGGAACGTGTAGCCATATCTTGAAAGCCATTATCAAAAAACTGAGTACCATTTATTTGAATTGCAACTAATGCAATTAAGTTAATAATTAGTATAATCATTGCTGATTGTAAGGTTAATGAAACTAACTGTTCAATCAAAGTGTTTCTTCTTTGCTTATTACAAACACTAGTAGCATACACTATGGGTGAAATAACAAATAAAACTAAAAATTCTATTTGTCTTTTTGCTAACATAACAGCTGAAAATATTAAAGCATACAGAAAAAAGCCCCCACACAAAATAGCTAAAATCCACTGAATAGAATATTTGTAATCTCTTTCATCCGAACGAATCCAACGATCTTTTACAACGTATTTGTCGTTATAACCTTGATAAGCCGTAAAAGTTCCATTTCTAATCGATGTTTGATAATCATCATTTTCAAACTTATCACTCGATTTATAACCATTAGAATAATCTATATAATTTATTAGAAGTTCACTTCCAAGTGTTGTGTTATTATCTGATTTTATCATTGTACCTACAAACCCCGATAACTGAATTGAAAAAGTTGAAACTTGAACAAATAAAAATGTGGACACTAATATTAGAATTCCACATTTTATTACTTCTTTTACAATCTGTGTAAAATTTGGCCCTTCTTCTGGATCTATTGCTTTTTTAGCAAATTGCCAAATAGTAAATAATCCAAATACACTTATTGCTATTACAACAATATTAGTATAAAAATTTGAAAATATTGTATTATTTGCCATAGTTCCAACTATATCTAATTCATTTATTTTTGAGATAATTTCATAAATTGCGTCTATCAAATTAAATATGAGACTTATAAATCCCCATCCAAGCTCTCTTAATAAATCTAACGCTTTTAATATCATAAACCACTCCTATATTGTAAACGATTCGATTATTAGATTTACAAGAGACAACGCAGTTATAATACCTGCAATTCCTAATAGTGTCAAAATAATTCCATGCTTTACTTGAGCCTTTTTTTCGACATCTACTACTGAATACATTACAAATCCAATAACTAGAGACAATCCAGCAGCAGCAATACCTATTCTTGTAACCCAATCAGTCAGTGTACCAATTACTTCTATAATAGAGTTAATATCGTATGTTCCACCTTCAAGTTTTTGAATACCACTCTGCTGCGTAGCTTCTGCTAGTAAAAACAAATTTTTCATCTTCAACCCCCCTTTAAGATAAAAAATAATCACATAAAATTATTGGTGCATAATTATCACTCTTAAAATTATTTGTATTACACCTTTTTATTCCTTTTTATACCATTGAATTGTCAAAAAATAATTGCTGATAAATATGATTGCCGTTGGAAATTAAATATGTATTGAAATCTTTTTTATATTTTTCGATAATAAAATTTAATTTTTCGTTATAATTTAAACTTTGAACCTTTTTCAAATCTACATTTTTGAAGTTTTGTAATTCTTGCATAATTTTCTCATCACTCGATAAATCCAAATTCCCTAGTTCTTCTAGATTTTCTAATAAATTACTTATAGAATTCACCTTTGTGTTTTTAAGAGAAAATAGAGAAAAATCGAGGAAATCTTGTGGATATTGCTCCCCTAAAATGATTTCCTCGTTTGTTATAATACTGCCATATCGATTGACTAACACTAAATTTTCAATTGTAGAAATTTCTTGCCAATCATCTTCTGAACTTCGCAAAGAATAACAATATAATCCTAAATCACGCAAAGTATCTCTTGCTTCCTGATTTTTGTACTCTGTAATAAAATAAAGCATACGAACTTACATATCCATTTCTTTTGAATTGCTAGAAATTACCCTAGTATTTTCTTGAACAATTTGCTTTTCGATTTTTTGAATTTCAAAAGGACGAATTTGCAAAGTTTGTTTTCCGTCTTTTTGATATGAATCTAATTTCCCCACAACAGTGATTTTATTTCCAACTTGTAAATCTTCTTTCAAAACATTTTCTAAAATATTTCCATCTAAATAAATCGGATAAAAACTTGCTCGCCCATCACGACTATTTTGAGCAATATTCATATACATAAAATTTTTACCATTTGATTTTTCTTTAACTTCTGACATAGAAGCAATATTTCCTGTAATTTCTATACTATTTTTATAGTTGTTTTGTTGCTCCATATTATTTTCCCTCCTTCTTTTTTTGCTTCTTAATATAAGCTATAGTCAATAATCCTCCTGCAAATAAAAATGTACAACCTAAAATCTTAGAATAATCATACTTTCCTGTTTGAGGTAATTTTTTATTTACCAATGATAACTCGACAAATTCATCTTGAGAATCGATTGAAAAATATAGACTTTCTGAGCTAATTTCATAACCATCTAAGGTTTTGATTTCTTTTATTTCATAATTTCCGTATTCTATATTTTCAATAGTTATAAGTCCTTCTTCATTTGTAATAAATGTTCCATATAAACTGCCATCTTCTTTATATATATTTATTTTTACTCCTAATAATGGATTACCTAATTCGTCAGTTTTTAATAGTTTTAGTATTCCCTTAATTTTTTCGTTAGTCATATTAACTTTTTCTATCTTACCATTTTCTTTAATACTAAAATACATAGGTTCATCATTTAAAATATATCCTGCTGGAGCATTACTTTCTTCAATTCTGAAATTGCCAACATACAAATTAGAAATTGTAATCTTTCCATCCTTATCAGTTTTTCCTTCAAAAATCAGAACGTTTGTACTTTCGTCGTAAATTTTAATGGTTGTGTTAGGCAATGGTTCATCATCAACTAAATCGGTTTTTGTAAACTCTAGTGTACCTTTTTTTAAATAATTTTTTAGCTCAAAGATTTTGTAAACAATTGGTGTATATTGATCCTGATATTCTAAAACAATTTCATATTCTTCATTTGACAATACATATCCATCTCTCGTTGACACTTCCTTTAAAATGTATTTTCCTAATTTTAAATTTTTAAACGTTCCAAGACCATTTTCGTCCGTTTTAATTTTTTGAATCAAATTACCGTTTTCATCATATAATTCAAAAACCACATCTGCTAGATTAGTTTCTTGATAGTAATAAGAATTGTTTTCAATAACTAATTCCTCACCAACTTTATGAATTTGAATTTCCCCAAATACTTCTTGATTTTCAAAAGTTAAAACAACTAATGTACCTAAATCTTTATCCTCGATAAAATTAGAATTTTCATCAATTGTAAATTCTAAACCATTTTGATTCCAAAGATAACCATATATACTTTGGTCAACCTCTTCTAGGCGATAATGACCAGGATATAAAATATCAGGAGTTATAAATTCCCCGTTCATATCAGTTTCAAACACACAGATCTCTTCAACATTAGGATAAGTAATGTTTTGACAAACATATTTTCCATTATCTATATCATAAATTTTAAATTTAATTCCTGCCAATGCAATTTTATTATTATTAGTATCAACTTTTTCCACTTTAATTTTCGCACTGTAAGGTTCATTAGCCAAAGTTATGTAAGTTTCAGGTTCTGTCTCTTCGTTCACAGAAAAATCAATGTCATTTGCAAGCTTATATCCTTCTTTCCCCGACACTTGTTTAATAATATATTTATCGTATGGCAAAAGAATACTTGCCGTTGCTGATTTATCTATTACAAGAGTTGCAACTTTTTTATTTTTGGTAGTGCTCCAAACTTCAAAAGTTGCACCCACTTCTGCCTGAACTCCATTCTGGCTGAGATAAGTTTTATTTATAGTCAGAAACGTCGTATAGGGAATATCTTTTAACTGAAACGTAAAGACTTTTTTATAATTTTCTGGTGTAATAGAGAAATCATATTTTTTATTATCTATTTTATATCCAGTTCCAGATTTTATCTCTTGAATATAATAATCTCCTATTCTCAAATTTTTTTCTGATTTTGCATAACAATTTTCATCAATAACTAATTGAGATATTAAAGTTCCATCACTTTTATATATTCCATATACTGTACCTTTTAAACTTGCTGAACCAGACGAAACACATGAGTTTGTAATAGAATCAAATTTATATATTTCCACTTGACCGAGGAAAGGACTATCATAAACAATTAACTCTTTTTTAGTTTGTGATTTGGTTATATCAAAAAAATGCTTTGTTGAATCCAATTCAAAATTACCATTAACGCTATACTCTTGAACATAATAACTTCCCAAAGCTAAATTTTTTGCAGAAGCAGAACAATTCTCATCGATAATTAAATCTTGAATATAAGTTCCGTCATTTTTATATAATTTATATATAGTATTTTTTAAATATTTATCGCAAGTTTTTGTTTCTGCATCATATTTTTTTAATTGTAATTCTCCAGCTACAACATCAAAACTCAAATTAACTTTGAGAGGATCTACTATTCCAGGAACCATAATATTTTGACTTGTTGGACTCGAATAAACAATAAATTCCTCCGTCCATGTTCCTCGTTTACTTTCTAATGTAATTGTCCCACTTTCAATTGATGTAGGAGTTACAACTAAGTTATTTCCAGATATAGAAGCATTACAATTAACACATGAAGATACTTGATAATTACTTAAAAGGCCAGCATAATCCACAAATGAATAACTGTCGCCTACATTTATAGTTGCATAAGTCGCATTAAACGCAGGCGTCCTTTTATAATTTGCAACGAGGCTTTCAATCTCATTCATTTTAGCTTGAATTGTAGTTGGAGTAGCGATGACATAAGCCCATGGATTTGCAGCCGAATTACGACTGGTAAATTGATAACTTTTTCCAAGTTTTGACCAAATAAGTGCTTGCGTTGCAACATACCATTCATTTGTATTATGCCCAATATATCCATAACCAAACTGAGCAATCAGTGAAACTTCTCGTAGCTGATTGCTTGTTAAACCAACATAACTTGCTTTTTGATCATTAGTTAAATTAGTGTATCCAATGTAATTTCCACCTTTAAACGATGTGCCTGGCTGAATACAATATGCTCGACTTCCATCAGAATTTCTAGTAAACAATTCAAAATCCCCAAATTTTCCATCATCAAAAACATAATGATATGTCCCGATAAAAGTTCTATTAAAGGAATCCGTTACTGTTTGAGCATTTATTTCTTTACTTTCTATGCTAATTCCCAGCATCAAAAAAAGAACTAGTAATAGTCCTTTTAAATTTTTCTTCATTATTTCACCTCCTAAAATAAAAAAGCTATAAATCAATAGCTTTTAATAAATATCACTTGAAATATTAGTACATGAATAACCTATCTTTCTTAAATAAGCAACATTTCCAATTTTTTCATTTTTCCAATCATATACATGACTTCCAGTCCAATTATTATCGCAAAATATATCTTTTGTTTCAATTGTAAGAGATGTTAACTGAATATTTGGATTTGGTGTATTGACTACTATACAGCTATACATCCATCCATATTGTTCCCATTCTTTTCCAGCATTTTCACATTGAGACAAAGTCAAAAAATCTAATTCAAAATCTGATATTTGTTGTTTTGCATAACTTAAAAGAAAATTTTTCTCTTCTGAAGACAAACTAGAAACTCCTGCAGAAAAATCAATACTATCCCATGTAATCAATTGTTCTTCACTAGTAGAATTATTTTCTTGAGTGGTTTGGTTATTACTACTATTCGAATTAGTATTACCAGTGTTAGCACTCGAATTATTAGATGTTTGAGGTTGATTATTAACACTATTATCACTTGAATTATTATTACTTGAATTTGTATTTGAATTAGAACTTGAAACACTATTATTTTTTTCATTACTTTGAGAAGATTCTTGTTCTAGTAATTCGTTTCCAGTATCATCATTATTATTTGGGACACTTTCATCATTTGATTCAGTTGGCTCGTTAATTTCTGTTTCTTCATCTATTTCTACAGTTGGTTCAACTGGATTTGAATTTTCGTTATCCCAAAAATTCTTTACACAAAAATATCCAATAACAATTCCAATCAATGCAATTAGAATTGCAATGGAAACATAAATTGCAATTTTACCTTTTCTACTCATGTCTCAAACCTCTTTTCATGATTATATTGTATAATTTTTCTGAAAGTTTGTCAGTATCTTTCTTATACTTTTACATAAAAAAGCATATAACATGTTAGCTATATGCTGAAACATTTAAAGCAATTGCCATCTTGACAATGCAACTTGCTTTAATAGTCTTAAATAGATGTCTCGTAGTCTGAATCTTATCAATCAAATAATTTTCTGATTTTTTTAAATACAACACATCTAAAAAGTATGTAAATTCATCTCTACTTAATGTACTTAATGCCAAGGAGATTTCACTATATAATGTTTGCATTCTCATTTCCGTATCACACTTTTTAGCAATGTAATTTCCTACCTTATCATTGGAAGATTTTATAAAGCACTCATAACGCACTTCATAATTGCTAGTAATTCTAGGTTTAGGTATATTTGGATATTGAACTTGTAATGTTATAAATTCATTGATCTTTTTTAAAACTTCTTCGTAACAAATATCCATATCATATTTTTGTATTTCCTCCCGCGGTAGTGCAGGATTATCAACAATATTGTCTTCTAACTTATACTCAAATAACAATGATAAAACTCCTATTACTAAAAAAGAGAGATAAAGCCCCTAAAGCTTGTTCTCTCTTTCGTTACAAAAACATGACTTAAACAATTATAAGACCTATTACTACAATAATTTCTACCATCAGACTTGATCACATTTCTTTTCATTGCTTTACACCACCTAACTATTAATCGTTTCCTAATAAATAAGTAGCGCATAATTTCTCGCTTTCTTGAAATTAGGTTATCTATACTAATGAAAATTTTAGTACTTGTCAAGCTTTTTTTTCATTTTTTCACCTCCAAACCCCCATAAAAAAAGCCATAAATCGTAAAATAACAATTTATGACCAAAAACCAAAACAAGATTGCTCGTTTGCAAACTTATTTCAAGTTTACATTATAATATCACTTAATATGAAAATAACAACAAAAATTCATATTTTTTTGTGCGATTTTGTGAAAAAATTGTGCGATTTTGAAATTTGTTTATATTATTAGTAATTTTGATAGTTGCACAAAAACTGTATCAATAGTATTTGATTCTTCTAAAATTTTATATATTTTATTATACTCCTCATTTGCCTTTTCTTCTGCTTCTTCGCTAGAATAAAATAAATCAGAAAGATTATAAGATATTTTCTTTTCAACGTCATAACAATCTATTAATAATGTTGTGTCAAATCGCATTTCAAAAATGTCTGGGTTAATTTTAAAGTCATCCGTAACAATTAAACAGTTTTTTTTTGGATACAACTGTTTATATGTAATTAGATTAAATCTGAAATTTTCTAAAGATTTAGTATACTTTCTAACAATTTTTTCTTGGAATAAATGCTTATCATACTTGGTAGTGCTATTATCATTCGTAGTAATTTCCAGAGGTTCAATATTTAATCTTTTTAAAAAATCTAAATAGTATTTATTCATATTCTCGCTTCTCCCTATCGCTTTTTATTATACAAACAAGCACTAATAAAAGCAAATATTTTTAAAAGCATATATCATAATTTTTGATGTGTGGGAAAACATAGTAAACTCTTTTAATTTAACGTTATGGGTTTATGTGTTAAATTAATAGTGAACAACATTAGAAAACCAATGTATTAAAATGGTAAAAGCTTTCCCACACATCAAAAACAATAAATTTCAAATTTTTTTTCTGTAATTATTATATCATGTGTAAGACTAAGTAGTAAATAAATGAAATAAGAACGTTGCTCAAAAAATTGCATAAAATGATTTTTTCTACCCCAAATATATCTCTCAATGCTTTTTTAAGCAAAAAAACGCACATTTCATACAATTTTTATTGTTCTATATCTTTTTGGTGTTATAATTTCTTCAAAAGAAAGGTTTGTTTATATGGAAAAATTCACAGATATTATTAATAAATTTGTGAATAAAATGGGGTATTTAAAAAATGCTAATTTAGAAGGAATCGTGTGGTATGGTTCGAGTCAAACTGGATTTGCTAATAGCTGTTCCGATATTGATTTGCATATTGTCTTTTCTGATTTAACAAATGAAGTACGAGGCTCGGATTTTATAGACAATTATCGCATTGAATATTTTGAAAAGACACTATCAAGTTTATATCAAAAAGTTGACTATGAATTTAATCATCAGTCAAATGCTATGGTATCTATGTTTGCCTATGGAACAGTATTGCTAGACAAAAGAGGAAATATAAAAAAATTACAAGAATATATAAAAAGAACATATTCTGCTCCTATGCCTTGTTTAAACGAAGAAGAAACTAAAGAACAAATTGCAATTATTAATAATTTTTTTGATGACTTAAACTATTATATAGAAACAAACGACTTATATGCCAATCATGTCTTTCACCTAACATTAGAAAGAATAAAAGATTTATATTTTGCAATAAATGCCTTGCCTGGTGTTTCTCGAACTAAAGCATTAAAAACTATGCTAAACGATAATTATAGAAATGCAACCAAAAAAAAGAATCCTGAACCAGAATTCATCGATTTATACATTCGTTGTTTAAACGAAAATATATCTTTATTACAAAGATTAAACTTATTACAATTTTTATATCAAATTACAATTCAAAATATATCTTTTAATAAAAATGTACATAGAATAGTACTGAAAAAGTAATATTTTTTGTACATTTTCATAGTATCTTTAATACTGTTTAAAATATTTTTTCAAAATTCATAAGATCTTTATCAATTTATTTTGAATTGAAACTTAATATCTTTTTAATCGTATAATTACAAAGCCACGCTAATACCAAACAAATTAATAACAGAATAAATTGATAGAATAAAATACCTATAATATAATTAAATGAAATTAAATTCTGAAAAATTGAAAGTTCATATATCTTATTTTGTAAAAGTGGATGAAATAAATAGATATAAAGAGAATTAGCAGAAATTAAAGTTAAAAATTTATGTTGATGTTTTATTTTAAAGCCTAAAATACAATTCATAAAAAGTATGGACATACTAATTAGTAATAAACTATCTATATTGTATAATTCTAAATGATCATTCGTATAGAAAATTATGCCAATTATATATAAAATAAAGAATAGAATGCCACTTAATTTAGTAAATTTTATTTGATCGTGAATTTTGTAAAAAAGACTGCCCATTAAATAATAACCAATACTATAAGTTGGGATTGCTACGCCCCAATAAGTGGAAAACTCAAGAGAAAAAAGTTTTAATAAGGCTGGCATAATTAGTATTACACTTATTAAAAATATATGTTCTTTAGTTGAAGCATTTTTGGTTATGTAATTTAAAAATGGCATTATGAGATATAAACCAATTAACATATAAATATACCAAAATGGCTCGATTATCGGCGTTGCTATAAAGTTTTGTAAAAAAAGAAAATCAATGGTTTTATGTTGTAAAAGATAAATAAGTCCCGATAAAAGAAATAAAGGAATGAATACTTTTAAAATCTTTTTTAATATATCTTTTCCTTTTAATTCTTTCGTACACATTAAATAGCCTGTGCACATAATAAATATGGGAACTGCTATTCGGCATAAAACAAATTCGATTTTATAAAAAGGCAAATAATTTTCATTTATTAAAAGATAAGAACTTGTATGATTAATAATAACTAATATACACGCTATTGATTTTAATAAATCAATATTTTTAAAATACTCTTTTTTCATTTGCACCAGCTCCTTAAGATTCGGAATATAATAATTAAAAGGTAAACCCAAAAAATTCGTATTAATGTTTCAAATCGAAGATATTTCGTTAATTATTAATAGTGTAACATATAAATAAAATTATTTCAAAAGAGGAAGCATATGTCTTCCCCTATTTGAGATATTATTATTGATTATTCTAAAAATGAATAACTTGAATAATTATTTTCTTTAGCATTAAAAGCTTTTTTCGTAGTATTATTATAAGAAAGCATTCCATAATCATTCGCTATAATGGTAAAGTACTCTTCACCTTCAGCTTTGTGTAAAAACAATAATCTAGTATCTTCCTCTTCTATAGATTGATCTCCTATACTTTCACTTTTAAAACGAACTTTTGCAGAGCTTTTTTGAGCTGTCGTTAAATCATTAGCACCAATTTTTTCTGCAAAATCATCATCTCTAGCATTTAAGAGTTGTTGTAAAGAAATAGTTCCACCACTTCTTTTAGTTAAAATGTCTTCTCCTATAGCAAAATTCCCAGTATTTTTTATAATACTTTGAACATTAAATTTCGAAATAGTAAACGGAACTTCATTTTCATTTATTTCTGTTTCAACATCTTCTACGAAATTTGCAATAACAACTAGGTTTGCCATTTCAAATAAATCCTCTGGATTTGAAGTTGGATAGCTATAAGATGCAGTAACTTCGTACATTATAGAACCATCATCCAAAGTTTCTGATCCGTCTATAAATTCTTGAGTGTTTATTTTATCACCTTCTAATTTTTTTGATTGATAATTTATTATAATAACACCAACTAATAAAGCTACTACAAGCAATGCAGTGCATCCAATTCCAATTTTTTGTATTCTATTCATATTATAATCACACCTTTCTATGGATATAAAGCATTAAATGCATCCTGATCTACTTGTTGAATTGTATATACATTTCTGCTATCCCAGTTATACATAATACTATTTGGATTTTCTGGATTATGTCCTAATCCCCAAGCATGGCCAAATTCATGAGCAATGATACCTTGTCGTTGATTAAAGTCAGTATATCCATCAAAAATATCATTATTTATATGAATTTCAGCAAACAAATAATTTTCCGCAGGAACACCAGTACCAGTTCTATTTGGAACCTCAACCCATCCAACACTAACCGCATTCCCATTTACTCTTTTGTAAGTTTCGGTCATAGCAGTAAAAGCATAATTTCCATAAAATGCTGCATAAAAATCGACTGCACTATTTGTTTTATTATAAGTTCTAGTATTTGGATATAATTTATTATAACCTAAACCAGTATAAACCCAATTGTTAGCAGCAGCGGCTATAGTTCCTGAGTATCCAGGAGCTGACTGGTCTATATAATAATATATACTTTCAATATTCCAAGTCAACTTATAATTTCCATAAGCTGGCATAGTTGCAGCTGAAGCTGCTGGGATTACTCCCAAACTACCAATAATTAGCAATAAACCTATTAACCAATATCTTAATTTTTTCATTTACATCCTCCTTTTCTAAAAAAATTAAGTTTATTTTACTTCCATATCACCTTTTCCTTTCTCATAATGCAATATCTAATTCATGACTTAGATATTGTCAAAACTATTTTATATAAAATTTCTTAAAGACTTATATCAACACCAGGAGCATTATCATAAACATTTCTAGCAGTTCCTATAAATTGAAAGACGTTTCCATATCCCCCAACTCCAATCGTATATTGATTACTAACTACTGAACTTGTATTACTCATAGCATGTTGATAGCTTCCATATATTGTTCCGCTTTGTGTTGTTGTAAATGATACAGAAACTTGAATATTGGATGTATTAGGTAATTGAAATGAATATCCAAAACCATTATTAAATTTTTTAGGATTATTATAGGATTGAGAAAAATTATTTCCCTCTATCCTTAAATTATTAATCGTTAAAAGACTTGGACCATTTAATCTCACTCCCATGACATCATAACTTTTTACAAAAGGACTTCCAATCCATGTTGCAACAAGTGTGTTCAAACAGCTACTATTACAAACTTTTGTAATTGAAAGTGTTCTTAAATTACTTGTTACTGAACTACCACGAGTTATAGGATAATTTGTATAAGTTTTCTTTTCTATTTCTTGATCAAATAAATCCATATCCTTAATTTGTAAATATTCTTCTTGTGTCAAAGATTTTTGATATCCTTCCCAGTATAATTTGCTAAAAAAATCATATTCTTTTTCAGATAAACTAACTCCATTTTCATTAGTAAAATAATTTTCTTTTGCAGATGCACATGGCGCCAAAAATATACACAATAATAAGCCAAACAAAATTTTTCTTTTCATATAATCCCTCTCTCTTCTACTGATTCAAACTTATCATAAAATCAAGAAAAAAGGTAGTGCCAATTTGGCACCACCAGTTTTTTCCAAATATTGCCAAATCGGCACTATACTGATTTTAAATATTTTTCTACATAATTCATTATATATTTTTTCAGCATTTTCACAGTTTCCTTCTATACAATTAACTTGATTGTCAACAACTTCAAAATCAGTCAATGTTTTTAAATTAAAATAAGAAAAAACATTCAAATTCAAATTATAAGTATAATTTTCTTCCGTATTATTTACAAAAAACAAACCAGAATTATATGTCAAAAGAAAATCATCAGTTTTTAAAACACAATTGTCATTTTCATCACATTGAAAAGTTTCTTTAATTTTTATAGGTGTCTCAAATTTTTTCATTTCTTGTTCTTTTCCAATCTCCTTTTCTTCTACATATACAAAATTATTATTTGAGACTTCTTCAATAAAATTTAGTGTAATCTCTTCGTTACCAATTCTCACAAAAATTTTTTGATTACCACTAATAAAATCATTATATGAAATAAAACTTTCATACCCATAATTGTCTTGTATAAGAACTTGATATTCTCCATCATAAACTAATCGTCTTTCTTTGTTTGTCTCAATAAAAATTTTAATATTTTCTACTTCTGGAGCAATACTACCTATTTGAAAATAAATTTTTTCTTTAGATAAGACTAATAAACCATTAGTTAGCTCATAAGATGGAGATGAGCCGGAAAATGTATAGATTTTCATCGTATCATAGTTTTGAAAAAAGTATAATATTATTAGTCCTATAAAACTAATTACTACAAATATAGCGAGTAATATAGCTATAAATCGAGCTTTTTTAAATTTTGAATTTTGATTTTGCAAATACTTAAAAAGTGAATTTTGTAATTTTTTTTCATTTTGTTTATTTTTTCTTTCGCAAGCTGTTAACTCATCTAAAGAAATATCAAAAATTTGACTATAATATATCAAATCATCAAAAGTTGGGCGCCGTTTATTATTTTCAAGACGATTTATCTTCGAATGATCCACATGCATTTGCTCTGCTAAATCATATTGAGACATATTTTTACTTAATCTTAAATCCTTTAAAAATGGTCCAATCTTATTATAATCCATATAACAGTACACCTCAGCAAAAGTATATCATGGACAAACCGAAACTTAAAGATTTAAAAGCCATAATCTACTTTTGATTATGACCATTTTTAATTTTATTTTGAATTTCTGGATATATTTTTAAAATTACTTCTTACGGTAAGAAATTTGTTTTTAATGATTAGTTAAAACTTCAAAAAAAGTTTCGTTTTCATTTAATACTTTTCTTGAACACAATCATCATTCTTTTATTTCACTACCTATTTCTTTATATTTTGCTAAACATTCTTCAACAGCGTCTTTTCTAATCAATGTAAAATAAATTTTATCTTCGTCATCTTCCGTATCTAAAATATTTTTGATGGCATCCAATTTATTCTCTAACCATTCCATAAAATGTTTTTGAAGTTTTTCTTTATCTTCAAGTTTTTTCTGTAATTCTTTATTTTCTTGTTTCATTATATCTATATATTTTTGTATTGTTAACCAACTTTCATACGCGTCTGTATTATCTAATTTTTTGGTTAATTTGCATGATAATTCTTCCAACATTTTTTCATTCATCATTCTACCTCACCTAATCTTAAATTTTTTAAAAATGAATTGTAATCTACAAAATAATACGCATCAGTAAAAGTATATCATGAACAAACTGAAACTTAAAGATTTAAAAAGCCATAATCTACTTTTGATTATGACTATTTTCGATATAAACTTCTAGCTAAAGGCTTAGTAATTGGTTCTTGATATAAAATTTCTAAATCGTGTAAAGCACGAGTCATTGAGACATATAAGTTTTTTAAGTCAGTATTATTATCAGATGAATATGTTTTCTCACTTACGTTTGCAATAATAACTGCATCAAATTCTAATCCCTTTGAACATTGACTACTTATAGAACAAATACCACCTTCGTATACACTATTATTCATATTTATATACGATATATTTACTCCTAGTTGTTGTAATTTAACTGCAATTTGATTAGCCTCTTCTTCAGTACGACTTATTACAGCAATTGATGAAAAATTCTGTGCAATTAAACCTTCTATTTTATTTTTTAATAATTGAATATCGTTTGGATTATACAATGTATACCTTACATCTTCACCATGTCTTATAACAGGCTCAGAAACTTTCATATTTAAATAATCTAAAATTTGATTAGCCTGTTCCATAATCTCAATAGTAGTACGATAACTTTTTAATAAATAGTCAACATTGCATTTATTATTAAAACATGCTTTTTCTACTTCTTCCCAATTATCAATACTTCTATAGTCATAAATAGATTGAGCTAAATCCCCGAAAATACTAAATGTACAACTTGGCAAAGCTTTTTTTAGAGCATAGAAATTGAATACTCCATAATCTTGTGCTTCATCGATGACTGCATGACGGAATTTTTTATATTCTTGAGATCCATGTAATAATGTATGTAAATAAACAATACCTGGTAAATCTTCAAAAGTAATTCCTTTTTTAATTGGTATAGTAATTTTTTTTAAGCTATCATTCACTTCTCTATCTGCAAATTGAGATAGTTTCGTTAAAAAATTATTATATATTGTTGATGTTTTTTTGCTTTTAATTGAAAAATGTTTTCTTAAGGATGCCACACATCCACTTTCTATTTCTTTCTTTAAAGCTTGATATTCCTTTTGATATTTTTCTTTTGTAATATTTCCAGCATCCATTTTTTCCTGATATTGTTGATTTACTGATGAAACCAATTTAGAAGAATTATTCTTAATATAATTTGACAATAACAATACGCATCTTTCAATTTTCATTTCTATATTATCATATATTTTATCTTGAATTTCTTGATATGTTTTTAAAATTGCCTCTTTAGGTAATATTTTAATATTTTTGATTGTAAAGTCTTTACCAGGAACAACTTCATATTCATCTAAATATTTTACATATTTGTCTATTAGTTCTTTAAAATCCATAGACATTTTGAAATGATATGGATTTACACCATTTATAACATCAGGATTATATCCTATATCATCAATACTAATTTCCTCACCAATAAATTCTTGTGCAAATTCGGGATATGTAAGCTGCGGAACACTAGTTACATCTAATTCTGGCAGAACAGACGAGATGTAATTAATAAAGAATTTATTTGGTCCTATTACCATATATTGGTCAGATTTAATTGTTTCCCTAAAGTTATAAGCCAAATAAGCAATTCTATGTAAAGCCACAGTAGTTTTTCCTGAACCAGCTACTCCTTGACATATTGTATTGTTAGTAATAGGTTCTCTTATAATTGTATTTTGTTCATTTTGTATAGAACTAACTATATTTTTCAAACGATTATCTGCATTTACTCCTAAATATGGTTTTAAAATTTCATCATTAGAAACCGTGTCTACATCTCGATAGGATAACAACTCACCATTTTCAATTTCATATTGACGTTTTAATTCCATAGTTCCACTTATTGTTCCCTTAGGTGCTTCATAACTTGCTGGTCCTATATTGCTATCATAATATAAAGATGCAATAGGAGCACGCCAATCAACTGTAATTATATTACCATCACTGTCTACTACTCCTACTTTTCCAATGTAGCAAACTTCTTTTCTATGTTCATCGTCTGAAGTAAAATCAATACGAGCAAAATATGGTTTTTGAAATCCATTTTCTAACACCTTTAATTTATTTTCATATTGGTCCATTAAATTATTATAAACAATAGGATCCATAACATTTCGTCTTTTTAATGAATTAATCATCAATTCTACATCTTCATATACATGATGTAGTTCAGATATAACAGATTGTGTTTTTTCTTTTTCTAATTCAAATTCGTGTTTTTCCATTACACATCCCCCTTTCAAAATTTTATTTTTTATAATTCAATTTTTTTAAAGCATACCAAGCAAATGGTGATAACTGTTCTTCATTTAGTTCTTCAATTGGCAACCAAACAGCTCCATCAGAATCAAGACCATCAGCATCAATTTTTAAATTTTCTTCCTTAATATCAACAAGATACAAAATTCCAATATGATGTAAATCTTCTGTTACATTTTCTTCCATAAGCCATTTAATATTAGTAGAAGTTGCATCTAATAATTCTTCTTTAATAACAGTTCCTTCTACTTCTTCCATCATTTCTCTATGTAGAGCTTCGATAGGTGTTTCGGTATGTTCGATACCTCCACCTGGAAGATCATATTTCCCCTTATAGCCTCCTCTAGCCTTTTTTACAAGAGCTATTTTACCATCTCGTATTAAAATGCCATAAGCTCCTACATGTGTTTTAACAATAGTTTTCATATATTTCCCTCTCTTTCATTTCCTTACAAATTTTACCATACGATCTTATATTATTCAAATAATACTTGCGTTAAATTCAAATCATTTAATAAATTATACCACTTTTCCCAGCCATCCTTTTTTTGGCGAGGATCACTTAAATCAATTTTGCCCATTTGATATAAAGCAATTTTTTCTAAAATAACTTTTAAAATGTAAAACTCCCACATACATTTTAGATTTTGAATACTTAAATTCATTTGATTTTCATATTCTTTTAGTAATTCCTTAGCTAACTGAATATCAAAGTCATTATAATGAAAACATAATTTTATAACAGAACTAATAACTTCATACTCTTGTGTCGCAACAATAGCTTCATCAAAATCAATTAAATAAAGTGTATGATTTTTCCATAACATGTTTTGCGAAGATAAATCACCATGTACTAAATAAAAATTTAAGTTTGAAAAATCTAATGATTCATATTTAGTAATAAGTTCATATATTGTTTTTTTGTTTATTTTATATGTAGCTATTTCTTTTAAATACCGTACATAATAATTTACTTTAGCAAAAATATTATCATTTTGATAGTCCTTAATAGACACTTTCTTATCTAATAAACTAACTGTTTTAACAAGCAAACAAATATCATTAATTTTAAGCTTTTTTTTATGGTATCCATCAATAAATTCATATAAATAAAATAATCTATTATTAATTTTTTGTTTAGTGATCTCAATAGGAACATTAATATTCTGTTTTAAGCAGTGAGCTAGTAAATCTTTTTTACATCTTTTATTATATTTTCCCACATATTCTTTTAAAAGGTAATTATTATCACTCGTAATAACTTTATAAACTTTATTTGTAATACCATACTTCATTCTCTTTAATGCAATAACATTTGAAATATTGGTATTTTCAAAAAATTTTTGAATATCTCTATCTGTTTCTAAATTCATCTTGAGCCTCTTTATATACTTCTATCATTTTAGTTACTATTCTCTCATTTGAAAACACATCATGAATTATTTTATAACATTTTTCAGCAATTTCAGATTTTTCGGGATTGTTATACAGTTGAATAATTTTATGAGCCAATTCCTCGATATTATCATGTTTAAAAAATATTTCTGGACATTGTTTTTGCATTAATTCAGAAAAACCAGTGTTATCGCTTATAAGTATAGGTAATCTAGTACTTATTTCTTCTAATGCTACATAAGGTAAATTATCAAACTGCGATGGAACAATACCAATACAACTTTTGTTCATATAATCATTCAGTTGCTCATGGGGCATTTGATAAAAGAATTTTAAATGTGCATGATATTTTGACTTAACTATACTTTTAATATATTCAATAGTAGAAATTGCTCGATTATTTCTAAAAGTATCTTTCCCAATAAACCAAAAATTTAAATGTTTGGTAGTTTCATTTTCAAGAATTATATTAATAGCTTCTGCTAAAACTAGTACGCCTTTTCTTTCTTCTATACTACCACAATACAAAACATTATTACTTTGATGAAAAGGCTCTTTTAAATAAAAATTATTAAAATCAGCTAAATTTGGAACTACTTCTACATTTGTTAATTTAATTTGATGTTGGGTAATAATTTTATTAATAAGCAACTGAGAACATGAAATAACTTTTTCAGCATTTTCTATGCAATATTTTTCCCACTCTAACACTGCATTATTAACTTCGCTTGATAATCCACTTTTGTTATATTCTTGCCATACACACAACGGAGTATGCAATTTTACAACAACTGGAATTTTTCTATTTTGTTTCTTTAGATAAAATATTGTTTCTGCACCCCAATCTGGCGTTTCAATTATGTCTATTGATTCTTCTTTTTCCAAATCCTCAATAGTAAAACATACTTTTTTTCTATAATCAATATAATCATCTAAAGTATTTGCATTTAATGGCCTAAATATTCGAATAATATGAACTCCGTTTTCCACGGTACTGCTATCTTTTTCCAAAGATCTAGCAATAACATATACAGTATGACCAATCATGGCCATATTCTCAGCTAAACGTTTTTGATAAGTTGCTATACCTCCAAAATTTGTTTCTTCTGGATATTCTTCATGAACATAACAAATTTTCATTATTTTACTCGCTTTCTTACATTAGGCTCAAAGCCAATTGCTTCCTCAGCTACTCTATATGTTTCTTCTTTATTACTTACATCTGTATATATAGTTGCTAACGAAAATTGAGATACTTCGTTAAAATACTTTTCATGATCTTCCAAAGCACTTTCTACACGGTAACGTATATCTGAAGCATTATGATTTCTACTTGAATTCACTATGCGTTCTCTAATTCCTTTTTCAATATCTTGAAAAGTTAAAACGACTAACCGAACTGGTATTTCTAAATGTTTTAATTGCAATATATCTTTATATGACGAATTTATTAACAAAGTATCTGCATTCTCAAACGCATTAAAACAGTCGTTTTTCAAAACTCCATATCCGCGAATGCCATCACTTGAAGCAATTAAGAATTGTTGATTGTTTACTAATTTCAAAAACTCCAAATATTCAATGTAACGGTAGAAGCCAGGTTTATCATCACGCCTAGCTTCTCTTGTCGTTACATGTCGCGGTACAATAATGTCATGATTTAAAATCAAATTGTCCGTCAAAGTCGTCTTGCCACTACCTGATGGTCCCATAATACTCACTATTACTTTATCCTCTTTCAAACTATCACCCCACACAGCGACTAGTATAAATGCAAAAGTATGTTTAGTCAACAAAAAATATCGTATTTAGTAGCATTTTTGTGTGTAAAAACATTTTTTCATTTTGTTCTCTTTCAGATTTGTAAAATTAATTTCATTCAATCCTAAGAATGATCGTATAATTTTTTCTGTTATAATATTTGTTTAAAACTAAAATACTTACATCTTTCAATAATCTTATTTATTGTTTTGGATAATTTAGTAAAATCCAAAAAGTTTTATAGTCATTTTATTCATACTTTTATGATAATTGACCATAATATAAATAATCTATTTGAATTAAGTATTCCATCAAAAAATTTCTATGTTTTTCACGATAATTTCTGCCAAAATATCGTATATGGTTGCAAATGAACTGATGGACAATTTTAAATGAGAAAATGTTTTCGGTGATTGTATGAACTGTGATAATAGACTATTTTTTATTAGGGAACATCTAGATTATACTCAGGTGCAAATGGCAAAAAAGTTAGGAGTAAGTCGTGCTTATTATTCTTTATGTGAGACTAATACTAAATTTATGACTTTAAATAGACTAAATGATTTCTGTAACATTTTTCAAGTTGATATAGATTATGTGTATTATTTAACTAATAAGAAAACCAACAACACTAAAAAAATCAATAAAATCAATCCTAAAACCGTCGGAAATAATTTATGTACAATATTAAAGGACAACAATGTTACTCAAAAAGAAATAGCACAATTTTTAAATACAACTCAATCTACAATTTCTAGTTATTGTAACGGACACACAATAATTTTAACATCATTTGCTGTTCAATTAGCCAAAAAATATTCCTTTTCACTTGACTGGTTAATAGGTAGATCCGACACAAAAAAATTATAATTCTAAACTTATTTATACATTGAAAAATAGCGATCAACAAGTTCTTCATTTTTTCTTTTTTCTCTTTGACTTTTAGAAAATACTTTAGCTTGTATTATACAATCCAAAACCATTTGTAATGATACCCCTTCAATAAAGATATCGCCTTTTTTTGCTTGTAAGAAAAAGTATTTATCTTGAAATGTGATTTTTAACTTTTCGTCATTAACTAGTCTAAGTTCTGAAATATCTTTATCTTTTAATATTTCCACTATTCTTTCCTTCCTATTTTACTTTTTTCTCATTTTGAGTATCATCTAAAGTTACCATTAGTGTTCCCTTTGAATTTTTTATAATAATTGAAGTTTCTGGATGATCCGTTGAACTAATTGTAAGAACTTCATTCAAATCAAGAGAAATATGCGTTTCTTTTGCTTTTTTAGTATCTGCCATTTTAATCACCTCCTATCCTTACTATCTATAATACCACAAATATAGTCAGGTGCATTTATTAAATGTAGTACATTTAACACATCTTCATTGGATAATTGTACTAGGTGGTTAAAATGAAAATCAATAAAAGTGATAATAAATATATTTATGTCATTGCTGGAAAAAATATTAAAAGAATTCGAGAAGAAAAAGGATTAACTCAGGTTCAACTAGCTGATTTAATAAAATATAATGAGGGGACAATTTCAAATATAGAGAATGACAGTTTTCAAACATTTAGTTTAGAATTTTTATATATTATTTCAAAAAAGTTAAAAGTACCTATGAGCGAATTTTTTAAAGAAATAGACTAGAATAACTTTACTTTAATTTATATAAAGAATTATTAATATAAAAATTAAGGACCCTATTTAAATTATAGGCTCCTTTTTTTCTTCAATAATAATTACTTCCAATATATTTATTTAGTGAGTGTTTTATACTATTAATGAAGTAACTAACTCAACTTTGTCCACCAATACAACTTTATTACCGTAATTCTTTCTTTCATTAACATTAAAACTAGATTTATTAAGTATTAAAGTTGCAAAAGTGGACTGCATATAGGTGCACCAACTTCACTAGGATACATGAGTCCAATACTTCCTATCCATTCTGTTGGTCGTCCATTATATACATCTACACCTCTTTCAGATATATAGAAACTTGATGCAATATTCGATAAACTAGATACTCCTCCTAATTTCCATTTAACATTACTTATCATCTCTTTTGAAGGACTTGTGATACTTTCCAAATATGGCCCATTCAACTCTTCTTGTAAACTTGCTGTTGTCCAATCATTGGCGTTTTCACTATCCCATGCCATGCTAGTACTATAGGGTTCGTCTCTTATGATTTTTAATCTTGTTTCTTTTTTTCCAGTTCCAACTTCAATATTATTAAATACTCCGATGATTCGCCATAGAATGGGTTGATTCGATTTATCTTCAGTTACACAATATGTGCTTTTCAATTCTTCAATATTTGAAACATAGTAGTGTTCTTCTAATGCTGTTTGTAAATCACTGATGCATTCTTCTTCTGTAGAAAAACCTAAATCTTCATAATTTGAACAGTTAAAATTTGAATCTACAAATTCATTGCATTCTTCTGCAGATGTTGCAGATACACCTATTTCTTCCCATTTATTTATGACTGTTCCTTCTGGATATTTTTCTCCTATATCAATATAGTTATTTGGATTCGCTCCAATATATCTTAAATTGTTATCTACGGTTTCATCATAAACTAATTCTTCTGTATTTAAACCTGCATTTTCAAGTAAACATTCTGCTCCTGTTTTTCCTTCTTGTGAGCAGGCTGCTACTTCTCCTGCAAAAGTTGTTTTTTCTGCAATAAGTTTTACAGTAACTTTTCCACTGAATGTTTGTCCTTGTTGAGCATTTTGATTTCCATTATTTTTATATTCATATACTAAATAATACGTTGTTTTTTGTAATGTTGATGTATCAAAATCCGCTTGTTCTAATATGATTTCAGAATTATTTGTTAATGTTATTGGTCCATAAACTATTTCTGGTGTTCCATTAATCGTTATTGTATCTTCTTTTACAAATCCTTCACTTGTTTGAGTTAACTCTCCTTCTTCTCTTACTACATTATTCGTGACTGGTTCTGTTGTTTTGTATAAAGTGATTTCTATATCACTTCCAAATACTTCTGGCACTACTCCTTCTAAATCAATTTCATAGATTCCTGTTCCTTCTTGACTTCCTTTTTCTATA
>CAJFEV010000002.1 GCA_904374795.1 uncultured Bacilli bacterium
AAGTGGTGAGTAATATATGAGTCTATTATTAATATAAATAGATTCGGATTTCCGAATTTAAATTTTATATGATTTCGGATTTCTACTTTTTAATTAACATAAAGATTTTTTTGATTTACTTCATCTTTTTTCTTTTGTATAATAAGTAATAGGTGAAGTTTATGGCAAGACAGTTTAAACAAGAAAATATTCGAAACTTTTCCATTATTGCGCATATTGATCACGGCAAGAGCACTTTGGCTGATCGGATTTTGGAACTTACAGGTGCGATTAGTAAACGAGAAATGGTTAACCAAGTTTTAGATAGTATGGATTTGGAAAGAGAAAGAGGTATTACAATTAAATTGAATGCAGTTTCCTTGCGCTATACGTATCATAATGAAGAATACATTTTGAATTTGATTGATACTCCTGGTCATGTTGATTTTTCTTATGAGGTAAGTCGAAGTTTAGCTGCTTGCGAAGGAGCTATTTTAGTGGTAGACGCGTCTCAAGGAATTGAAGCTCAGACTCTTGCTAATTTATATTTAGCCATGAATGCGGATTTAACAATTCTTCCTGTTATTAATAAAATTGATTTACCAAACGCGAATGTGTCTAAGGTAAAGGATGAGCTAAAAAAGGTTTTAGGTTTTAAAGATGAAGAGATTTTGCTTTGTAGTGGGAAAACTGGTGAAGGGGTTCAAACTTTGATTGAAACGATTATTGAAAGAATTCCTCCTCCTCAAATTCATAATGACCTACCTTTACGAGCTTTAATTTTTGATTCTTATTTTGATCCTTATAAAGGTGTTGTTGCTTTAATTAAGATTGAAGAGGGAGTTTTAAAGAATAAAGATGAGATACTTTTTATGGCAACAAATGTTTCTTATGAAGTTACAGAAATTGGTGTTCGTACACCAAAAGAACATCCTTTAGAAGAATTAAAATGCGGGGATGTTGGTTATGTTGTTGCGGCTATTAAGGATATTTCTTCTGTTCATGTTGGGGATACAATTACGTTAAAGAAAAATCCTGCTAAGGAAGCGATTCACGGCTATAAACCAATGAAACCGATGGTGTATTCCGGAATATTTCCTGTAGAGCCAAATCGATATGAGGCTTTAAAAGAGGCTTTTCTTAAGTTGAAATTAAATGATGCAGCTTTAACGATTGAACCGGAAACGAGTGATGCTTTAGGATTTGGATTTCGAGTGGGTTTTCTAGGGCTTTTACATATGGATATTATTACAACACGTATTGAACGAGAGTTTGCTATTTCTGTAATTGCTACTAGTCCTAGCGTAGTGTATCATGTGACTTTGACAAATGGAGAAAGCATTATGGTTGATAGTCCAAATAAGATGCCTGATGCGGTCAAAATTAAACAAATAGAAGAGCCTTTTATTTATACGAATATTATTGTGCCAAGTGAGTATATTGGGCCTATTATGGAACTTTGCCAAAATAAACGAGGAATATATAAATCTTTGGAATATATAGATGAAACAAGGGTAAATATTCATTATGAGATTCCTTTATCAGAAGTTGTTTACGATTTTTTTGATAAACTAAAAAGTTATTCAAAGGGATATGCTTCTTTTGATTATGAAATTTGTGGATACCGAGTAAGTGATTTGGTTAAAATGAATATCTTATTAAATGGTGAAGTTGTTGATGCCCTATCTATAATTGTTCATAAGGATTTTGCTTATCAAAGAGGAAGAGCAATTGTAAACAAATTAAAAGAGGTTATTCCAAGACAATTGTTTCAAATACCCATTCAAGCAAGTATTGGTTCAAAGGTTATTGCTAGAGAAAATATTTCGGCAATGAAGAAAAATGTTTTAGCTAAGTGCTACGGTGGGGATATTACTAGAAAAAGGAAATTATTAGAGAAGCAAAAAGAAGGAAAGAAAAGAATGAAGATGGTAGGAAGTGTTGAAGTGCCAAGTGAAGCCTTTCTATCAATATTGAGTGGAGATGATAAATAATGCGAACTATAAGACAAAAAGTATATGATTTAGCTTCTAATGAGAGAAAAACGGATCAAGAAATTGCGGACATGTTGTTTTTGGAAAGAAAGACTGTAAATAACTGGATAAATGATTTAAGAGAGCCTTCATCAGAGTTTTACAATTTAGCTTTATATAATCAAATTCTTTTTGAAAGAAATTATTTAAAAGGTTTTGTGGATAAAGATTTACTGGGAGATATTGTCAAACTTTCTTTTCAAGGGCTAACATTTATTGAAATTGCTGCTTTACTTGGGACAACAGAAGGGGATATTTTGAAGATGCTAGATTCTTATAATAATAAGAACCGTTCTGTTTATAATCCGGAACTTTATCAGCAATTGCTTGTTAATAATAGTAAAAATATGGCGAGTAATGAAAGGGAATTATTTAAAAAGTTTAATGATTTAGTAAATAATGGAGTAAAGCTTAATCAGGTTTCTAATTCAACTATTGTTAAAAAATTTTATAGATATCAAAATGCGAGAAGGGTTATTGAAACTTTGCTGGAATCAAATTTTACAGCTACAGATCAACATATCGCAAAAGTTTGTGGTGTGACTACTTCATTTGTTGGTGAAATTTTAACAGGAAAAGATAATGAAAAATTAGGGCAAAAGTTTTTTGGGGAAGAAATGATGCAATTTATAAAGAAAAAGCGTTTGGAAAGAGCTGAGAATAATCGCCATCATTTAAATTTGGGTTCAAATGATTCTTTAAGTCATGAAGCTCAAGTTAAATTAAGTGTTATTGTTCAAAATATTACTTTTTGGCTTCGCATTATTTTTTCTTTCCGGTTAACCTTAGAGGAATTTGGAGAAGTCGTGCAATTTCACAATTTGCAAGCATTAAGTAAAGCTATTTATAGTGCTGCAGAGTGTCAAAGTATTTATTATCAAAATGCTTTAAATTATTTGTTTAGTACTGCGGTAAATTCTCATGAGAATCAACGTGTGGAGACTGTAAAAGCTTTTCTTTTAAAACTTCATCTTGCAAGGAGTTCTAATCTTGTTGAGTATAAAAAGCTGCTTGAACAAATCAATGATCAAGACTATAAAAATTTAGTAAAAAAATACACGAGTGGTACAAAAACGCTTTTAACTGATGAAGATATTCAAGTGATTTTAAATTATCGATTAAAATATGCTCTTCCAATTCACGTTATACCTTTTAATAGAGAAGTATTGCATCGAAGATGTCCAGAATCTTTAAGGGAGCAACTTGCTGAATTGGATAAATTCAATGTTGAACGTTCAAGATTTTATTATGCTAATAAAAATGATGGGTTAAAGAAATGATATCTGTATATATTCATATTCCTTTTTGCAAGTCTATTTGCTCTTATTGCGATTTTTGTAAAGTTTTTTATTATCAAAAATGGTCACATCAATATTTACTGAAATTAAAAGATGAAATTTTGGATTTATATGATGGAGAAGAAGTTAAAAGCATTTACATTGGTGGAGGTACACCTTCTGTTCTTTCTAATAACGAACTTGAATTTTTGATGAATATTCTAAAAGTTTTTAAACGAACAATAACTTGTGAATTTACTTTTGAATGTAATTTAGAAGACATTTCCAAGGAATTGTTGACTATTTTAAAGCAAAATAAGGTTACTCGTTTAAGTATTGGAATTCAAAGTTTTCAGAAAGAAAATTTAAAATTATTAGGTAGAAATCATAGTTTTAAAGACGCAGAAGAAAAAATGGCCTTAATACGGGAATTTGGGTTTAAAAATGTAAACTTAGATCTTATTTATGCTATTCCGGGCGAGACAATGAAAATGTTAAAAGAAGATATTAAATGTTTTTTAAAATTAAAGCCTGATCATATTAGTACATATAGTTTAATGATTGAACCTAACACACTCTTATGGATTAATGGAGTCCGGCCAATCAAAGAAGAATTGGACGAGGAAATGTATCATTATCTTTGTAAAACTTTAGAAAAAAAAGGATATATACATTATGAAATTAGTAATTTTGCTAAAGAAGGCTGTGAATCTATTCATAATTTGACTTATTGGAATAATGAAGAATATTATGGCTTTGGTTTGTCTGCTTCAGGTTATATTGATCAAATTCGTTATACAAATACGAAAAATTTATCTAAGTATCTACAAGGCGAATATAAAGGTACGGAAGAAATACTATCTAAAAAAGATATTATGGATAATGAGATGATGCTGGGTTTAAGAAAAATTAAAGGAATTTGTAAAGAGGAATTTGAAGAAAAATATCAAGTAAAAATGGAGGATGTTTATCCAATTAAGCCTTTATTGAAAAATGGAGATTTAGAAGAAAAGAAAGGCTATATATTTATTCCTTATGATAAACTTTATGTTATGAATGAAATTCTTTTAAAAATGATGTAAATAAAGAATATTTTTTCTCACTTTTGCCAAACTAATTTATAAGGTGATTCTAGTGAAAAAAATATTCTTTTTTCTTTTGTCTTTTTTCAGTTTTATTCCATTTGTTTTTGCAGATTCTATTAAAAACTTAGAAGTTATGAATGGTACTCTTTCTAGAGAATTTGAATCAACAAATAATGTTTATTCAGTTATTTTAGATGATTCCGAAGATTCTCTTAAAGTTACTTATGAGTTAAACGACCCAGAGGCTAAAGTTGTTTTTCATAATAATGAGTATGTAGATGGTGGTGAGAATAAGATGGAGCTTGAAGTAGAAAATACAGATGGTACAAAGGAAATCTATACTTTTTATTTAGAGAAAGAGGAAACAACTCCTGTATTTAATGAAGCAATTTTAACAAATAACATGAGTGAACAAAAAGAAATTCCATTTTTATCTTGGTATGTAGGAATTGCTTGCTTTATGATTATCGCTTTATTGTTTAAGGTTATTGTATTGGGATTTAAAAAAAATAAGAAATGTGCAAAAAAGTAGCACATTTTTTTTATTTTCGCATATTTATACAGTGAGAGGCATATAATGCTTTTTTATATGGCTTTTAAAATCTCACATTTAGAAAGGAAGTAATTATGAATTTAGATGAGATGAAAAAAAACAGTGTAAATAGTGTGGAATTAGTTGATTCTTTACATGCTCCGTTATTGGAGTTTAAAGTAGCTCTAACTACATCTAGCACAATACCTACAGAAAGTGATTTAAAGATTTTTGTTGATGATCATGAAACGGATGAAACAAATCGTAAAACTATTATTTATACACTTTCTAAACCATTACAGTATGTAAATGGAGTGACAGATAAGTTTATTTTAGAACCGGTTTTTAAAGGAAATATGGTTCAAATGAAAGCTTATGTAGAACGGAATATTAATCAAAATTTAGAAGGAGGTCTTGAAGTTTTAGAAATGCCGATTATTGAAGAACTTACATATCAGCCTATTCTTATGTTTTCTTCTTATAACAGGATTTCTACCAATTATGAAAATGCAGAGTTAAGTTTACTTTATCCTAAAAATACCGATTTTGTGAAGTATTTTTTAATAAGTAGTTTTTCTTATAGTTTGAATAATGAAGATAAGTTTTTAACTTTAGATGATATTTATTTTAAAAATTGCTTTACAGAAACAGAAGAAGGGAAAATTAATGCAGAATTTAATAAGTTAACAATTAAATGTTTAAATTCTTCAAATAATAATTTTAGTCTAGATTGTGACGGGAATTTGGTAGTGAATAGTATAACTACAAAAGTTCAAGATGAATCTTCTTCAAATATTGATTTCGATCAAATTTATCCTGTCGGTTCAATTTATTTAAGTGTCAGTGCTACTAATCCTGGTATTTTGTTTGGGGGTTCTTGGGAAGCATTTGCAGCTGGGAAAACCCTAGTTGGAATTGATGCAAATCAAGAAGAATTTAACACGGTAAATAAAATAGGCGGAGAGAAAAAACATACTTTAACGATTGATGAGATGCCTAGTCATGATCATAAGCGTCCAAATTCTATTCTTTATAACGGAAATTCATCATGGTGGATAGGTGGCGCTGGTGGTACAACGATTGAGGTCGTTGAAACTCCAACAAGTACTTCTGGTGGTAATCAAGCACATAATAACTTGCAACCTTATATAACTATTTATATGTGGAAGAGAGTTGCATAGGAGGTTTTGTATGAAAGAATTAAAAAATTTGAGAAAACCTCGTGAAAAACATTTTTTAAATGAAAACGGACTTATTACTGCGTATATGTATAATGAAGATGTTCATTATTTAAAAAATCAAGAATATCATGAAATTGATAATTCTTTAATTGAAAAAGAAAACTATTTTCAAAATAAAGAAAATAGTTTTCAAGCACATTTTTTTAAAAATAGTGAAAATAAAATTTTTGAAATAATAAAAGATGAAAATTTTCTTTCTTTTTCTTTAAATAATTCAAATCATTCTATTATCACTACTAATAAATATGCTATAACCTATCAAAATATTTTAAAAAATATAGATATAACCTATCAGTTTATTCATAATAAAATTAAAGATACCATTCTTTTAAAAGACAAAGATAATGATTTTCAAAAATTAAAGTTTATTATTAGAACAAATTTAGAATTGAAAATGGAAAATAATGAAATTTTTCTTTTTGAACAAGGTAAATTTATTTATAAAATTGAAGCACCTATTTTATTAGATAAAAATAAAAATTCATATCCAGTTCATTATGTTTTAGTGAAAAATGAACAGGAATATCTTCTTTCATTTCATGTAGACGAGTCTTTGCTGCAGGAAAGTGAACTATATCCATTTATTCTTGATCCTACAATTGTGAATGACGATAAGAAAAATGTCTATGATACCTATATTTATCCGGGAGATGAAAACGCTGATCGAAACAATCAAGAATTCTTAAAAGTTGGTGTAGATAAAAACAATGTTACTTATCGAACTTTATTAAAATTTGATTTACCAACCATTGGAACCGGATGCGATGTACTGAAAGCAACAGCTGTATTAATAAGTCATCCAAGTGAATTTGTAAAAGATGAGGAAGCTTATTCTCATAAAACTTTTGAAGCCTATCAAGTCATATCATCTTGGAGTGAGGAAACTGCTAATTGGAATACTATGCATGGTAAGTATAATTCGCATATAGATGATTATTTTTGGGCTTTTAAAACAGAATATAATAAAGATGAAAATACTTTTTATTTAAAAGATACAACTATGGATATTACAAATGTTGCAAAAAAGTGGTATGCCGGAGAAGAAAATAATGGTGTATTGTTAAAACTTGAAGATGAAGTATATGGAGAGGAAAGCATGTATGCTTTTTACTCTAAAAATAATACTGTTTCAGATGAAATGGAGAATATAGATGATCCAAAGCCTTATCTTTTAGTTACATATCGTAATCTTAATGGTTTGGAAGATTATATGACATATCAAAATATTCCTTTTCAAGAAGGAACTGGATATGTAAATAATTTAACTGGAAATTTAACAACAGTTTTTAGAGTTAATGGAACTATTGGAGGAAAATTCCCAATTGAATTAAGTTTGATTTATAATGCAAACGATGTTGTGTTAAACAACAATATTGGACTTGGAAAAGGATATCGTTGGAATTTTCAGCAAACTTTAGAAGAAGTTGAAATTTCTGGAGTATCTTATTTAGAATATATAGATTCTGATGGTACAATTCATTATTTTTCTAAAATAGATGAAACAACCTATCAAGATGAAGATGGTTTAAATTTTACCATTACTTTGGATAGCGAGAAATATGTATTAAAAGACAAAGAAAATCACCAAAAGATTTTTGAAAAAAGTGGAAATTTATACTATTTAAAGAAAATTGTTGATACCTATCAAAATGAAGTAGTTATTTCTTATGATGAAAATCATCGGATTAATGAAGTGAAAGATGCGAATAACGAAAGTATTTATATTACCTATGAAGAGAATAAGATTACTACAACAAGTTCATATGAAACGAGTATTTTAAATATCCAAAATGAAAAAATTATAAATCTTGTAACAAAATTCGGAACAACCAGCTTTACTTACGATTCTAAAGATTTACTTTCCAAAATCACGGATATAAATTTATTAGAAACAGACTTTGTCTATTATGAAACAAGTCCTTATCGTATGAAAAAAATCATTGAAAAGGGGACAGATGGAACTACTGGAAACACGTTAGAATTTTTGTATTCTTTTTTGACAACAAAAACGGTTAATCAAAAAGGACAAGTAAAAAATTATTTGTTTAACTCTCAAGGAAATACGATTAATGTTACCAGTTTAAAAGATGATTTAGATTTTAAAAATGGGTATGGAACAGAAGATGTTTATGATGCAAATGACAATACTAAAAATAAATTGTCTTTACGTATTCCTATTATGAAATATGTAAAAAATTTATTTTTAGATCCAAGCTTTGAAAAAAGAAATGAAGGATTCATTTATGATATAGCAACAATAGATACTCTAAATGCACGAAGTGGGGAAAAATGTGTTCGAACAAATTATGAAACAGATATTCCTTTGCCTAGTGTTTTAGAATCAGGTTATTACACTTTCAGCGGTTATTTTAAACATACAAGTGGTATGGAACTAACAATTCGAACTTCAAACACAAGTGTTTCTGAAACAAAATATTACACATTTACGGATGAATATAAACGATATTTTTTAACAGCTTATTTAGAAGCAAATACTTCTTATCATGTTACCGTCTTTCCAATGAATAATTCGACGGTTTATATGGATGATTTTCAGTTTGAAAGTGGGGAAGTAGTAAATTATCTTAATTTGATTGAAAATCCAGATTTTAGTGATGGAATGGCTGGATGGACAAATTCAGTTTACACGTTAAATGGAGAGACTACTACGAATGACGATGAAATTATTACTTTAGAAAATGGCCAAACGGTTTACCAGATGAATTGTAAGTCTACCCTTAGTAAAACATTAACTAAACAGTTGCAACTCACAGGAAAAAAAGGAGATACGTATAGACTTTCGTTTTGGTATAAAAACGAAGGATTAAAAGATGGTTCGATTGCTGTAGGAAATATTGCATTTTTACTTTTTGGTTATACCTCTGAAGTTCCTCATGGAGTGCCTACGTATAGTTTAAATCCACATGCAACAGAGTGGCAATATTTTGAAAAAATTATCATTGCAGAAGAAGATTATACAAGTATTACATTAAATATTATGGCTCAGTTTAATGTAAACAAACTTTATTTTACTAATCTTTACTTAGTAAAAGATTTTAGTGGTACTTCTTTTGAGTATGATGAGGAGGGAAACTTAATTTCTTCAACTGATCTTGCCAATTCTACTTCAACATTTCAGTATGACGCGAACAATCAATTAGTTAGTAATTTTGCTCCGAAAGGGAATAATTTTCATTTTGAATATGATAATCAAGACTCTCAAAAACTATTACAAGGAGTTTCGACTAAAGGAATTGCTAATCAGTTAAAATATGATACTAATCAAAATCCAATTCAAACAATTATTAAAAGTGTAAATTCATCTTTATCTTTAACTGAAGAATACTTTTATATAAGAAAGAAAGCTACGGATAAATATTTATTTGCCGATTTTTATAGTAATAGACCTATATTAAAAGATTTTGAATGCAATTTAAGTCGTTTCCAATTAGAATTAGAACATGATGAAACGCAAAATAAAGACTATTATTATATAAAAACAGACTTTATTTCAAAATACTTTGCATATCGTGAAAATATCAGTGAGAAAATTGCGTTTGTAGATACGAAGGAACAGGCTAGTTTATTTGAATTAATTGCAAATAAAAATGGTAGTTATACTTTACGAATCAAGCGAGTAGTTTCCACTGATCCTGAAGATATCACGCAAGACTCTTGTATTACTTTTGATGAAGAGGATAATTTAATTATTGAAGTGTATCATATGGATGATCCAAGTCAAGAATTGTTTTTTGAAAGTGCTGAAACCCCTTTATATGTAGAAACAAAAGCAGAATATGAAGAAACAGGAAAGTTTGTTTCCAAAACTATTGATTCTTTAGAAAAAGTTACTCTTTACGATATTGATGAACTTACAGGCTTAACAAACAGTATTACTAATCCAAAAGGGCAAACTATATATTATGAGTATAATGATAAAGAACAAGTAACAAAAATTAAGAAAAAAGAAAAAGAAATTCTTTATGCTTATAATACTCAAAATTTACTTTCAAAAATTACAAGTAATAATAAGGAATATACTTTTGATTATGATGGATTTTTAAATAAAAAACAAACAAAAATCAATAATCAAATTCTTTCAACAAATCAATATGAAGAAAATAATGGAAATTTAACAAGTGTCAATTACGGAAACGGAAATACAATTTCCTATACATATGATGATTTTAATCGTTTAAAAACTCACACTAAAAATGGTAGTGTATATACTTATTATTATGACAATATGAATAATTTAAGTAGAATTACTTCTAATGAAGAAACGTATGAATATAGTTATGATTTAGCTGGAAGAATAAGCAGTTATTTATATAATCAAAAAGAGTATTTTTCAGGACAAACTACTATAGATTACGAATATGATAGTAATGGCAATGTTACCAAAAAACGTTTATCTAATGGGTTAGCTATAGAATATACTTATGATGAAGATGACAATATCATTAAAGTGGATGTTAACAATGCAACTTTAAATTATCAACGAGATTATTTAGGAAGATTAGTGGGTAAGAATATTAACAATCAAATTCCAATTGAATATACGTATTATACAAATGGAAATAAAACATCTTTTGTTTTAAAAAGCATGAAAATTGAAAATGAATTATACGAATATTTCTATGACGATACATATAATTTGAGTAAAATATTTAAAAATCAAAAACTTTATCAAGAATATACTTATGATGATTTTAATGAGTTAATAGAAGAACATCATTATGAAAGAGGAAGAACATATCGTTATACATATGATGATTCTGGAAACATTTTATTTAAAAGAGAATACGAGTTAAATACTTTTAACCTTTATCATGAAGATAAGTTTTCTTATGAAAACGAAAATTGGGAGGATCAATTAACAAAATTTAATGATATAGAAATCACTTATGATGCAATTGGTAATCCGACAAGTATTGGAGATGCAACACTTACTTGGGCAAATGGAAGAGAATTGCAAAGTTATCAAAATGGAGATTTACAAGTTTCTTATAAGTATAATAAGGATGGAATTCGAAGAAAAAAAATTATTAATAATGTAGAAACAGAATACTTTACAGAAAATAACTCGATATTATTTGAAACCACCAGTGGTGTTATGTTATACTATTTACGAGATGACAACAATAGCCTACTAGGATTTATTTATAATGGAACAACCTATTATTATAAGAAAAATCTTCAAGATGATATCGTTGGCATCTATACAAGTAATTATGAGCTCATAGCAACCTATGAATATGATGCATGGGGAAAAATACTAAGTATAAAAGATCAAAACAACAACGAAATTATAGATGAAACTCATATTGCTATGATTAATCCATTTAGATATAGGTCTTACTACTATGATAAAGAAACAAAACTTTATTATTTGAATAGTAGATACTATAATCCAGAATGGGGAAGATTTATTAATGCAGACGGAATCATTGGTGTACAAAATACTAAAATAGGATATAATTTATTTTTATATGTTTTAAACAGACCTATTCTTTTAGTTGACAATGGTGGGAATTTTTGGAATCCAATTGATGTTGGAAAAAAAATATGGGGTGGAATTATGAAATTTGGCGCATATATTGGAGGAATCATCACAGATGCTAAAATTGCTGGAAAAGGATTCGCAAAGTCATTTGATGAGTATTACAAGAAAAAATTAGATTTTGATGATAAAGAAAACCTTAGTAACCAAATAAAACATTCTTCTCAATTTCAAAATGCAGTTAAAAATGCTATTGTTGAATCAAATGGTGATTATTTTAAGGTAAATTCAACTTTAAATTATACAAATGCCACAGGAGATTTGAAACTTTTTATTGGGGAGGCAAACGTTTCAATGGAAGGAACACGTATAAATAATATTTGGGTGGTTGATGCTAGAGTCTATGATACATATGATTTCACTGAATGGAGATATGACTTTTCTTTTGGATCGATTGCAAATAATTTCGGATTAATTTTATCTGATATAGGATTAGTAAAGCCATATAAATGGGATGTGAATTTTAGAGCAGTTTATAAAATAAAATAAAAAATTTTTATATAAAAGAGGATAAATATGAAAAAAACATTAATAAGTATGACTATTTTCTTAGCAATACTTGTATATTTTCAATACACTACTTCTTGCAAATTTGCTTTTAAAGTTAATTATGATTTGAAGATGCCTGAACCTGAGTCACATCATGTATATTTTTCAGGCTTTCAAGATGTACCTGTGTTTACAGAACATAAGTACAAAGATACTTTAAACGAAAAAACATTAAAACAATTTAATAGATTTAATAGTTCTAATGATATGGATATTGTTATGAAATATTTACGTGCTTATTTAAATCTATTGTCAAATGAAAATAAAGAAATTGTAATATCAAATTTTTCTAAAGATATTCTTAATGAAAATAATTATTATTTTGTTTACGATAAAAACAGGCGTTTCACTATACTCATTTATGATGTAAAAACAAAAGTTTTATACGAGATGATAGCTACCTACTGTTACAGAAATTGTCCTAGAAAATTAATTGATGAAGAAAATAATTATAATATTGCTGATGAGTTTATTATAAAGGAGATTGAATGGTAAAAATATAACAATAAATCATAAAAAAAGCATCAAGAAAAAGAAATCTTGATGCTTTTTTAAAAATTTTAAGGTATAATTTATCTAGATGACAACAATAGCCTACTAGGATTTATTTATAATGGAACGACTTATTATTATAAGAAAAATCTTCAAGATGATATTGTTGGCATCTATACAAGTAATTATGAGCTCATAGCAACCTATGAATATGATGCATGGGGAAAAATACTAAGCATAAAAGATCAAAACAACAACGAAATTACAGATGAAACTCATATTGCTATGATTAATCCATTTAGATATAGGTCTTACTACTATGATAAAGAAACAAAACTTTATTATTTAAATAGTAGATACTATAATCCAGAATGGGGAAGATTTATTAATGGCGATAATTTAATATTGCAAAATACTAATACGTTATTAAGCAATAATTTATATCTTTATTGTGATAATAATGTAATTAATAATACTGATAAAAATGGCCATCATATTTTTACCGCTAATATAGAATTATTAAAAGAATATTCTTATAGTATCTCTGATATCGGAAGTAACACTGTTATGGTGGAGATTGAAATTGGAGATAGTTATTATGTAGCAACAATGTCAAATAATGCAATACATTTTGCATTTTCAGAAAACCCAGATCTGAAGGATAATGGTTATACTATAGCAACAGCCTTATACGAAGCATATCATGATTTTTATTTGGAAGATATGACAGGAAGAACTTTTGCTGGAATAAAATCAGAAATTGTTATTCATAAACTAGCCAATGATTTATTTGAAACTTTGAAAATGGAAAAATTGAACGAAAGGAGCAAAATTGCAGATATTGGTACTACAAAATCTGATAATAATGCATGGATTTTTAAAGAATTTACGCCTCCTGTAATTGTTATTGAAGATAAAAAGAGTAAAACTAATTCTTTAACACAAAATTACTGCCCTGTACCTAAAAAGCCAAAATCTAAAAATCCTTTTCGCGAATTTTTGGGATGGCTAGGAAATTTGTTTCTAATATTATGATATTGAAAGGAAATTTGAATATGAAAGAAAAAGTAAAAAAAATAGTTTATAGTAAAGTATGGAATATTATTGATATTTTTCTTATTTTATTTTTACTATTTCATTATGTCTTTTTTATCAAATTTTCTTTTCAATTATCGTTTGTTTTTCCCATTTTAAATATTTTATTAGTTATTTTAAGTGTTTTTAGAATAATTGTTAGATTTATTTTAATTTTTAAAGAAAGAAAATTTTTGAGATTCATGAATATTCTTTTTGTATTGTTCTTTTTACCATTACTTTTTTTAGCAGGAGCTTTGAAATTTGTAGATTTAATCTTTCCACTTTTTTATAGAGATACGTATTATTTTTCCGAAAATTTTGAAGAAAGTTTTACATCTTATACTTATTTTAGTGGAACTGATGCCGATACGTATATTTTTTACGAAAAAGAATTAGGTTTTGGAATTAAATGTATAGCTATGATAGATTATTATCATGAAATTTTTAATACTTCCACTTCTGCAGATAAAGAAGTTTATAAAAATTATATAAAAAACACAAAATTAAATATTGACTATAATAAATATATCTTAGAAATTGAAAAAGGTGATGATTTAGGTTTTTGTTATCACAATTTAGCACAGAAATATGAAAGTGAAAATAATGTTATAGAATATTTCTTTGATTAATCTATTATTTTTCAGAAATGAGTTAATGAATTAAAATATCGTTTTTCTTCACTATCAATTGAAAAAATTATAGAAATAATCAAATACTCGGAATAAGCCTAATCCAAAAAAGTCAATTTATATTCAAGCTGCTATTGATTATTTTGGCGAAGAAACTTATGTGGGAAGTCTAGGAGGCATAACATGGTAAGAAGATTTAATGAATTAAAAACAGGTGATACTTTTGCTTGGAAAATTGAAACAGATGAATATCCGGATTTTAAAGGAAGGTATATAATATTAACCTATTATTATAATGAAGATTTTGAAAAAAGGAGTTGTAAGCTTTTTAGACTTAAAATAACAAAAGATAAAAAACTTCCTGTAAATGAAGAAGAAGTGAATAATTTAGAAGATATTAAATTATGTCATAATATATATGAATTAGCCATTAAAGAATATGAAGAGGCTAAAAGTGCTATACCCGATGAATATGGTTATATATATCAGTATACTTTAAATATGTATATTGATCGCAAAACTTTGCCTAAAAAATTAAATTATATCGGAAATTTTCAATTAAAACCTATTCCAAATGAGTTTTATTCTAAAACAAGAACGAGAAATCAAGCTGGTGCTTGTTGGGAATATTTTGATGAGAATATTTTAAGACCCTATGTGCAATATAATTTAAAACAGTTTATGGGATACACTAAGGAAGGAAATAAAAGAATATATGATCATGAAGTGGATGCAGAAAATTTCAGAATGTATTTAAAAAAATTAGGTGACGCTATAGAAGGACCTAATGGAAAAGAAGTATTAAAGGCTTTAGGAATAGATATTGATCAGGAAATAAAAGAAGGAAAACATTTAAAAGACAGTTTAACATATGTAGGTCCAAAAGAAGAAAAAAACATCAAGAAAAAGAAATCCTGATGTTTTTTCTTTATATTTAAGATATAATGGCTTTAGGAAGTGCTTAAATGAAGAGAAAAAGAAATCATTATAATTTAATTGTTTATGCATCAAGACTATTTATAATAAGTGGGTTTATTTTTTTAATGTTATTTTCATTAGGAAACATGGAAATTGTATCTTGCTTAAAGAAATATGAAATATTACTACTTATTATGTCTTTTGCTTGTGCTTTTATTTTGTTTATTCTTTTAGCTTTGTTAGATAAATATGAAAATAAAATTACTATTGATTTGGATTTTCCACGAAAACCTTTTGTCTATAATGTTTTAGACTTACATGCATTAGAAACTTCAATATCGATACAATTAACTAAATTGAATTATGTACGAGATTCTTCTTCTTTTTCTGATTTTGACATTTATTATAATTATAAATATGTTTGGTGGTATTCTGGAAAAAAGCGTCAATTAAATACTTTTGTACAATTTGAATATGAAGAATTTACTAACGAAATAAAAAAATATTTATTGTTACAAAGACAAGAAATCTTTTATAAGTTGCATAAAAAAGCAAAATTTTGTCAAACAATATTTTTAGTTAAAATAAAAAATAATAATAAATATTTAGAAAAATACTTGAAAGAAGTAGTACCACAATTTTTAAGAAATTATTTTTTAATAGCAATACTTGTTGAAGAAGATGGGAAAATATATATTCCTCATTGTGATATTTCTTTTTTAGAATATAGAGAAATGAGAAAAAGATTAGAAAAAATTTTATATGAACAAATAAAACGTGTTAAGAGATAAAAATCTTAATGCGTTTTTTAAAGTTTTAAGATATAATTAATTTAGATGACAACAACCTACTAGAATTTATTTATAATGAAATTTATTATAAAAAAGCATCAAAACGATATCGTTGGCATTTATATTAGTTATTATGAATATAATGCATGATGCAAAATACTGAATACTGATATCAACTTTTACCCTGGGTGTAGGTAGATATCAAGTATTATTAAAACAAAAATTCATATAGGGATGTGTTTTGTAATGAAAAAGTATATTGAGCAACAGCATAAAGTAAATACAAAAAAATTACTAATATTATCAATAATGTTATTATTGTTTAATAGTATTAAATCTTGGTTTGCACTAGATATAGAAGTTATTATAAGCATTCTACTTAATTTAATAGGCTTTTTTTTAAACATTTATATTATTATAAAAGTAATAAAAACAAAAAACAGAAATTATTTTCAAGTAATAATATTAATAATGGCTATTTTGTTAAATTTTATTCCTTTGTCAGATTATAAAGTCTATTTAGATTTTTATAAAACAGAAAACTTAAGGATGGAGGTAATACAACAATACCAAAATGTGAATATGTTTTTAATACAGTTAGATGAAAAATATAAGGACTTATCGCAAAATGGTGTTATTTTGAATTATGATGGTCAAGTGTTTAGTTTTCCTATTTATACTACTACCTCAATTTATGAGGGAAATTATATAATTTATTCTCAGGAAAAAGAAGAAGAGTTGGTTAATTATATTGGCAGAATTTATTCTATAAAAAACTTGGCGGATAATTGGTATTATATTAAATGCTGAAAAGATACTAAAAATTTCAATAAATATTTTGCGAATATAGGAGGAATCAATTGATGAAAAAGAGTTTAAGAACAAGCAAACCAGGAGATATATACTATTTTCCGATATCTAGTAAGGAATATCCAAAATATAAAGGAAAATATATTGTTTTAATTCGAAATAGTTTTGATGAATTATGGAATATGCCTTTTAAAACGTTTTACTGTAAAATTGTTGATGCGATAGATATGGAAAGTATTACTAAGGCTCCATATGTAGTAAGCGGACATACTATTATTGAACGGGAATTAGGTGATAAAGCCCCAAACTATGATATGCCAACAAAAGACGAATATGGTTTTATTTATATGTATACATTAGAAGTTAAAATGACTAGGAAAATGGATCAATTTGATATGCAGTATTTAGGAAATTTTCCATTGCTTCATCCAGAAAATGAATTTGTTTCTATACATGGCAGTAGAGGTGAAACTTTTTGCTTTTATTATCAAATAGAAGAAGAAGTAATTCAAAATTATGAGCAGTACAATTTAAAAAAGAGCGAGCGTTATACCAAAGAAGGAAACAACCGCGCCCTTCAGCTGTTGCAATATGATGTATTAGTTAGAAAATGGATGGCAGAAGAGGAAAAAAGTTGGAATGGAGATACAAAAGGTTGGCTATTATCTTTGGGAATAGATATTGACCAGGAAATAAAAGAAGGAAAACATTTAAAAGACAGTTTAACATATGTGGGTCCAGAAGAAGAAAAAAACATCAAGAAAAAGAAATCCTGATGTTTTTTTTCTTTAAATTTAAGATATAATGTTTTTAGAAAATAATTTAGACAAAAAAATATTTGTTCTTCATACTAACATTTATTTTTTAGAATAGAAAAGAGGTATATCATGGTAAAAAGATTTAATGAATTAAAAACAGGTGATACTTTTGCTTGGAAAATCGAAACAGATGAATATCTGGATTTTAAAGGAAGGTATATTATATTAACCTATTATTATAATGAAGATTTTGAAAAAAGAAGTTGTAAGCTTTTTAGACTTAAAATAACGAAAGATGAAAAACTTCCTGTAAATGAAGAAGAAGTGAACAATTTAGAAGATATTAAACTACGTTATAATATATATGAATTGGCCATTAAAGAATATGAGGAGGCTAAGAATGCTATTCCTGATGAATATGGTTATATATATCAGTATACTTTGGAGATGTATATTGACCGTAAAACTTTGCCTAAAAAATTAATTTATATTGGAAATTTCCAATTAAAACCTATTCCAAATGAGTTTTATTTTAAGAAAGGAACAAGAAATCAAGCATATGCTTGTTGGGAATATTTTGATGAGGATATTTTAAGACCCTATGTACAATATAATCTAAAACAATTTATGGGATACACTAAGGAAGGAAATAAAAAAATATATGATCATGAAGTAGAGGAGGAAAATTTCAGAATGTATTTAAAAAAATTAGGTGACGCTATAGAAGGACCTAATGGAAAAGAAGTATTAAAGGCTTTAGGAATAGATATTGACCAAGAAATAAAAGAAGGAAAACATTTAAAAGACAGTTTAACATATGTGGGTTCCAAAGAAGAAAAAGCTATTAAGAAGAAGCCTTAAGAATTCTTCTTTACGTTTAAGGTGTAATAAAAATTGATAATGTGGGTGATAGTATGGGAAAAGTCGTAGATAAAACTAAAATCAATAATTGGGTAACCGGTGATACATTTATTCAAAAGATAAAAAGCAATGAATTCTCTGAATATAACGGAAAATATTTGATTTATATACATGAAGAGGTTGAATGTTCATTAGCTGAAAAAAGGTCAAAATATTTTCGTGTTAAATTAACGCATACAAAGAAGTTACCTAGAACTAAGAAAGATATTGAAGATGCAGAATATGTAAAGATGCGTGCAGTTTTTCCTGATGCAGAGCAAAAAAATTTTTATAAAGATACCTACTTTGAATTTCCTAAAGCGGATGTTTATGGATTTATATATATATATTTATTTCGAATTATTTTTATACGAGGCAGTAAATTAAATGAATTCAAATATATTGGAAATTTTGACATTACTAAACCCACTGAAGAATATGTTCCATTTCCAAATTTGTTGCAAGAGCCAAATAGAATTTATAGATTTGCTATGGATAGTTGTTTGGAAAATTATAGAAATTATAATTTGAGGCAATTTTTTGGTTATACTAAAGAAGGTAATAAAGAACTACATTTTCGTGCATTGCATATGTTTGATATTATGAATCAAATAGGAAATTTAGTTTATGAAGAATCCGAAAGATGGAAAGGAAGAGAAAAGGAATGGCTACTATCTATGGGAATAGATATTGAAAAGGAGAAAAAGAAAAGAAAAAAAGATACATTAACATATGTGGGTCCAGAAGAAGAAAAAAGCATCAAGAAAAAGAAATCCTGATGTTTTTTCTTTAATTTTAAGATATAATGGCTTTAGGAAGTGCTTAAATGAAAAAGAAAAGAAATTATTATAATTTAATTGTTTATGCATCAAGACTATTTATAATAAGTGGATTTATTTTTTTAATGTTATTTTCATTAGGAAACATGGAAATTGTATCTTGGCTAAAGAAATATGAAATATTACTACTTATTATGTCTTTTGCTTGTGTTTTTGATTTTTTTCCGCAATAAAACTTTTGGAGATTATATTTTGAATACTCAAGTAAAAAAAGAGGAATTTTAACTTTTTTGCATAGTAATATGAGTTTAGGATTTGATGTGAATTTTAGAAGGTGAGTAGTAGAATGTTTAAAATAGCTGGTAAAATTGCGATATTTTTGTTTGGAATTATGAGCTTTATGTGGTTTATTGATTATCAAATTGTTCAAGAGTACTATTACCCTAGAATTTCTAATAATGAAAAGTTAGTAAAAGAAATTGGAAAAATTTCTAAAGTACATAAAAGTTTCTTTGAAGTCGAGGATGAAAACTATAATTTACGAGTTCAAGTTACTACAGAAGATAATTTAAAATATCTCATTCGAATTAATGAAAAAGATAGTGAATATTTTGAAATTTTGGAGGAATACAATGAAAAAAATTAAACGCATTTTAGCTGACTTTATCGATTTTTGGTTGTGTTTCATTCCAGGATTTTTCCTTTCAATCCTTTTACAACCCAAACCTTATGTATATGCTGATATTATCAATATATTTTTTGCGATTTTTCCATTTGTTGTTTCTGCAACTTTGTGGGTCTATAAGGATACTATATTGAAAAATAGAAGTATTGGTAAAAAAATTATGGGATTATATATTTATGATTGTAATAATGAAATTTTACAAGATAAAAATATTTTAATACAACGAAATTTTTATATGTTGTGGCTTTGCCCTTTAAGTTGTTTTTTAATTGTGACATGCAATCAATCTGCCGGAGATCAAAAATATCATACTTTTGTATCTCCTCGTATTTAAGTACATAATTTATGTTACATATGATTTGAGTTTTCTTCATATATTCTATTATGGAAAGATTGATTGCCCATAGAGGGTTAAAAGAACATGCGAAAGAAAATACTTTAGAAGCTTTTACTTTGGCTTTATCTAACGAGCATTATGCTGGTTTTGAATGCGACATAAGGACTACTAAGGATGGCGTTTTTGTTGTTTGTCACAATCCGATGATTGGATTAGATATCATATCGAATACTTCCTATAAAGAATTAAAGAGAAAATATCATCTTCCTACTTTAGAACAAGTTTTAAAATTAGATTCTAATAAAATTTTTTTATTAGAAATTAAAGAAGCGAATATTGACCAAAAAAAATTTCAAACTATGATTCAAAAATATTCTTCAAAAAATATTTATGTCATGAGCTTTTTTAATAAAGTAATTCAAGAATTAAGTAGAACAAAGAAAAGGGAAAAATATGGTGTTTTAAATTATGTTTTTAATAGTGAAGAATCTTATCAAGAATATGATTTTATTTGTTTATTAGAAAATATTATTAGTAAAAAAATGGAACTTTTTTTTGTAGAAAAACATATAGAAACTTTTATTTATGGTATTCATCATCTTCAAAAAACAAGAAAAGAATATCCAAATTCTTATTTCATTACAGATGAAATTGTTCAATAAAAAAAGAGAAAAATATTTCTCAGTTTTTTTATAAATGAATTTTTGGATATGGTTTTCTTTCATTTGTAAGACCTATTAAGTAATCAACACTTACATTATAATATTTAGCTAAAACAGATAATTTATCGATAGGGATTGTGCGTATACCTCGTTCATATCTAGAATATTGGACTTGACTAATCTTTAATATTTTCGCGACATCTTTTTGCTGCAAATCTCTATCTTTTCTGATTTCCTTTAACCTATCAATATTCATAACACCACCGTATTCCTATTTTTTCATATAACCAAAAGGAGAACTTGATTTTAATACCAGTTAGTTATATTTTATGTGAAAAAAGTTTTTGTGTAGCTTTTTTGGGGTGAAATTGTACTTTTTGGGCGTTACATGTATTCTTTTAAAATTTTTACAAAGATGAGTGTAATTATGCAGTAGATTTTTAGAGTTATGCGGAATATGAGTGAAGATTATCTCAAAAAATATTTTTTCTTTTTTTGGATATATTGTATTTTTGTAGAATTATTGATATAATCAAAAAAGAATAGAGGGTATTAAATATGTTTGGAAGAATTATTTTTATTAGTGAAAGTGTTGCTCATTTAGAAAATACTTTAAAAAATAACGAAACTATGGATTTGATGAATATTCATGTTATTTTTGAAGCGCCAAATCAACGCATTTTAGGGGAGATTTCAGAAATTAATCCGGATATTATAAAAATCCGCTTTTTAGGAGAATATATTGATGGTAGATATTTAAATGGTGTTATCAGAAAACCACTTTTATCTAGTAAAATTCGAGTGATTAATGAGAGTGAATTGCGAGAGTTGATTGGTTCTAAGACTACCAAATCTTTTGAACTTGGTCACAGTGCTATTTATAAAAATTATATTGTTTATCCTCAAATAAATGCTTTCTTTTCGAATCATTTCTTTATTTGTGGTAACTCTGGAGCAGGTAAGACGCATGGTATTTCTAGAATTATTCAAAATGTTTTTGCGGATAAATCTGTAATCAATGAAAATGCCAACCTTTTTCTTTTTGATGCTTATGGTGAATATAAAAATGCGTTGCGTGGTATTTCCAAATATAATCCAAATTATCAATATAAATTTATTACTTCTAATGTACATGAGGCAGATGATGTTCAATTAGAAATTCCAGTAAGTTTACTAAAGCTTGATGATATGGCTTTACTTTTACAAGCTAGTAGTCATAGTCAACTACCTATTATTGAAAGAACTATTCGTTTAGCTAAAATTTTTAGTCAAAACAATGAAGAGAGTACAAGATATAAAAACCATTTGATTGCTAAAGCACTACTTGCTATTTTGTTTAGTAATCAAACTACGGCTCATAAAAAGAATGAAATTTTTACGATTATTGAAGTTTGTCATACAGAAGATTTCAATTTCGATTCTCGGATAGCTGGACTCGGTTATTCTCGAAGTTTCTCTGAATGTTTTGAAATTGACTCGAATGGAAATTTTGGCGAATCTGTTTTAATTACAGATTATATTTTAAAACATGTAGATGATGCTTTAGAGGAAACGAAGGAACCTGAAATTTATTCTTATTCGATGTTAGATTTTTCTAAGGCTTTAGAGTTTACGTTGATTAGTGAAGGATTTCAAAACAACAGTAAAGTTTATGATGATGCCATTATGATTAAAGTGCGGTTATCGAGTATTTTAAATACAAAAGTAGGTACCTATTTTGTAAATAAAGGATATGTTACTTCTGAAGATTTCGTGAAAAATTTAGTTATGAAAAATGGTAAAAAAGCTCAAATTATTAATATTAATCTTGAAGATGTAGATGACGTTTATGCTAAAGTTATCGTAAAAATAATTTGTCGGTTACTTTTTGAATTTACTAAAGGACTTAAAGATCGTGCTTCTATGCCTATTCATATGATTTTGGAAGAAGCTCATAGATATATTCAGAAAGATAATGATACGTTCTTGCTTGGCTATAATATTTTTGACCGAATTGCTAAAGAAGGAAGAAAGTATGGAGCGATACTTGGAATTATTTCGCAGCGACCTGTAGAAATTAGTGATACAGTTATTGCTCAGATATCAAATTTCTTAATCTTTAAGATGACGCATCCAAAGGATTTAAAATATATTGAAGAAATGCTTCCGAATATTTCAAGTGATGTTATTGAAAAACAGAAAACGTTGCAACCTGGTAACTGTGTAGCCTTTGGTGGAGCTTTTAAAATTCCAATGATTGTTCGGATGGATATGCCAGATCCACCACCATATAGTTCTAACTGCGATGTAAGTGGCAGATGGGGTATACCTCAGAATTTACCTAATCAGACGACTGTACAGCCAGCAAATTCTTTACCTTCTCAAACTAGCTTAGGCTAGTTTTTTTTATAATATTCAAAATTTATTTCTTGACTAAATTTTTATCTTATGATAGTCTAAAACAATTCTGTGAAAAAGAGGAGATTTTTATGATTTCAAAGAAAACGATTTTTGTTAATCAAAAAACTATTGAATGGGAAGTGGAAGATAATCCAAGTGTATTAGCAGCTGGTTACATTATTACTCCTAATGGTGAATTTTTAGCTATTAAAGATGTGGATGATCATAGTAATATATATACATCCTATTTAAATGCATTGCTTAATAATAATAAGTATTATGATACGATAACTGGAAGTATAGAACTTATTGAAAATTATCATGTAGCCTATGCTGGTTTAAAACCACAAGATTTTCGAAATCCAGAAATTAAAAATCATGGTGGAATTTTGTTTTTACCAAAAGATATTTTAAAATGTGAACTACGTAATTTACAATCTACACTTTTTTTACTTAAAACTAATCGCTCTTTATTTGGTGGGGAAAAGATTCCTGTGGAATGTCATTTTGGAATGGATCCTCAACCATATTTTACTTCAGAAACTATTCAGATACTTGAAGAAAATATTCGTTTAAAAATGATGCGATAAAATTTTAGAATGTTAGTGTCAAATCTATTGCACATACTACAATTATTTGATACAATTGAATTACCAAAGGTAAGTTAGTTTCATAAAACCGACTATGGTGATGATTGGGAATCAGAACTCTATATGGTGTTGAAAACTAATCCATTAAGTGAATTAGGCTCCTAAAGTATAGATGAGATGCCCCCCTCTCGAGTGAGCGGGATTTTATCACACTTGCTTACATTTGGTTTTTTTTATGGAGTGAAGATGATGAATGAGAGAATTTTAGATTTATTAGGAGAAGAGAAGTTAAAAAAAATTCAAAATTGTAATGTGTTGCTAATTGGTCTTGGCGGAGTAGGGGGATACGCATTTGAAGCTTTAGTTCGAAGTGGTTTTGAACATATTACTATTGTAGACTTTGATACTTTTGAAGAAAGTAATTTGAATCGACAAATCTATGCTCTTCAAAAAACTCTTGGAAAAAGTAAATGTGAAGTGGCTTCTTTTAGAGCCCATGAAATTAATCCGAATGTAACAGTTCATATTATAAATGAACGACTTACTCAAGATAAAATCACGAGAGACTTTTTATCTTCTTTTGATTTTGTTATAGATGCATGTGATGATGTAATGGTAAAAATAGCTTTATTTGAACAGTGTTCTTTTAGTAAGAAAAAATTTATTTCTTGCATGGGTACTGCTAATCGCACTCATCCTGAATTCTTGGAAATTACCACTCTTGATAAAACGTATAATGACCCATTGGCTAAAAAAATTCGAAATTCTTTTAAAAACAGCTCTATTTTAAAAGCTAAAGTAGTATGGAGTAGGGAAGTACCTGTTAAACAAAAAAAATTAGGAACTATTTGTTCTGTTCCTATGAGTGCTGGTAGCTTACTTGCTTCCTTTGTAATAAATAATCTTTAATTCTATTTTTCATATACTCGTTTATATATATTATAAAGTAAAGGAAATTTTTCCTTCTTTTTTATTAAAGGGCTTATATTTTTTAATCCAATATATCCTTCAACAGTATTTTGCTTTAAAAATAAATCTGCTTCTTTTTTTGTTTTAATTACTAATCGTCCATAAGAAAAATTTCTGGAACTCATAGTGGAGCCGGTTAAGAAAAAATCTCCTAAAGTTCCTGCATAAATATTTTCGCTAGGATAATCTACTATATAGTATAAAATTTGAATATATTCTTTGTAACATTCTGTTAGATAAGAAAAAATTGTTGAGAGAAATGGACTTTTTGCGTATGCCATTCCTGCTCCGATTGCATAGATGTTTTTTAAAACACTTCCAAGTTCTAGAGCTCTTTCTTCTTTTGTTCTTTCTAAATGAATTCTTTTTGGAACCATAGAAACAAATAGGTCAAAAACGCTTTTTTCTTTTGTTGCTACTGTTATAAATACTTCTGAACCTAAAATGAGATCTGATGCTAAGTTAGGGCCGGCAAAAAAGGCTGTTTTGTGGGTGTTTAAGGTGCTTTTGATATATTTGCTATAGAAGTATGGTTTGCTATCTAATAATCCCTTAGAACCTACGTAAATGGGTATAGAGGGCTTGTAATATTTTTTGAGTTTTAAAATTGTATCTTTTACATATGGACTTGCAACAAGTAGAAATATAGCTTTTGTATCTTTAATTGCTTCTTCAATACTTGTTGTAACCGTAATATTTTTAGGTTTTTCCAGATTTTTTCCATCAAAACAAAGTTTATTTTCTTTAAGAGCTTTTTCTAAAAAAGTGTTGTCTGGTGTCCATATAACAATTTGCTGATTTTTGTTTTTTGAGAGTAAGCTAGCAATGGCGATGCTAAAAACACCGCTTCCAACACATGTTATTTTCATTTTTCACCTCGCATTTCTTTCCATAATTTGTTTAAATTGTCTTCATATTTATTTTTTCTTGGATGATAATATTTTTTTCCTTGTAAGTTTTTAGGTAAATATTCTTGTTTTACGTAAGAATTTGGATAGTTATGTGGATATAAATAGGTTTTTGAAGTGGTTTTAATATGCTCTGGAACATTTCCTGTACTTCCTTTATGAATGTCGTTTAAAGCTTCATCTAAGGCAAGATGCGCACTATTGGATTTTGGAGATAAGGCCATTTCAGTAACCATTGTGCCTAAAGGAATTCTTGCTTCTGGGAGACCTACTAATTCACTTGCATGAATGGCTGCCATGACTTTGGGACCAATAGAAGGATTAGCGAGCCCAATGTCTTCGTAAGCAATTACACTCATTCGTCTATAAATACTATCTAAATCTCCTGCTTCGATAAGTCTTGCTAAATAGTGTAGAGCAGCATCTACATCGCTACCACGAATAGATTTTTGAAATGCAGATAAAACATCGTAATGTCCGTCTTCATTTTTATCATGAAAAAATACAGGTTTTGCTTGAATATTTTTTAGAAGGTCTAGGGTGATTTTTTTATCCGAAGATGCATAGTAGGCAGTTTCTAATAAATTTAGAGCACTTCGTACATCGCCACTGGATACGGTTGCAATAAATTGTAAGCTTTCTTCATCTATTTTTATTTCAGGCAAATATTCTAAAGCTCTTTGAAGACCTAAAATAATGTCTTTTATAGATAATTCGTGGACCTCAAATATTTGTACTCGACTTCTGATTGCTGGATTAATTTTATGGTAAGGATTTGATGTTGTAAGACCAATTACTAAAAGCAATCCAGATTCAATATGAGGAAGCAAAAGATCTTGTTTATCTTTGTTCATTCGATGTATTTCATCAATGATTAGAATCATTTCTCCATACATTTTCGCTTCTTCTATGGCAATATCAAAGTCCTGTTTATTGTTAATTGTTGCATTTAAAAACTTATAAGGCATTTTTATTTCATTTACTAAAGCATTGGCTATAGAAGTTTTTCCTGTTCCAGGTTTTCCATAAAAAATCATCGAACATAGATGATGGTTTTTTACTAAATTCGTTAAGATTTTTCCTTCGCCGATTAAGTGTTCTTGCCCTAATATATCTGAAAGTTTTTTCGGACGCATTTTATTTGCTAGATTTTCCATTATTCTCCACCTTTATTCATTATAGCAAACAAACTATCGTTTGACAATCGAGGAAATATTTTCTATACTTAATTCGTGAGAATTATGAAAGAATATCATTTAAAAGAACCTATTAAAAAATATTTGCATTCTTTACAATATGAAAGAAAACTTAGCAAAAATACGATAAACTCTTATGAAGAAAATCTTTATCTTTTTCAAGAATTTTTGAAACAAAAAGATCTTTTTCAAGTTACTAAGGAGGATATTTTAGCTTTTTTAAAACAAGAGAATCACAAAGCTGCGACTACTAAAGCGCATTATTTTACGGTTATTCAAAATTTTTATCTTTTTTGTGTCGAAGAAGGATTAACTAAAGAAAATCCATGTGAAACGATTCATATGCCTAAACTTCCAGAAAAACTTCCTAATTATTTAACTTATGAAGAGGTGGATCGACTTCTTAATATGCCTTTGTATACTCCCTATGACTACCGTACTAAAGCAATGTTAGAGCTTTTGTATGCTACGGGTATGCGAGTTAGTGAACTTCTTTCTTTACGTTTTACTAATGTAGATTTGGAAAATTTTTTGGTTCGAGTTGAAGGGAAGGGGAGTAAAGAGCGAGTTATTCCTTTTAATGAAACGAGTAAAGAATATTTAGAAAAATATATTTATACCTATCGTCCTTTACTTATTAAAAATGGGAAAAATTATGATGAACTTTTTTTAAATAATCGTGGAACCCCTTTGACTAGACAAGGATTATTTAAACTTCTTAAAGCTTTATGTCGAAAAGCTTCCATTACGAAAAATGTAAGTCCACATGTTTTAAGGCATTCGTTTGCAACTCATTTATTAGATGCTGGAACCGATTTGCGGGTAATTCAAGAGTTTTTGGGTCATGAAAATATTAGTACTACTCAAATTTATACGCATGTATCTAAAGAACATGTAAAAAAAGAATATCTTGAAGCACATCCGCGTAGTAAAAAAGAATGATAAAACATCATCATTCTTTTTTTGGAATTAACAATTCTTACGTTCTTCTCTACGTTGTTCTTCTTTTCTAGAATTTTGTCTGTTTTCATTTTTTCTAGAACGATTTTGTTTTTGCTTATTATTTTTTTTCATTTCAATTTACCTCCCACTAGTATTATGGATGGTGTTCATTTTTTCATACGAGAAAAATTTTATTTTATTTGCCAATGTTTGGTATTTCATGTAAAATAGTATTTAGGTGACGAGGAATGAAGAAATATTATGTAATGGGGTCAAAAAATAAGGTTGCGCATATTTTGCGAGTTCCTATAATCCAAGAAGACCAAGTGTTTGTCGAACGAGAATTTCCAGATATTACCTTTATTGATGCGCTTTTTACTTTAAATCTAACTAAAAATGAAATTCTTTCTTTACTCCAAGAGTATAATCCTTCTTTTTTTCAAAATACAAATGAAAAAGATATGGATATATTTATTGCTAGAGTTAGCTTTAACGAAAAGAAAAAAACTTATGCTGTTCGTTTTTATGACCTTTTATATAGATATTCTTCTTTAAGAGTAGCTCCAAAAATTGAAGAGGGTATAAAAAAAGAAGCTTTAGAAAGAATGGAATCTGTTCAAAATCAACAAAAGATTTTATTACAATTAGATAATAAATTTAAAAATTTTCTTCATCTTTTACTTTCTTATACAACAGGTTCTCCTGATACAAAATGTTTTCTTTTGCGACCGGAAAGTATAGTAGATCCGGAAATCAAAAAAAATATTCGCAGTTATTATAGAAGTACGGATTATTTAGTTTATCATAAGTTAGAAACTGATTTGCGATCTTATAAGAATCTTCGAGGCTTTTGTTTAGAGTTTTTACAATCTAATTCATTAAATCCAGTAAACTTTAAAGAAAAGAATTTTGAACGAAAACATTATGTATATCCAAGTGAATTGTTTGGTTATCCTTATGATTTTACTTTGACTCTTGATGAAATAAATTATATTCCTAGGGATTATGTGCCTCCCGTGTCTTATGAAGACGAAATGGTCGCTTTTGAAGCAAAAATTTTTCAGTATATTCTTCAACAACCTTTTTCAAATCCAGAAATGCAATATTATTATGAGCAAGGAGGAATTTCTGCGATATTTGAAAACATGGATGCAAATGATATTTATGGAGTTTTAACTGATGAAGATAAAGTAAAATTAAATCTTTTATCCATACAGAAGTATGTAGAAATGAATTGGTCAAAAATTTATCAATATTTGCAAAATGATAACAAAAAACAAAGAAGAAGTAAGTAGCAATTCTCCTTCTTTTTTAATAAAATATAGATAGGAAACATAAAATTTAGCAGGTGATTTTATGTCTTTTTTAATGCCTTTAGTTATTTCCTCTGTTGCGGGGCTTTCTACTGTATTGGGTTCTTTAGTGATTTTTAAGAAATGGAAAAGAGAAAACATTAATAAGTTCATTACATTTTGTTTAAGCTTATCCTTAATTATCATGATTGGCATTTCGATAACTGAATTAATACCAGAAGCCAGTTATTCTATTCTTGTTGAATATAAATTAGCTAAAGGAGTACTTATTTCATTAATTATTTTTTTAATAGGCGTTTTAAGTGTTTATTTTATAAATAAAAAAATAGAGAAGAGTAGTAGTAACGATTTAGATTTGTATCGTTTAGGAATACTTTCTATGCTTGCTTTAATGTTACATAATCTTCCAGAAGGAATTGTTACATTTTTAAGTAGCTATCAAGATATGGAATTAGGTTTAAAAATCAGTGTTGCCATTATGCTTCATAATATTCCAGAAGGAATTAGTATAGCCGTGCCGATTTATTATGCTACAGGCAGTAGAAAAGAAGCTGTTAAAAAAACTTTTATTTCTGGTTTAGCTGAGCCTTTGGGTGCTGTATTAGCTTTTCTTTTTTTAAGAAATTTTATAACTGATGCAATGATTGGACTTATTTTGATTTTTGTTGCCGGTCTTATGATTACTTTAGCTATTCACGAACTTTTACCCAAAGCCTTAAGTTATCACGAAAATAAATATATTTTCTTTGGCTTTTTCACGGGAATAATCCTTTTACTAATTAATCATTTTGTTTTTTAAAACTTGTATTTCATTTTCTTTTATTATAAGATTATAAATAAGAAAGAGAGTGGAGTAGTATGTTAAAAAAGCAAGAGCATACGAAAAATATTGATAGAGGAAGAGTATATCCAATTTTAGACCAAATTTTTATAGAATATGATAAAGATTTTCGCAAAAGTTTTTTATTTTCGGAATTCCAAGACAATTTAGCTTTAAAAGAAGTTCTTCAGGAACTTAAATAAACTAATGGAAAAAAATTTATTAAAATTTCTTATGGTAAAAAAAGCTTTACATTAACAAATTATGCTATTAGGTATTTAAGAACTATTTATGCTGAATATAATAGATATGAAATTAATCATAAATTAAATGTTACATCTCTTCTGATTTCTATATTAGCGATGTGGACTTATCTAATGTACTAACTGGTTTTCTGGAGCGATTGCCATGTACAAAAGCTGATTTGCCTTTCTCCTTATATTTAACAATAAGACGATCAATTTGTCTTCTTGATAAACTGAGCTTTTTACTAGCTCTGTTTTTATTTCTGTTATGATCTACTAAATCTTTAATCACTTCATATTTCATTTGTTCATTCATTCTTAATTCAACCTTTCTCATATTCATCACCAAGTGATGTATTCTACAGTACTTTTGAGACATAATCAAATACTAACACTTAAGACATTATCATATGCTAATCATATAATAAATAAAAAAATATATCAGTAAAAAAGAGTGAAATAGTTTAAAAGAGAAAACTTTATGAAAAAAGGAAAAAGAAAAGTTCATAAAGTTTTTTTTCGCATAAAATAAGGCACGACAAAAAGAATTCCTGTAAAGAAATTACAAAAAATCATCAACTCTAGTTTTCAAAGAACAAAAAATTTAGTATAATTTAATCATCAAATCTAAGTTGAAAGCTTAAATCAGAGCTGACTAGATTTGTGATTGTTGAAGAAATAAGCGAGTTGATGATTAAGGAGCTTATTTCTTTTTTAGTCACAAAAGATTTTACTTCTCTTAATGATGCAAAACCATATTCTAATAATTGTCTGATCGTATGAGCAATTTGAATAAATAAATAGTGAATTTTTAAACCGTTTTCATGTCTAGAACAAAGATGAGAAATGTTGAATGTTCCATTTTTCTGTTCATTAAATCCTTCGTTTTCAATCTTCCAACGTTTTCTACCCATAGCAACAATTAGTTCAATATTATGTGAATCAATCTGTAAGTTACTAATGTAATTGAATGTAGTAGTTTGATTATTTTTTGTTTCTATATATCGAAAAGCATTGAACGTATTTTCTTTAAAAGTTATTCCAGAGGATAAAAAATAATTTTCTTTATTTACTTCATTTTGATCATGGATATTATCTTCAAATTGTTCAAAAACTGTTTTAAGACGATTTTGTTTTAAATTAAAAATATAATACCACTTATGATCATTACAAATATCTATCATGGGAGTTGTAGCATATAAAGCATCCCCAGTCACAATAAATTTTAATTTAGGATAATTTTTTTTAATTCGAGAAGCCATTCTTTTAAAAGCATTGGTTTCACAATCTTGTTTTTGCTTTTCAGTATTCATATCAATATTTTCAATCCATTCAGAATCAATACTTATTACAAAGTTACCGAAGAGGACTTTAGCTTCTAAAACATACTTATAATATTTCGTTTTTCCATCTCTAGTTCTAGAAAGGCAATTGCCATTCAAGTTATAATCTAATGCAGTAAGACCAGTAGCATCTACAATCAATTGGATAGAACCATTATAACGAAACCGATCAAACATTTTACTTCTAAGAAGAGCAGTAAAAATGTATTTTCTAATTTCATCAATTTCCTTGTAATTTAAAGTTTCAATGACATCTTGAATTGTTTGCCAGTTAGGAATTTCTTTTAACTCTTGATTACAAATAGTAGACAAGTTTTTGATAGCTTGTTCAGTGTTAAACTTAGAATTAATTTCGGTCATAGTTGTAATCCCACATAATAAAGCAAATAAACGGGTTGGTGGTGCAACAAAGAAAAGAAAAAAGCCTTATTTTATAAGGGCTTTGAAATTTCGTGGTGCATTCCCATATCCTGTTGTAATTAAAATTTTAACTATTTTTAGAAATGAAGGTAAAATTTGACATGGAAACAGAATTATTTATAGAAAAAATATTCAGAAAAAATTATTAGAACAGTTTTATACCGATATAGAATTTCCAATTGATAAAGATGTAAAAATTGAACCAGGTCTTGTTAGATTTTGTGAAAAAAATAATTTTTATAGTAATAAAATTATGGATTAATTTTATACAGGTTAATGACTTTATGTTTAAAAATTGTTATAATATATTTGTCAAAATTAATAAAATTTTAAAAGAGGGCTATATATGAAAGAAATTTATGATAAATTGAATTATTATTTAAATGATATTTGTAATTATTTAGAAAAAGAGCACCCATTTTTATTAGAAAATATTGATAAAATTTGTAGGATAAATGATGCATTTTTACGATTTTTAGAAAGTTACTCTTTAGACAATAAAACTATTCAAAATAATTTAACTTATGAAGAAGTTTATTATCTGGCAAGAGAAATTATAGAAAATATTGATAAAAATTATTTAGAAAGTTTTGATAATTTAATACAAAGTGGAGAATTAGATTTTAGTTATGAAAATGATTATAATGATTCAGAATGCGTAAGTTTGTATAAAAATGAGAAAGTAGTAAAGCAAATTATTAATATTAATAGAGAGTTTAATTACAACGATGTAAGACTTTTAGTTCATGAATTTATTCATTATACAAATGGAAAAAAACAATCAATAAATAGAAATTATTTTGGCGAATTTTTATCGATTTATTTTGAATTCTATGCAATTGACTATTTACTTAAGAAAGGTATTAGCAAAGAAGAAATAGATTATTTATATAGAATAAAAAATGCAAAAAGGCATTCAACTATATTCTATCAATATGAAATTATTTTATTAGCATATACAAAATTTGGAAATTTAGATGATAATACTTTAACTTTATTACAAGAATACTTTTTAAATATTAAAAGGGAAGTCTTTGAAAAAGAATGTACTACATTATGTAAAAACTTGTGTATAGCTGAGGAAAAAAATAAAGATAGAATTAAAGAAAATCCAAATGAACTTGGATGTGCTTTGGCAGAAGAATTTATGGCATATAATTATAAATATATATTAGGTACTTTTTTAGCAGTTTATGCTCATAAGTATTCTGATTTTAATGATATTGTAAATTTAAATAATCATATTAATGAATTTAATGATAAAACAGTTTATGATATTTGCTCTGGTATAGGTATTGATTTAAATGATGAAGATTTTTCCCAAAAATTATTCAGTTCTATGGATGAATATATAAACACTAAACAAATTGATCACAAGAAAGGCATTTAAAGTCAATAATAAATAAAAAAATATATTAAAATAATGTCAATAGTTTTTGAAAATGTCTCAAAAAAATTTAAACATTAACGGGAAAATATTCTCGTTTTTGTTTGAAATTTTATATCTATTCTTATAAAAGTCAAGATAAGTTTGAATATTAACAAGCAGGAATATCAAACTTAAGCATAATTAGTTAATATTTGATATAACACATGGTAGTAGCCATTTAATGTTTCTTGTGTATCAAAATAAGCTCCAACAATCGTAGAAGTTGCTTTATCGATAGCAAGATGTAAACAAGCTTTTTTATCTCCAAACCAATGATGAATGGAACCATCTTGTTCAATGATTTCACCAAAATATTTAGGTTTTTCTCCTCTAGGGTGGGAATCCTCTAAAGCTATTTCATGACTGATAATCGTTTCTATTTGCTCTTCAGACATAGCTAGATTGATTTTCTTTTCTTGAAAAAGTTTTTTCTTTGCAAATTCACGTTTTGTTTTCTTTCTAGCCTTAGGGGATAGTGGATTGTCAACACTTTTTTAGACAATTTTTATAAGGACAACCCCAAACGATATGCTACAGGTGTTTGGTAATTTAGTGAACCATGAATTCGCACATTGTTATACCAATTCACATAGTCAAATAATTCACGTTCTAATTCTTCTAAATTTGCAAATCTTCTGTTGAATGCAAACTCTGTTTTAAAAATTTTATAGGTTGCTTCTGCGACTGCATTATCATACGGACACCCTTTTTTAGATAAAGAACGCTTAATATGAAATATATTGATTACCTCATCAATTAGTTTGTTTTTGAATTCATTCCCTCTGTCTGTATGAAATATTTTATCTGATATTTTTGACTTTCAGAATTGCAAATAAAAAACATTTTCATTATATGATATGTAAAAACTGTTTCTTAAATTTGCATCGAGATTTTAAAAGGTCAATATATATTTGCTTGCAGTTATTATACTTTAAAATATGGTTAATTGTAGAGGAAAATAAGAACTAAAAAATATTTTCATGTGTTAGTAATTCATCGTTGGTTTACATAATATACATTATGCAATATTTAAATTTGCAATAAAAATTGTTTTATAAATGCTTATTTGCTTTGTTTTTTCATTTTATTAATATTGATTTTGTTTTTTATAAAATTCATTTGTTTTAACATTTTAATTTTTTTATTATGTATTATTAATTATATTAATTATTTCATTTAGTTCTTATTATTGTATTATTGTATGGTTTGCTAATTTGCATCGAAATTTGAAAAGATGAATAATTATGCATTCAGTGCATCAAAATCTTTATCTTCCCTCTTTTTCCATATTTAAAAAGTAGGGGACTTGCAACAAAAAATACTAGAGTAGTCTAGTATTTTATTCGTTACCAATCATTGAACCACGTGATTCAATTTCAGCGATTTTTTCAAAAACTTCTTCAGCGTTATTTACATTAATTTCTGTATAGCCAAGTTCTTTTAAAGCTTGAATTCGTACGGTATTTAATTGTTGAGTACGACTTAATTTTTCTTCATTTTTCTTTTCAATTTCTTGAACGAAACGACGATGAGATTCTGCTAATTTGCTACGTGAAGCTCCCCCATTGTTATAAAGTGTTAGGGCAGAGTAAAGAATTCCTTCGAAAATGAATTGTTTATCTTCATTGAATTTAAATTCATCTGGTTTTGTAAATCCTGTTATTTTTGACATATATCCAAAAATATATTTTATTTCTGGTACATTACTCATTGATTGCAACATATGGAATAAGTATAAAAGAGCGTAATAGTTCTCTTCCCTTTTCTCTTCATCACTAAGTTTTTCTTTGAGTAAATTTACAATGTCTGTTAAAAGAACTTGAGATTCTTTATTTAAATTTTTTAAATCTAAATAATTGTCTATATCATTTGCATTTTTCATGCCTTGATTCAAACGATTTTCAACGCTCATTAAATAATCTGTTGTTACATTAATTTTTTCTAAAGCTTTGTCTGAATCATCTGTTATATCTAATAATTTATAAAGAAGAATTTTTTTCTCTTTAGGCCATTTATTTATATCATCGAGTTCAAGATAATTGTATACCATTTGTCTAGAAACTCCTAGATATTTTGCTAGTCTTACCTTTGAAATTCCTAATTCTTGTAATAATTCATTTAATTTGTTCATTTTCTATGCCTACTCTCTTTTTAATATTTACATTATAATTATATCTACTTAACATTTTTGTGTCAAGTAAAAGGGCATGAAATTTTTGGAAAAGTCTTTTAATCACTTAAATACCAAAGTTTTTCATTATTTTTAAAAACTTCTTTTATAATCCCGCTTCCTAAGCATTCTTCACCAAGATAAAAAACACAAAACTGACCTGGAGTTACGGATTTTACTTGTTCTGGATATGTAACTTTTACTTCATCATTTTCTAAATAATCGATTTGAACTGCATAATCGCTACCACGGTAGCGAAATTTTGCGGTACAAAAAGTAGGATGTGTGGCACTTATCCAATTGACTTGTTCTAAAGTACAGCTGTCACTCATTAAGTAAGAGCTATCTTCGCCAAAAGCAACATATAAAATGTTTTTAGAAACGTTTTTGCCACATACATAGTGTCTTTCTTTAAATCCTGATAACCCTACATTTTTTCGTTGACCTATAGTATAGTTCATGAGGCCGGTGTGTCTTCCAATAACTTCATTTGTTTCTACATTGACGATATCTCCTGGATTTGGTTTTAGATAGTTATGAATAAACTCTTGAAAATGTCTTTCTCCAATAAAGCAAATGCCTGTTGAATCTTTTTTAGAAGCTACGTTTAGCTTTGCTTCTTCAGCAATTTTACGTACTTCTGGTTTTGTTAAATTGCCAACAGGAAATAAAACGTCTTTTAATTGGTCAGGTGTAAGCTGCGCTAGGAAATACGTTTGGTCTTTGTTCGTGTCTATTCCTCTTAAAAGTTTGCCATTTTCCATTCTTGCATAATGTCCAGTTGCCATATATTTTGCCCCTAATTTGTAGGCTTCTTTTTTAAATACATCAAATTTAATATATTTATTGCATAGTAAGTCTGGATTAGGTGTTCGGCCCTTTTTTAATTCTTCTAAAAAATAGGTGAAAACGTTATCCCAGTATTCTTTTATAAAATCTACTCGATGTAGAGGTATACCTAAAATTTGACAAGCTTTTAAAGCATCTTGATAATCTTGTTCTTGAGGACAAATAGAGTTATCTATGGTTGGATTTCCTAAAACATCGTTATTTAATGATGCGTCCCAGTTTCGCATGAATAATCCTTCTACTTCATATCCTTCTTTTAGTAAAAGATAAGCACTTACTGCAGAGTCTACTCCTCCACTCATTCCAACAATTACTTTTTCCTTTTCCATATTGCACTTCCTTAACTTCTATCTATTATATCAAAGAATTAAAAAATTAAAAAGTGGTAGAATTTTGCTTCCTAGTCCCCATAGTAAAGCATCATAAATTATAAGAAGAAAAGTGCATAATGCACAGCCTTTAACTAGGTGAACAACAATAATACTTGGGTCGGTTTTGTAGATATATTTTCCAATCATTTTTCTGGCTATTCGAAGACATTTTGAAAATAAAAATAAGAGACAAATGAGATAGAATACTTTTGTAATTAAAATAAAAATACAAGCAAAAACAAAACCGATTAAGCCATACGTTAAACTAAAAATTCCTAAGAGAAAACCAATACTCATTCCTTCATAAAAAATCAGGGTACATAAAAAGGGAATCCCGATTGCAAAAAAGCTTGTGAGTATTCCGATTACGAAAACAAAAAAATGAAAAAATAAATAATTATATGTACGATTTGATATATTTTCTGCAAAATAAGTGACTTCTTCTTTTAATATATCGATGTGTGAAATACCGAGATATAATCCAACAACGATACCAAATATAAGTAAAACTGCTAAGAATAGTACAAAATATTGATTCTTTTTAAAATATTCTTTGCAACATTTCAAGTTAATCACCTAAGAAAGTATATTTACAAACACGAGATTTTATGATAAATTTAATAGGAAAAAGAGAGGTCATTTTATGAATAAAAGAGTACGACAAGTAGTTACATGGATTATTTTATTTATTATGGTAGCTGGAATTGTTGCTAGTATTGCAGTTTATGCATTTCAATAAAAAGAATCGAGTTAGGTCTCGATTTTTTTATTCCGCATATTTATCTCCAGTTTCTAACATAGTTGTAATGAATATTCCATATCCAGTGAGTGGGTTGTCGACAATAACATGTGTAACTGCTCCGATTAGTTTATCGTTTTGGACGATGGGAGAGCCACTCATCCCTTGCACTACTCCACCAGTTTTTTCAATGAGTTCTTTATCTGTTATTTCAAATGTAACATTTTTTACATCACTATATTCTTTAATACTTGTAATTTCAATCTCATATTCTTTTTTTTCTTGACCATCTAAAACCGTATAAATTGAGGCTTTTCCAATTTTGATTTCATCTGGATTAGCAATTTCTATTACTTTGGTATTTAGGTCAGCCTCATAAATTCCATAAATGCCATGTGAACCATTTGTTAAGATGTTTCCATAAATATTTTTGTAATTGAAATTTGCATTTTTAGCTCCAGCTACGCCAGTACTACTTTTATTAATACTTGTAATGGTGCTTTCAAAAATTCTACCTGTTTTTACCTCTACTATTTCGCTTGTAGTACTTTCAAGAATTTCGTGTCCTAAAGCTCCGTAGACTTTGGTTTCTGGGTCAATGTAAGTAAGTGTTCCAATACCGGTAATACTATCTTTTACGTAGAGCCCAGTTTTATAAATTCCATCTACTTTTTCTAAGGTCATTTTTATTTTCTTTTCTTCATGATCACGATTTACAATTAATTCAATTTCATTATTCATTATTTCTTTTTCAATGACCGATGTTAAATCGCTAATAGAAGATACTTGTGTTTGATTTACCTTAATGATTAAATCCCCAATTTGAATTTCAGGTGTGCCTTTTACATATTCACCATTTACAGGGTAGAAACCTATAACCATGACACCAGGTGTTTCAATATGAATTCCAACACTTTCTCCACCTAAGATCACTTTATTTGAATAGGCAAATACTTGTAAAGGAAATAAAAATATGACCACTAAAAATAAAATCATGTTTTTATAATTTTTTTTCATTTTACTCTTCCTTTCTAATCATCATGTAGTATAAACAACTTTTCTTTCAAAACTATGGAAATAGTTGCTATGGAAAAATTTGGCTTTTTTATGGTATACTTTTATTAGAAAGGATAGAAAGAATATGAATGATGTTATCCATGCTTTATGTAATAGAAGAAGTTGTAGAAAGTACTTAAAAAAACAAATTCCTGAAAAAGATTTACAAATCATTTTAAAATGTGGTACGTATGCTCCAAATGGAAAAGAAAAACAAAGTGCTTCCATTGTGGTGATTCAGGATGCCAATCTTATTAAAAAGATTGCTAAAATGAATAGTAGTTTTATTCGAAAGGAAGGCATTAACCCTTTTTACGATGCCCCCACTCTACTTATCATTTTTGCAGATAAAAATGTAAGTACTTATGTTCAAGATGGCGCTGCGGTTGCTTCTAATCTTATTCATGCTGCGTATAGTTTAGGCATCGACTCTTGTTGGATTCATCGTGCTAAGGAAACCTTTGAAACTTTTGAGGGAAAAGAACTTATGAAAAAATGGGGATTAGGGGAAAATTTTGAAGGAATTGCAAATGTAATCTTAGGTTATCGCGATGGAAACCTTCTTGCTCCTGCAGAAAGAAAGGAAAATTATATTATTTATAATGAAAAAAGATAGAGCTTTCTATCTTTTTTCTAGGATTTCTACCATTATTTCTTTTTCGTTAACAAAATATTTTACCTTTGAACCTATTTTTTGTAAATAGAGTGCTTTTCCTAAAGGACTATTTATGGTTATTTCTTTTATTTTTGCTGTTACTACAGGAAAATATTTTCCTGTGAGTTTAACTATATCCTCCTCATAGTCCTCTTCACTATAAAAGAAACGTATACATACTATGTCTTCAAGGTAAATCAGATTGTTGTCTTTTTTTTCTTCAGAGATGATTTCTAGTTTTTGCTTATCTAAAATCATTTTTTGAAGCTCGTTAGAAATTCTTCTTTCTTCTTGAATAGCTTCTTCGAAAGCAAAATTATCATGCCATCCATCTCCTGGAGCATTTCGAATTGCTTCGCCTTGAAATTGTAAATTTTTTTCTAGAAATTTTCTTTTTTTCTCCAATTCTTCTAGAAATTCTTGCAAACCTTCTTTTGAAACATAAATTTTATCCATTTTCCTCCTCTTCGGAAAACGATTTTGAAAACTATATTCAGTATGACACGATTTTAATGGAAATGCAAGGAAAAAGATTTTTAGTTGAATTATTTTACATGAAGATATATTAGATAGACGCAAAAAAAGAAGGATAGTTTCCTTCTTAATATTGTTTGCCTACATATATACGACAAGTTGCTTCTTGTCCACATACAATACATTTTCCAGTTGGTTTTTCTTCTTCAATAATACAGCGACTTTTATATCCTGTATCATTTTTAATTTGTTCTTCACATTCTGTTTTTCCACACCAATTTATCTTGATAAAACCAGTTTTTTCTTTAATTAATTCTTTCATATCATCATAGTCTTTTACATCAAAGATTTTTTTGTTTCTTCTTTGTAAAGCTCTATCATACATATCTTTTTGAATTGTTTCTAAAAGTTTTAAGATGTAGTCTGCTACTTCATTTGTTTTCACTTTATATTTTTCTAAAGTATCTCTTCTAACTACAGTTACTTCATCGTTTTCTAAATCTCTTTTTCCAATCTCGACACGGATTGGAATACCTTTAACTTCTGCTTCAGCAAATTTATAGCCAGGGCTTTTATCTGAATCATCGATTTTATAAGTGTATTCTTCAGGAATTTTTTTAATAATCTCATCAATGGTATTTAAAATACTTTCTTCTTGTGTAATTGGAATAAAGATTATTTTAATTGGAGCAATGTTTGGTGGAAGTACTAGACCATGATTGTCTCCGTGAGTCATAATTATTCCGCCAATCATTCTTGTTGAAACTCCCCAGCTTGTTTGATATGGAGTTTGCAATGTGTTGTTCTCATCTAGAAATTGAATTCCAAAAGCTTTAGCAAAATGGTTGCCAAAATAATGACTCGTTCCGTTTTGTAGTGCTACTCCATCATACATCATTGCTTCTAGAGTGTATGTTTCTTCAGCACCAGCGAATTTTTCTTTTTCTGTTTTTCTACCAACTAAAACAGGTAAAGCTAAGATATTTCTTTGAAAATCTTCATATATTTTTAGCATTCTTAGAGTTTCTTTTTTGGCTTCTTCGCTTGTTTTGTGCATCGTGTGTCCTTCTTGCCAAAGAATTTCTCTACTTCTTAAAAATGGTCTTGTTGTTTTTTCCCAACGAACGATTGTACACCATTGATTATATAGTTTAGGTAAATCCCGGTAAGACTTGATAATGTTTTTATAGTGTTCACAGAATAAAACTTCACTTGTTGGTCTTACACACATTTTCTCTTCTAATTTTTCGTTTCCACCATGTGTAACCCAGGCTACCTCTGGCGCGAAACCATTAACGTGTTCTTTTTCTACATTTAATAAAGACTCTGGGATAAACATAGGCATCTGAACATTTTCATGACCTGTTTTTTTAAATTCTTTATCCAAAATTTTTTGAATATTTTCCCAAATTGCATAGCCATAAGGTCTAATGATCATACTGCCTTTCACTGATGAATAAGCTACTAAATCAGCTTCTCTTACAACATCTGTGTACCATTTGGCAAAATCTACATCACGGTCGGTAATTTTACTAACTAATTTGCTCATGACTCTCTTCCTTACCTTCTAATTCAAAGTCTTTTAATTCATCGTTTTCGCTTAAAATCTTATTCACTTGTTTGGTTGCTTTATCTAGTTTTTCTTGGCAAATTTTAACTAAATTCATTGCATCGGTATATTTATTAATAGCTTCTTCTAATGGAATACTTCCGCTTTCTAAATCTTTAATAATTCCTTCTAAATCTTGTAATGCTTTTTCAAATGTAATTTCATTCATGATATAATCTCCTTTACTTCTACACTAAGCTCACCCTTAGATAGGCGAACATTTAATATATCTTTTTCTTTTATCTTACTACTTTCTTTAAGTATATGTCCATCCTTTTTTATCAATGAATATCCTTTGTCTAAAATATTTAATGGATTTACTAATTTTAAAGTTTGAACAATAAAGGCAAAGTCGTGATTTTTTTTGTTTAAAATTGCCTCAATATTTTTTTGCAAAATTTCTTGATTTTTCTTAATTTCTTCGATTTTGTTTTGATACATAATTAATGGATTTTTTATAATATAATGTTCTTTTAGATAATTTATCTCTTTTACTTTGTTTTCAAGAAAACTATCCATTGCATTTTTTAATTTGTCAGTTAAATCATCTAATTTTTGTATTTTTACATCATATAAAACCATTGGATTTTTTAAAATAAAACTATCTGCAAGTTTCTTTAAATGATGTTTTTTCTCATTTAATCTAGTTAAAAAGGCGTTTGATATTTCGATTTGTTTGGTTTGAAATAAATTTTTTACTTCTTCAATAGTTGGAACAGCCATTTCCGCGGCGCCTGTTGGTGTTGGGGCTCGTTTGTCGGCAACAAAATCAGCTATTGTTACATCTACTTCATGACCGACCGCGCTTATTATAGGGATTTTGGATTCATAGATTGCTCTTGCAACAATTTCTTCATTAAATGCCCATAAATCTTCGATTGAGCCTCCCCCACGTCCGACAATTAAAATATCTAAATCGTATTCATTCGCTTTTTTTATGTTTTTGACAATATCTTCTTTGGCTTGCACTCCTTGGACAAGTGACGGGAAAAGAATGGTTTCACACAAAGGAAAACGTCTAGTTATCGTACTTAAAATATCTTTAATTGCAGCACCTGTTGGAGCCGTGACAATTCCTATTTTTTTGGGAAATTTTGGAATGGGCTTTTTATGACTTGGATCAAACAATCCTTCTCCTGCTAATTTCTTTTTTAATTTTTCAAATTCTACATACAGATTGCCTAAGCCATCTTGCTCCATTTTATCTATATAAATTTGATAATTTCCGCCAGCTGGATAGACACTTATCCTTCCTTCTACTAAGACATTCATTCCATCTTCCGGGACAAATGTTAATTTGGAAGCCATGCTACGAAACATAATGGCGCTGATTCTAGATTCTTCGTCTTTTAATGTTAGATATAAATGTCCAGAGGAATGTCTTTTAAAATTGCTAATTTCTCCTTTTAGGTATACTTTTTGTAAATAAGAATTACCATCAAAAATCATTTTAATAAAGTTGTTTATTTGAGAGATTGTAATATATTCATGATTCATAAATGCTTACCTTCTTCTTTTTCAAGTGTTTGAGTAATATTTATCAATTCTTTATAGTGTTCTTTATAAAGAGAGTTGATATTTTCACGGATTTTTGTTCCTTTATCTACTTGATATTTTTCTTCTAAATTTGTCACAATATTTAAGAGTGTTTCTGGAGTCAAAATATAGAGTTGTCTTATAGCCTCTAATTGAAAACTGGATGAAGAACTATAGAAAAATTGCTTGAATGAATCATATATATTTTGGATAGAACCTTCGTATGCTCTCATGGAATTATTTCTTGATAGGTCAAAAAATCTTTTCTGAAAACCCAATTCCATATCATACATTGGCACTAGAAAGGCGTGTATTCCATTATCTAAAAGTTCCCAGTTTCCTAAATGAAAATCGTGTTGCATAGTTATAAAAGCGTATGTATATCTGCGAGTTAATTCTTCAATGATTTTATAAACAAATAGATGTTTGTTTGGATAATCCTGATAATAATTTTCTAAAGCTTCCCAAATAAAAGAAAGCGAATTAAAAGAAAAGTTTTCTGCAAAAGATGTTTCATATAGTTCGTCTAATGAATTAATTCCTATAGTTTCTTTAAGCTTTCTATTAAACTCTAAATTTTCTAAGTAGGACCAAATAATATCCTTTCCAGAAATTATTTTATAACCATTTATTTGATAATTATCAGAAATGATTCCATATGTATTACTTTTTGGATTTACTCGAATTATTTCAGAATTTATTGTAGCTATAGAAACTGTTTTAGCTAATTCTTCCATAAATACTTGCATGAACAATTGATCATTTAATCCGTTATTTTTACAAATTTTTAAAAAATAATTTTTCCCTTCTATGTTGTTTAACCAGTATCCATTATAATGAGGGCCACATAAATCGTTGGGGATAATCTGATGAGCCTTCATTGCTTTACTCCAATTTGGAATAAGACTGTCTAACATTATTATTCCGTTTTCCCGTTTCATTCTTACAATTCCTTCATGAGTTTGTCTAATACTGCATTTATCATTTTTACTAAATCTTCATCTGTGTATTTTTTTGCTAATTCAATGGCTTCATTAATTACTACTATTGGCGGAGTATCCATATATTTCATTTCATATATTGCCATGCGCAATATCGCAGCACCAGTTTTGTCTAAGCGATTTATCTCCCAATCTTTTAGATATTTGTTCGCAATTTCGTCAATTTCTTTTTCTGATGTTATTACACCGTAAACTAAGTCTTTGACAAATTCATTATCTACACTTACATTTTCTTTTAAAACTTCATCAACGTCATATGTAAGATGGTTTTGTTTTAAAATATCTATTTGATACAGACAAGTCATTGCAAGTTGTCTTAATTCGCTTCTTTTTTGCATAATATATCACCTTTTTTATTGTATCAAAAAAAACTAGGTAAGGCTAGTTTTTTGTTGCTGTTTGAAAGCTAAAGATACAGTTTTTGTAATTATATTATAACCATAATTTATATTTCGTAAAACTTCTAATTATTGTAGACGTTTTAAGCTGTTGTTCAAAGTGGTTTCCTTTGTATTTTTTAATGCAATCGGATCATAATCTTCAAATTGTGAAATGTATTTTGGATCTATACTTTGGTTATTTTCAATTGCTTGTCTAATTTCTGGATAATAAGCTAATAGTTCTTCTTTGATGGTTGCTACTTTCCAAGTAATACTTTCAAGGTGTTCTCGATGTTGCATCATTAAGAGTTCCATGTCTTTATTTGTACTAATTTTTCCTAGATATTCTCCATTCAAAAATGGATAATATCCAATAATCACAGATGAACTATCAGTATAACCTGATGGTACACTAGAATAAATGGAAGCATAATATATTCTTCCTCCTTCAATTTTTCTTCCTAAAGTAAGATATGGAGAAAGATCTGAACTGTTCTCTTCGCTTTTGATTATGCTATTGTTAAAATCCTCGTTATCTATGTGAACATTTGACTCTTCAGGCAAAGGTGATATTATCACTGAAGGTGTTTCTAAAACTTGTTCTTCTGCTTCGGAATCTGACTTTGATGAGGTAACGTTGCTAACTAATTTGCTTGAAGTAGCGTTATTTGCAGTTATGGACAAACCTGTTCCAAGTCCTATAAAAGCTGCGATAATACCTAAATAACGTTTTCTGTATTTGGAATTTTTTGATTGATAATTTTCTAAAATTTTTAGTAATTCTTCTTTGACAATATAATCTTTCGCTTCTAGTTTTTTTATAATATTTTCTAAATCTTTTTCATTATTACTTTTCTCTATTCGTGATAGACTTTCTTCCAATGTTTTTAGCCTGTCTTCTATATTGTTTTTCGTTAGAAATTCTGATAAGCCTTTTTTCTGGATCTCTAATATTTCAATTTTTTTTTGCAATTCTTCCATTTTACTTTGATAATCTTTTATCTTTTGTTGAGTATTTGATTCGTCAATTAAATGTTCTTCTTGTGAGTCTGTAGGAGTTTCTTCAGGTTGTCCCAAATTTAAACTATCGAGTAAGTTTTGTAAAAATACATTCATTTCATTATCCATATTTTCTTTTTGAGAGTTCGATAAATTATTCAATTTATTGACAAGATCTTCAACATTTTTTAAAAGATAATCAAACGCTTCTGGTTGAATGTCTTCCTGTTTTGTTTGGTTTTCAAATGAATTTTTCATTTTTTCCGTTAATTGATCTATTCGATCTAGTAAATTCATATATGCACTAGAAGTTAAATGAGTATTATTTTTTATACTTGTTAAATTTTCCTTCAGTTTTTTTACTTTTCTTTCTATAACTGTTTGATAAGATTTTAGGGCAACCTTTTTCATTTTTTCTTCTATTTGTTTTAAGGCATCTTCTATAGTTGTTATCTTTGGATCATTAGGTAAAGTACTATTGATTCCATTTGTTGACAATGTGTCTTCCCAGTAATATATCGGATAAAGATAATCAATTTTCGGAATGTATCCTTCATTTATGTAATTTTCTAGAAGAAAATCGTAGGCTAATATTTTAATTTTTTCAAAAAATTGTTTTAAATCGTCAAATTGGGCGAAACTTATGATTTCAGATAATGTAAATTTTTTGAGTCTTGTTAAGTTTATTTCTTGATCGTCACAATTATTAGTGCAGCAGATATGACAGCTTAACCAATTCTTTTCAGCTTCCATTTTATCGAAATTATTTACTTGATGAGATTTTGAAGATAAATCGATGAATTTTAAGACTTCTAGATTCACACCTTTATCTAATAATTTGTCTATGATTATTAAAAGCATAGAAAGGTAATGAATTGCTTCGGCATAACATCTTGTAATTTCACTGCTTCTTCCAATCCATAAAGGTCCTTGAATATCAGAAATACTTCTTGGTTTATTATCCATATTGATTAAATCATGGTCTGATGGTTCTGTTTCAGGATGTATTTTATCTAAATCGATTGTTTCGTTCCATCTCTTTGATTCGTCTACTCCTAGGAAACATAGGAAGGTTTGTTTTACAATATTTTGCATAAAAGGGACTAAAGTTAGAGGATTATTAGCTACAATGCTTGCTATAGCTTCAAGAAGATCTTCATCGTAATGTAATGGTTTAACATAATGATCATTATTAATGAGTTTTATTTCATCAGTGCGAAAATTAGATAAAATAACTTCTTTTACCGGTGGATTAAAACGACTTTCTTTCAATTGGCAATATAATGACCATATGTACCAATTAGGGATTTCCCTTATAAAGGGAAGTTTTTTTATTCTTTCTAACATTCTTTCATCACTAATGTATGGAAATAATAATTCAACATTTATTTTATTCGATTCTATATTTTCCACGTATAAACACCTCACATTTATTAGTTATTATACATAAATTCAATAATAATTCAAGTTTTTATTAATACTGCATTAAATAAAATTGAAAGTTCCCATTTTAAATTGCATGGGAAATAAGTTTGATAATCAGTCAATGGTGAGACCATAGGTCGAATTTATCTTGACCATT
>CAJFEV010000003.1 GCA_904374795.1 uncultured Bacilli bacterium
TTTTATAGTCTTCATTGACTTACTTTAAGTTCAAAAAAAATTTCTTATTTTTGAACTCTTTTTGCATGTCTTAATTTAATTATTTTTTTTCAACCTTTTCTCCTTCTAAAATCTAAAATATAAAAATGGGTTGTATGAATCGTCGATGATATATCCTGTTATAATGAAAAGTAAAATCATTAAAATCATTGGTTCGGCAATGATTAAAACTTTTTTTCCAGTTTTGGAATTCGCAATTTTATTGTATAGATTTTTTATCCATGGACCCATTCCTATAAAGGCTAGAATTAAAATGATTAAATAATTACTTAAATAAAAGTTTGTTTCTACATTAGTGAATGGTAAGGTAAAATTAAATAAATTTTGGAAGAAAAGTCCAATACCTGTTATCGATTCTGTACTAAATATTATAAAGCTAAATATAATTAATATAAATGTAGAAATATGGGCAAAGATTTTATGTTTATCAAGAAATTTTTGCCAAACAAATTTTTCTAAAAGTAGAAGAATGGCAAAATAAAGTCCCCATAAAACAAAATTCCAACTTGCTCCGTGCCATAATCCAGTTGTTAACCACACGATTAAAATGTTTCTAATTTGTTTTTTCTTACCTAAACGATTTCCGCCAAGAGGAATGTAGAGATAATCTCTAAACCATGTGGATAAAGAAATATGCCAACGTCTCCAAAAATCCGTTATACTTTTTGCTGTTAGTGGATAATTGAAGTTTTCTAAGAAATGAAAACCAAATACTAGGCCAAGACCGATTGCCATATCACTGTATCCGGAAAAGTCATAGTAAATTTGGAATGTATAAGCTAGAGCTTTTAGCCAAAAGCTTAGGATAGTTGGGGAGCTTAATGTATCTAGACTAGTCGTGAACGCACCTAGAAGATTAGCGATGAGAACTTTTTTTCCTAGTCCAATAATAAATCTTTTTAATCCAGAAGCAACTAATGGAATAGTGGTTTTTCGATTTTCCATTTCTTCTGCTACGGTTTCATAACGGACGATTGGACCTGCTATTAATTGAGGAAATAAAGTTAAATAAGTTGCAAAATCAAAAACATTTTTTGCTGGTTTTATTTCTCCTTTATAAATATCTATTACATAACTTGTCGCTTGGAAAGTGAAAAAGCTTATACCAATTGGCATGATTATATGTAATAAAGGAAAGTCTGTATTTAATAAATTGTTTATGTTTGTAATAAAGAAATTAAAATATTTGAAATAAAATAATAAACCAAAGTTGATAACTAGGTTAGTTATTAACAAAAGCTTTTTCTTTTTAGGATATTTTATAATGAGATTTCCTGCGTAGTAATTTAAGAAACAAGAAAAAATTAATACAATGATGTATTTGGATTCACCATAAAAATAAAAAAATAAACTAAAAATTAATAATACTTTATTTCGAAATTTTGCTGGTATTAGAAAATAACATAATATGCATAATGGTAAAAAGTAATAAAGAAATGAAATACTTGAAAATACCATAAAAATCCTCCTTTAAAAAAAAGCCTTAATAGGCTTATGATAATTTGTCAAAGTTTTCTTCTATTTTTGGAGCTAATTCATTTGCCATGATGACAAGAATTAAGTTTCCTTTATTTTTGACAACAACATTTTCAGCTGTAACACAAATCCATTTGTTTGGATTGATGTTTTCTTCGATTGTCTTTTTTAGAGCTTCAATATCTTGACCTTCTTTAGCACGTACTAAGACGATAGAATGAGCGATTGAACCAACCATTGATTCTGATGCTAAAGCACTTTCAAATTCGATATCACTTGTTCCTAAGTAGTTTTCTACATTTTCGCTTGTGATTTCAATATTTGATAAAGCCATTGGTAGTTCTTCTTCACTAATTCCTTCATATAATTTTGTCATGATATCTTCTAAAGAACCTTCAATGTTTTGTTCTTTAGTTGTACATCCTGTTAGGAATAAAGCTCCAAGGATAATTAATCCTAAACCAATTTTCTTTAAATGTGTCATTATTTTTACCTCCGGGCATAAGTGTATCATGGGGCTATGTTTTTGTCTATTAAATTTTTATCTTTAAAAAAAGTAGTATTTTAGATTGACAGAGAAATCTATGTGTTTTTCAGAATTTAAAGTGTTAAATGTAAGTTTTTAGATTTACAAGGTATGTAAAGCGAATATTATAGACAAATAAAGATAAAAAAATTTTAAATATTGGTTTACTTTTTATTTTAATAATGTTAAAATAACTTTCGAGTAAGCAATTACTCCTTGCTTTTTGTGTAATCAAAAAGCCATTAGACCATAAGGAGGTGTAGAAAATGAACAAATACGAAATCATGTTTATTGTAAAAGCTACTATGGAAAGTGCAGATATTAAAAAATGTGCTGAAAGTTTTAAGTCTTTAATTAGTGACTTAAAAGGAAAAGTAGTTGAATACAAAGAACTAGGTGAGAAGAAGCTTGCATATCCTATTAAAAAAGAATTAAACGGATATTATTTTGTAATGCAAGTTGAAGCTAACAAAGATACGATTCAAGAATTTGATCGTAAAATTCGTCTAGATGAAAATGTTTTAAGACATTTAATCATTCGTCAAGAAGAGGAGTAAAAAATGAATAAAGTTATTTTAATCGGTAGATTAGCTAGAGATCCTGAAATGCGTACTACAGGAAGTGGTATTGCTGTAACACGTTTTACAGTTGCTGTTTCTCGTCCTTTTAATCCTCAAGGAGGCCAACCACAAACTGATTTTATTGGATGTGTCGCATGGCGTAGACAAGCAGAAAATATTGCTAAATATTGTACGAAAGGTTCACAAGTGGCTGTTGAAGGTAGAATTCAAACTGGAAGTTACGATGGAGCCGATGGTCAAAAGCATTATACGACAGATATTGTTGCAGATAATGTTACGTTCTTAGGTTCTAGAAACGCGTCAGCTGGTGATTCTTCCAACTATGATGCTGCAAGTTTTGCTCAACCAATGCCTAGTTATGAAGAAAGTCAAAGTATACCAACAACTGATGTCAGTGAAGATCCTTTTAAAGACTTTGGTGAAGAGATTGCACTCTCTGATGATGATCTACCATTCTAGGAAAGGAGATTATATAAATGGCTGAATTTAGAAGAAAAAAGAAAAAAATATGTCAAATGTGTGCTGGAAAAAGTGTTGATTATAAAGATGTTATGATTATTAATAAATATATTAGCGAAAAAGGTAAAATTTTACCAAGACGTATGACTGGTGCATGTGCAAAACATCAAAGACATATTGCTGAACAAATTAAATATGCAAGATTTATGGCTTTAATTCCATATGTTAAATAGGATACTTGTTAAAAAGTATCTTTTTTTGTTATACTTTTTATAGGTGATTTTTTTGGAACGAGAAGATGGGTATATAATTTTGGATTCTTTAAGAGTCGCACAACATATTCCTAGAGATAAGGGCGGAGAAATTTTAAAATTTTATAAAGGTCAGGAATTATATTTTAAAGATTGTTCGGAATCTTTAGCTATTTCTCAGTTATTTTGTACTTATGTTTTGCGTGCTTTAGAAATACCAACTGTATCGCTTGATATGGCTAGATATCAAAGCTACAAAGGAATTGTTTCTACAAGTTATAATCCTCATCATTTAAAAGAGTTTTCTTTAAAAAATATTTTAGATAAGTATTTTTTAGAAGTTGTTTTAAAACGAAAGCATAAATCCTATATTCAAAAATCTTTTGATTTATATAATTTGGAAGATATTTATCAAGCTTTATGTTATTTTTTTAGAAATGATTTAAATAATGAAGTGATTGTTTCTTCTCTTATGCAAGATATTGTGAAATTGTTTTTTTGTCAGTTTTTACTAGGAGATTATGATATGCATTATCGTAACCTTATTGTTTTAAAGGATTCTTCTTTTCATTTAGCTCCTTTTTTTGATTTTGACGGAAGTTTTTGCTTGGATTTAAATTCAACTCGTTATGTTGTTGCTTTGGAGAATTATGAGCATGATTCTAGAAAAAGACGTAAACCAATTGAAGTGTTGGAAGAATCAATACCAAAGTATTATGAATTGTTTAAAGAACTTTTTGTGCTCATACCTACTAAGACTGAGGTTTTAAATGATATTGAGAAGTCTTTAGGAAAAAAGCTTCATCCTAATACTATACGTCATATTTGTTATGATGAATATATTGCTCAGATAGATAACATGTTGAAAATGTATGAAAAGCGTTTTTTAAAAAAATAGCATTTATTTCTAAAATATTTTTGATATAATAAGTACTGTGATTGGAGGTCTTTTTAATGAAAGTTATTTTATTAAAAGATGTTAAAGGTCAAGGAAAAAAAGATGATATCATTAATGTAAGTGATGGGTATGCAACAAATTATTTAATTAAAAATGGTTTGGCTGTTCCTGAAACGAAAAAAAGTAAAGAAGTTTTAGATCGTTCTTTACTAGAAAGACATTTAGAAGAGGAAGATCGAGTTAAAGATTTTCAAAATATTCAAAAAGAATTAGAAAAAAAACAAATTGTTTTTCAAGTGAAAACCGGAAAAGAGGATAAGGTTTTTGGAGTGATTTCAACAAAACAAATAAGTGATGAATTAAAGAAAATGGGATTTTCTATTGATAAAAAATGTATAAAGTTGGATCATCCGATTGATTCGTTAGGAACTCATGAAGTTATCATTGAACTTCATAAAAGAGTTATTTTCCCTTTAAAAGTTGTTTTAAAGAAGTAGGTGATTATTATGGCATCAAGAGTAATGCCTCAAAATTTAGAAGCTGAAATGAGTGTTTTAGGTGTAACTTTTTTAAATCCATATGCAATGGAAAAAATTATGGAAAATTTAACGGAAGATATGTTTTTTAGTGATGCTCATAAAAAAATCTTTTCAGCATTGGTTTCATTATATAAAAGCAATACGCCTATTGATATTACAACTGTGAAAAATGAGTTGGATAAGCAAAAAAATTTGAATGCTATTGGTGGAATTGAGTATTTAAGTGAGATTATTGATTCTGTTGCGACTAGTGCTAACTTAGATTATTATATGGATATTGTGAAAGATAAAGCAACTAGAAGAAGACTTATAGATACGGCTACTAATATTGTTACAGATGCATATGATGAAGAAGAAAATTTGACTACTTTACTTGATACATCTGAACAAAAGCTTTTAAATGTTATTCGAACACGTAAGACGAGTGAATTTAAACCTATTACTGAAGCTTTACGTGAAGCTCATGAAAATTTAGAGAGAATGAGCAAAAATAAAAGTGTCGTAACAGGTATTACAACTGGTTTTAAAGATTTGGATAAAGCGACTGCTGGGTTACATGAGGGTGAACTTATTATTCTTGCAGCTCGTCCTGGTATGGGAAAAACAGCTTTTGCTTTAAATATTGCGACAAATGCTGCGATGAGTACAGATAAGGCTGTTGCTATTTTCAATTTGGAAATGAGTGCTGAACAGCTTGTTAATCGAATGATTAGCTCGGTTGGGCAGATTGAAGGAGAAAAGTTAAAAACTGGAATGTTAAATGATAATGACTGGAAACGATATACAGAAGCAATGAGTGAACTGGCTGATACAAATATATATATTGAAGATGATGCTTCTGTAACAGCCCCTGAAATTAAGGCAAAATGTCGTAGACTTGCTTCTAGTCCTAAAGGTTTAGCTTTAGTTGTTATCGATTATTTGCAGCTTGTTACTACTGGTGGCCGGGTGGAATCTAGACAGGTTGAAGTCTCTGAGATATCGCGTGCTTTTAAAACAATGGCTATGGAATTAAAGGTGCCTGTTATTGCTCTTGCACAGTTGTCTCGTAATGCTGAAAGGCGAGAGTCAAATCAACCAAGACTTGCTGATTTACGTGAATCCGGTTCAATCGAACAAGATGCTGATTTGGTTTTGTTTTTGAATCGTCAAGATTATTTTGAAACCAAAACGGCTGAGAATAAAAGTAATATCGTACCTGTTGATGTTATTATTGCTAAGCATCGTCGTGGTAGTACTGGTTTATTTCAAATCTTGTTTGAATTAAATAAAAGTTGTTTTAAGCCGTATTCACCAATGGAGGAAATGTAGAAAATTTTAAGGAGGATTCTAAATGAATAAAATTGATTTACACGAAGATATGAAAAAGAATTCTTGTTTATCTAAAGAAAAACGGTTCACAGAAGATAATTTTGTTAGATTGTTGCTTTCTTACTTAACTCGAAATGGCGTATATCAAGTTCGTGAATCGGATTTACAAAGAAAGCTATATTACTATTATACAAATCCTGAATTTCAAGAGCTTTTTCAAGATATTTGTCAAGCTAAAGGAACTTTATATTCTGAAGTAGATATCTCGGATGGTTTGTATCATGAAAAATATTTTGGAGGAAATATTGATTGGAGTTTTAATCATGCTGATAAATTAAATTTAATGTATCCTTTTGATTTAGATTTATCTGCTTGTGAAAAGAAATTAAGTAAAAATGGCCTTGAATTAATGAAACGTCTTGCATGGGAACTCGCTTTAAGTAACAATATTGAATCTCGAAGTACTAAAGAGTTGCACATTTATGGGGCAGATCCTAATCAAGCATATTTTCTAACCTATAGTAAGCTCTTAGGAAAAGATGCTGGTTTAGAATTGTTATCGGATGGAGATGTTCAATATAAAAACTTTTTGGATCAACAAACTTTTGGAACTCGTTTTTTTGATAGTCCTTTTTCATTTCAAGAAAAAATACAAATGGAAAATGCTTTGATGGCTATGGTATTCTTGAAAAATGCTAGTTATGCCATAGTAAGAGGTATGTATGATGGACGTATTCAGTATGCCAATGTTTATACAAAGCTCGTTTCGGAACCTGAATTACGCCATATGCAAAAAATTGCAAATACTTCTTTTCATCAGGATGAATATTTAGCTTTAAAGGGTGAGCCTTTTGTTCGTAAGTTGAACTTAAAATAGTTGAAAGTTCATTTTACGAACTTTCTTTTTTATGATATAATTGTAAAAGTTAAAAGGAGTGCTTATGAAAACTAAAGATAAGATACTTTTAGGAATAGTTACAATTTTTTTTGCCCTTATTTTTGTTTGGATAGGTTTTCCAGACAAAAATGATACTCCTCAAAATGTTTATCAAGTGTATTTAGATGGAGAAAAACTTGGGATCATACAAGATCAAGATGAACTTTTAAATTTGATTAATGAAGAACAGCAAGATATTAAAGATACTTATCAGGTAGACCAGGTTTATCCACCTAATGGGTTTAATATTTTAGAGTATGTAACTTATGATGAGGATATTACATCAGCTAATGATGTTTATGAGAAAATAAAAGAAAAAAGTGATTTTACTATACAAGGATATTTAGTAACCATAACTTCTCCGGCAACGGAAAATGAAGAAGAAAAAGTTACGACGATTCAAGTTTTAGATGATGATATTTATTATGAAGCCGAACATAATTTTATTACAACTTTTGTTGATGAAGCAGATTATCAAGCATATATTCATAATACTCAGGAAGAGATCGTAGATGTAGGTTCTTTTATTAATCATATGGAATTTGAAGAAACGGTGACCATTAAGAGTGCTTATGTTTCTGTTCACGATAAAATTTTTACGGATGCCGATGAACTTACTCAATATTTACTTTATGGAACGACTGAACCTACGCGAAGTTATGTGGTCCAAAAGGGTGATACGTTAGCTAGCATCGCTGAAGCTAGTAAACTTAATGTTCGTGAGTTATTAATTGCTAATCCAAAGTATCGTGGTGAAAATGCTGTTTTAGCTATTGGAGATACTTTATCTAATGGAATCATTAATCCGATTTTGACTTTATATCAAGAGGTTCGTATTACTGAAGATGTTGAACAAGCGTTTACGAAATCAACTGTAGTTGATTACAGCATGTCACGAGGAGATAGTAAGGTTACACAAGCCGGCGTTACTGGTTTGGAACGAATTACTCAAGAGGTTCGTATTATTAATGGTGAACGTGGACAAGATGCGAATGTTATTAGTAGTGTGACTATTAGAGAAGCCGTTGAAGAAATTACTTCGGTAGGACCTTCTTATAGTTATAATATAGGAAGTGCGTATGGTAATTATATTGATACGGGTATGACTTGGGCTTGGCCGACTCTTACTCCATATATTATAACAACAGATTATGAGTGGCGTTGGGGTTCTTTCCATAATGCGTTAGATATTTCCGGAACTGGATTTGGGTCACCAATTTATGCTGCTCAAGATGGAACGGTTGTTGCTACAAATGCCACTTGTGCTAATATTGGATGGTATGGAAGTATGTGTGGTATGAGTTATGGTAACTATATTGTTGTTCAGCACGCAAATAATTTTTATACGTTGTATTCTCATATTACGACTGATTTAATGGTTTCTGTAGGTGATCATGTTTCAAAAGGACAACAAATTGCTCATATGGGTAGTAGTGGTTCTTCAACTGGAGCTCACTTGCACTTTGGTTTTTCAAGAGGAGATCCATTACACGGTGGTACGTGGTATAGTCCATGGAGTTTGTTTAGATGAAAGCTGTTGTTTTGGCTAGTGGAAGTGAAGGTAATTCTACCTTCTTTTCATCTGGAAATGTAAAAATATTAATTGATATAGGAAAGAATGCCAAGTATATTAAAGAAAAAATCAATGAAATTCAGGAAGAACCTACAAATATAGATGCAATTTTAATTAGTCATACGCATGATGATCATGTGAGTGCTTTAAAAGTTTTTTTAAAAAAATTTCATCCTAAAGTTTATGTGACTGAGAAAATGTTTTATGATTTGGATTTTTTAAAAGATTATGAAAATGTTGTTATTTATGATGACGATTTTTATATCGATTCGGTTCGTGTTCAAACGATTCGAACTAGTCATGATGTAACAGATTCTAGAAATTTCATTTTATCTGACGGTCAAGAATCCTTAGTGTATCTTACTGATACTGGATATTTGAATCGAAAATATTTTTCTCTTTTGAAAGATAAAAATTATTATTTAATTGAAAGTAATCATGATATTGAAATGCTTATGGAAGGACCTTATCCTAAATGGTTAAAACAACGTGTATTAGGAACTTTAGGCCATTTGTCTAATAAAGATAGTAGTTTTTATTTAACAAAATTGGTTGGTGAAAATACCAAAAAAATTGTTTTAATGCATTTATCTAAACATAATAATACAGAAGAAAAAGCTTTGGAAACTTTTTTTCAAACTTTTAAAGAATATGAAATGAGTTTTTCTGATGTTGTGTGCGCTAAACAAAATGAAATAACGAAGGTGTGCGATGATAAAGATTTTGTGTGTCGGTAAGATAAAAGAAAATTATTTAAAAGAAATGGTTGAAGATTATAAAAAAAGAATTTCTAAATATCATAAGATTGAAATTATTGAAGTTAAGGATGAAGATAATTTAGAAAAGGAAAAGGAACATCTGTTGCCCTTTATTTCTTCTCGCGATTATGTGATTACTTTAGAAATTTTAGGAAGTGTAATGTCTAGTGAAGATTTGGCTAAGAAGATTGATGAACTTTTTTTAAACTATTCAACTATAACTTTTGTTATTGGTAGTTCTTTGGGATTGCATGATGACATTAAAAAAAGAGCCAATTTAGCTATATCTTTTTCTAGATTTACTTTTCCTCATGGATTATTTCGAGGAATTTTATTAGAACAAATTTATCGAAGTTTTAAAATTTTAAATCATGAGAGCTATCATAAATGAATTAAACGTTCCTATTTGACTTCTTTTTTATTGTTTGTTAAAATATTTCAACTAAAGAAGGAATTTGTTATGACGAAAGAACAGAAATTATTACAATATAAAAAAATTTTTAGTGAAGCCTACGAATCGTATCCTGAAATATGGGATATTATTCAAGAGGGGTTTCAAGAAAGTGACTATCGTATGGATGCAGTAAGGCAAATTGCTTATGCTATTCAAATGCTTCCTGAAAAATATAATTTTTATAAAGGATTTTTAGAAATTGTGAAAAGATATCATGCAATCGATCAGAATATTTGTGAGATAGGAGCAGGTTTTTATCCTGCGTTATCACGTGATATTTTGAAAGAACAGCAGCGATTACAAAAGGGAACCATTACTGCGATTGATCCTGATATCATTCTTCCGAAGCATTCTAAAATTAAAACGAGGAGAGAATCTATTACTAGTCAAACAAATTTACAAGAATATGATTTGTTGTTAGCCTATATGGCATGTGATGCAACCATACCTATAATTGATATAGCAAATAGCTATCATAAGCCTTATGTTATAGGACTTTGCGGTTGTTTACATGAAAGTTACAATCCTTTTTTGCCTATAAGTTATCAAATTAGAAAACAGCATGAATCAATAATTTGGTATGCTAGAAATAACTTGGAACCCAATATGGAATTGATTATTGAAACTCTTCCAAAACAGTATGAAATAGATTTTCCCGTTTTAGTAAAAAAAAGAAAATAAGAATTGTTTTTCCCTATTTTTTATGTTAAATTTTTGTAGAGAACGAGGTAGTAATAATGATTGGAAATGATTGGGATGAAAAATTAAAAATTATTTGGGAAAGTCCGGGCTTTCACAAATTTATGGATATAGTAGATCATGAATATGCAACGAAAACAATTTTTCCACCTCATGATCATATTTTTGAGGCTTTGAAATTAACTCCCTATAGTAATGTTAAAGTTGTGATTATGGGACAAGATCCGTATCATGGCGTGGGGGAAGCTCATGGATTATCTTTTTCAGTGCAAAAAGGTGTGAAAGTTCCTCCTTCTTTACAAAATATTTATAAAGAACTTTATGATGATTTAGGTATTCCACCTCGTAGTGATGGTGATTTAACAGGTTGGGCTAAAGAGGGTGTATTACTTTTAAATGCTGTTTTAACCGTTGTTAAAGATACACCAGCCTCTCATAGGAAACTTGGTTGGGAGTTATTTACTGATTATATTATTAAATTAGTGAATCAAAAAGATACGCCTGTTGTTTTTATTTTGTGGGGTAATTTTGCTAAAGAAAAAGCTAAACTTATTACGAATCCTATTCATCATATTATTACTTCTCCTCATCCAAGTCCTTTCTCAGCAAGGTATGGCTTTTTTGGAAGTAGACCATTTTCTAAAACGAATGAATTTTTAAAAAAAGATGGGTTAAAAGAAATTGATTGGGGAAGAAAAGAATAAGATAATTTGTCAAGAATTGTCTTTTTTTTAGATAACTTATATAACTTTTTCCTTCCACTTGACTCTCCACTTAACTGTAATGATTTAATTACTCTTAAGGGAGAGTGAACTGAATGGCTAAGTTTTGTTCTGACTGTGAATTTTTGCAGTTGAAAGATAAAAAGAAAGATGGAATTTATAAGTGCGCTTTTTGTAAAAAATATGTTAATACAACAAATTCAATGTGAAAATTTTTCGGAAACTTATTCTCGTAATTGGTATGAAAAACAAAAAATTTATGATGAAGGAAAAAATGTTTCAGAAAATGATATATCTTTACTTCCTTATGTGGTATTATTAATTATATTAAGTATCATTTGTCTAGTCGCTAAACTTAATGGATATTAAAGTGGGGGATAAAATGAAGTACAAAATTGGTGAGTTTTCAAAAATTGTTAATGTCCCCATTAAAACTTTAAGATACTATGATGAAATAGATTTGTTTAATCCGGCAACGATTGATTTATATAGCGGTTATCGTTATTACACATCAGATCAAATTAATGATTTACATCTTATCTTAGAGTTAAAAGAAGCTGGTTTTATGCTTGAAGAAATTAAAGAAAATTGGAATCAATGGGAAGATGAAGATTTTTTAATTCAAAAAGATAAGATATATAAAGAGCAGGAAAATTTATATAAAAAAATTCGAAAAATTGATGAATTAAGAACAAGATTACATGACGGTGTAATTTGTACTAATCCAATATCAAGCACATTAGTTAAAAGAAAGGATTTGAGATAAATGAAAAACACAAATTTACTTATTGGGAAGCCGGATAGTGGGAAAACTAGAGGATACATGTTTTCTGAAATAGAAAAAATGATTCATGAAAATAAAAATTTTTTTGTTATAGATAATAAAGAAGAGTATTATCCAAGATTTCAAAAAATTCTAAAAGAAAAAGGATATGATATTTATTTACTTAATTTTAATGATCCAGAAAAATCTCAAGGATTCAATATTCTTTATTATCCTTATTTATTATATAAAAATGGAAATGTAGAATATGCTATAGAATTATTACAAGGAGTTGCTGAAGTCCTTTGTAAAAGTAATAATTCTATGGATTCATTTTGGGAAAGTACAGCTGCTGATTTTTTCGTGGCATTACTTCTTATGTTGTTTAAAGAAGGTAAAGAAGAGGAAATTCATCTTCAAAGCTTATCTAGTATGTTAAGTTTTATTGATATTGACGGTGAGAAAAATATTTTAAAAATGCGAGAATATTTGACTAAATTAGAAGTAACAGATCTAATTTATCGCCTAGCTTCAAGCACTGTTTTCGCGCCCATCGATACTCGAGGTGGAATTTTATCTACTTTAAAAACGTTGCTTGCACCTTATTTAGGAAGACCTTTAACCTTAAATATTTTATCTACTGTTGATCTTGATTTATCTGAATTAGGAGATAAAACAGCTATTTTCTTTATTGGACATGATAATCGAAATAAGATTGGAATTATTTTATTAGAACAATTGTTATTTCAAATCAAAAAGAAAAATCTTGAATTTGTTTTCGTATTTGATAATTTGAATAAATTTCCTAAAATCACTTATATAGATGAGTTTATTGAATATGCAAATCAGAATAAAACCATTTCTTATTTTATAACAAATAATTTGGAAGAGTTACAAGAAAAATATCCTAAACATACTTTTGATATTATGAAAAATGTTATAGATATAAATTCGTTAGATGTAAAGGTAGATATTTCTAAATATACTGCAGAATATCCGAATTTTACATCAAATAAATATGAAAATTTTGATTTATTTAATTTTTTTGATAAAAACTAACTTTAATAAAATAATAATGTAAATTAATTGCTTTGAAATGAATAAGATAATTTGTCAAGAATTGTCTTTTTTTCTTTTCTGAAAAAATAATGGATTTATTTTGTGTTATACTTTATGTGGTGATGCTCATTGAACTTTTATCAAGAAAAGATAGAAAATGTTTTGCAGTATTTTAAGACTTCTAAAGATGGATTAAGTAAAGCGGAAGCCAAAAGGCGTTTAGAAAAATTTGGAGAAAATGTTATTGAGGGAAAGAAAAGAAGAAGTAAATTGCAAATTTTTTTAAGTCAATTTAAAAATTTTATGGTGATTTTGCTTTTGGTTGTAGGAATTTTATCTTTCTTTTATGCACTTTTTGATACGCATGACTATTTAGATTCTTTGGTTATTTTGGGAACTACTTTTGTAAATATTTTGATGGGATATTTACAAGAAGATAAAGCTGAAGATGCAGTTGAAAAATTAAAACAATACAGTATTACTAAAGTTCAAGTTTATCGAGATGGTAAAATTGAAGAAGTCTCATCTACGAATTTGGTAGTTGGCGATATTATTGTTTTAGAAGCTGGAGATAGCGTACCTGCTGATGCAAGAATTATTGAAAGCTATTTTGCTAAGGCTGACGAATCTGTTTTAACTGGTGAGAGTAATTCTGTTTCTAAAAATGATGAAACTCTTGGTTCTGTTGTTTCTTTACACGAAAGAAGCAATATGGTATTTGCTGGAACCAATTTGGTTTCAGGAAAAGTTGTGGCAGTTGTTGTAGCAACTTCTATGAAAACAGAGATTGGTAAAATTGCCAAAGCGATAAATACAAGCGAGGAGCCTGTGACTTCTTTACAAGTAAAAGTCAAAAAGGTAAGTACGTTTATTTCTATGGTTGCTATTTTTCTTGTGATGTTTGTCTTACTCTTTAGTATTATCAAAGATTATGATGTTTTAACGGTTATTATGCTTTGTATTTCTATGATTGTCGCTTCTGTTCCAGAGTGCTTGCCGATTGCAATTACTTCAACTTTGATGATTGGTGTTAAAGCTATGGCTAAGAAAAAAACCGTAGTACGAAATATGGCAGCTATTGAAACTCTTGGTGCAACGGAAATTATTTGTACAGATAAAACAGGAACACTTACTATGAATCAAATGGAAGTTGTTAAAGGATATTTTAATGGTGAGGTAATTTCTTTAGAAGATTTTGATTTGTATAGAAATGATAAAATTGTTTCTATTTTGGCTCTTTGTAATACGGCAATCAAAGATAAAAAAGATAAATATGTTGGGGATGCGGTAGATGTTGCTTTGTTAAATTTTTTAGAAGAAAAAAATATTTCGATTGAAAAAGTGAAACAAAATTTTCAAAAGATTGTAGAAATTCCTTTTGATTCAGATAGAAAAATGATGAGTTTTGTTTATGAAAAAAATCAAGATAAAATTTTGTTTACTAAAGGAAGTTCGGAGGCATTACTAAGTCGGTGTGGCTTTTTACTAGAAGCTCTAGAAGTTAAAAAAATAACTAAAGAGGAGAAAGAAAAGATTTTAGAAATCGAAGAAGCTTTATCGAAAGAAGCTTTAAAAGTTATTGCCTTGGCTTATAAAGAAGATTTGCCTACTTATGATGAAGAAGAAAAGTATTTACAAGAAGAAAATAAACAATTGATTTTTGTTGGACTTTTAGCTATGAAAGATCCGGCAAGAAGTGATGTTAAAGCTGCTATTCAAAAATGTAAAAATGCGAAAATTAGACCAATTATGATTACAGGAGATAGTTTAGATACTGCTCTTGCTATTGCACGTGAAGTGGGAATTATTGAAGAAGGGGAAGAAGGTATTTTGGGCCTTGAACTTGATAAGATGACGCCTAGAGAATTAAAAAAATGTGTCAATGAATATAATGTATTTGCTAGAGTTTCTCCAGATCATAAATATCTTATTGTGGATGCTTTGGAGCGTCAGGGAAAAGTTGTTGCAATGACGGGTGATGGTGTTAATGATGCTCCAGCTTTACAACTTGCAAATGTTGGAATTGGAATGGGTGCGAGTGGGACAGATGTAACAAAAAGTGTTTCGGATATTTTGTTACTTGATGATAGTTTCTCTACGATCGTAACTGCTGTTTCAGAAGGAAGAAGAATTTATGATAATGTCATTGCTAACGTTTTGTATAATTTATCGAGTAATTTTACAGAAATTATTTTAATTATTTTAGGTATGTTTTTAAATAATCAAATTATTTTGGCTTTACATGTTTTATATATTGACTTAGTTGCTGATACAATACCTTCTATTTGTTTAGCTTTTGAAAAAGCTAGTAAACAGAATATGAAGAAAAAACCTAATGGATTAAACAAACCAATTTTTACGCCTTACTTTTTAGCTTTTTTAATTCTTTCTGTTCTTGTTGAAACAGGAGTTTCGTTACTTGTTTATTTTGTTAGTATAAATTCTTTAGGTGTAGAAATGGCTCAAACTTTAGCTTTACTAAGTGTTGTTTTAAATGAATTTGTTTTTGCATATAATTGTCGTTCTTTAAAAGAAGGAATTTTTCAGAAAGGTCTTTTTTCAAATAAGCAATTGAATCTTGGAGTTTTCTTCTTACTTCTTGTTCAACTTTTGGTATTCTTAACTCCAATTGGTCAAATCTTTTCTTTACAAATGGTTAATTTTGGACAATTTTTCTTAGTATTATTGGTTAATTTGATTAGTTTAGTTATTATTGAAATGTTTAAACCGTTGTTAAATCGCTTTTTTAAAGAATAATTGTTCCATATAAAAACTCACATGAATTTGTGAGCATTTTTATAATTTAAAATCTTCTATATCGGTATCGGTCATATCTTTACCATCAAAAAATGTTTTGGCTTTTACATGGTGTATTTTAGCAATTATATTGTTTGGAAATTTTCTAATGTAATTGTTGGTATCCGTTACATGTTTATTGTAGTAAGAGATGCCTGCTACTAGTTTTTCATTTATGTTTTTGAATTCTTCTTTTACTTCCATCATGGTTTCATTTTCATTTAATTCTTTGTTATCTTCATACAGGGTATCAATAATTGTTTCTGCTTCTTTTAATTTTCTTTCTAAATCAAAGTTGCTTATTTTTTCTTCTTTTAAATTTACAAAATCTTTTAAATAATCTTTTTTGACTTTTAAATTATTTTTTATTACATTATCTGCTTTTACGATTAAATCGTATTTTGTTCTTAAATCTTCGTCAATTTGTCCTTCGACTTTTTCAATTTTTGTTTTACTAAATTGAATGTGATTATAAATGTTGATATATAATATAGCTAAAATTCCTAATATAATTATTACTAATAAAAGTATAGTAAATGTTTCCATTTTGCACGCCTCAATTCTATAAGCATTGTATCATATTTTGTTTCTTGTTTAAATAATTTTTTTATGTTACATTTAAAATGGTGATAAATTATGAAAGTGTATACTTTAGTTGTAGGAGAACTTCAAGAAAATTGCTATGTTGTGGTGAATGAAAAAAATGAAGCTCTTGTGATTGATCCAGGGGATGAAAAAGAGAAAATTTTGAATTTTTTAAAGCCTTATAAAGTTGTTGGTATTTTCGTTACTCATTTTCATCCTGATCATGTTGGAGCTTTAAAAGAACTTGAAGAGTTTTATGGTTTAACTGCTAATCAAAAAGTAGAAGAGTTTCATTATGAAATTTTTGCTAATCCAGGACATACTCTCGATTCTATTTCTTTTTATTTTCCTGACGAGAAAATTATGTTTGTTGGCGATTTTATTTTTTATCATACCATTGGAAGGTGTGATTTAGGTGGTAGTGAATCTTTAATGAGGGAATCGATTCGGAAAATTTTGAAAAACATTTCTTTAGATACTACTTTGTATCCAGGTCATGGAAGAAAAACTGTTCTTGGTGAAGAGAAAGGCTTTTTGGAGCAGTTTTTATAAAAAAAGAAGAAACAAAATGTTTCTTAATCAAAAGTATCTGAATAATCAGGATTGTAGTTTATTTTTTCACCAAATTCAATGAAGTTTATGTATAGCATTCTAAGTAAGAACCAGTTTCCAGTTGATGGATCAGAGAGAAGTAAGTGGTCTCTTCCTGATTGTTCAATAATTCCTTCATAAATTCGGTCTCGCCATTCGTTTGAATCTGGATAAGAAGCGTATACTTTTACTTTTTTTCCTTTGTTTAATCTTAAAATATTTTCGATTAAACTTTGCTCTAAGGGTAGAGAGCTTTGGGAACTAATATTTCCTGGTGGAGTCATTGGTGTTTGTGTTGTACCTGGAAATGTTGGCGTATTAAAAAAACTGCCGTTCATTAAAATTATCACCTCGTTATATTTTATGTTTGTTGCTTTTCATTTAGAAGTTCGTTATAATCTAAATAAGGATGATGATCTATGGATATTCAAAAAATTAAAGAAACAGTTTTGAAAAAAGATTTTTATAAACGGGTTTTGGTTATTTTATTAGGAGTTTTTTTGCTCGCCTTGACATATAATCTATTTTTGTATCCTTATAATTTAGTTATTGGGGGGACTACAGGTTTATCTATTGTTGTTGAACCATTATTTGGCTGGGATCCACAGATTTTTTTGTATGTGTGTACTTGTATTTTGTTAGTTGTAAGTTTTTTGCTCCTTGGAGTAAAGCGTACAGGTATTTCAATTGTTGGCAGTTTAATGTATCCGGTTTTTATTAGTTTAACTAAGCCTTTAGCTTCTTTTTTAAATCAATATATTGTTTTAGATAATATGGTGTTGGTTGTTTTGGCTGCAGGTTTATTGTATGGTTTGGGCTATGGTTTAGTTTATAAAATGGGATTTGATACGGGTGGTTCAGATATTGTTGTACGTATTTTTAATAAATTTTTTCACATGCCCGAAGGTAGATGTGCTTTATTTATTCAAGGGGCTGTTGTTTTAGTTGGAGCTTTTGTTTTTGGAATTAATCAAATGATTTATGCTATTTTAATTTTGGTTATATATACGGGAATTATGGATCGGATTATGATAGGTATTTCTAATTCTAAACTCTTTTTTATTCATACTAAAGAACTTAATAAAGTTGAAGATTTTATTTTACATGAATTGCATACTGGCGTGACGATTTTAGATATGGAAGGTGGTTTTTCTAAAAAGAAAAGTAATATTTTAATGTGTGTTGTTCCTAATAAAGATTACTATTTGTTTAAAGAAGCCATTTTAGAAGTTGATCCAAATGCTTTTTTCGTTATTAATGATTGCTATGAGGTTCATGGTGGTGTAAAAGCTCAAAATTTACCATTTATATAGAGCTTTTTTTATGTTATAATAAACTAATAATGCGAGGTGTAGTAAGTGAAGTTAATTAAAGTTGAACATGCTTATAAAATTTATAAAAATGGAACAACTGCAGTTGCTGATTTAAGCGTGTCTATTGATAAAGGCGAATTTGTTTTTGTTATTGGTTCAACTGGTTCAGGTAAATCTACTTTTATTAAAATGCTTTATCGTGAAGAAAAACCAACTAAAGGTAAAGTGATTGTTGGTGGAATTGATGTTGCTAAACTTAGAAATTCTAAGGTTTATAAACTTCGTAGAAAGTTAGGGGTTGTTTTCCAAGATTTTAAATTGCTTCCTAAATTAAATGTGTATGAAAATGTTGCTTTTGCTTTAGAAACTTTAGGATTACCTAATGATGAGATTCGGCCAAAAGTTTTAAAAGCAATTGAAGCGGTTGGATTAAAAGAAAAGACTAGAAATTTACCTAGTGAGCTTTCTGGCGGTGAACAGCAGCGTGTGGCGATAGCAAGGGCCATTGTTAATGATCCAAAGCTTTTGATTTGTGATGAGCCGACAGGAAACTTAGATCCGGAAACTTCAAGGGGAATTATGAAGATTTTGGATAAAATTAATCGTGAACTTGGAACGACTATTATCATGGCAACTCATGATAAAGATCTTGTTAATCGGATGAAAAAACGAGTTCTTGTTATTGAAAATGGTGTTTTAGCAAGTGATACGAAGAAAGGAAGTTATAAGGTCCATGAGAGCGTTAAGAATACTGACTAGAAGTATACGAGATTCTTTTAAAAGTGTTTTTCGTAACTTTTCTTTATCAATGGCTTCGATTGCTTGTACAACGATTACTTTGATTTTAGTGGCTATTGCAATTTGTTTGACTTATAATGTTCGTCAAGTTACGACGGATCTAGAACATGAACTTACTATTGTTGCTTATTTAAATAAAGATGTAACAGATGAACAAAAAATGGAATTAGAGAATGCTTTGAAAACTATGGACAATGTTGATTCTTATGAAATGAAAAGTAAGGATGAATGGAAAGCTGAGATGAAAGAAGAAGATCAAAGCTTAGAGAATGCTTTAGATATTTTTGATGAAAACCCACTTTTAGATTCTGTTATTGTAAAAGTTGATGATGTTAAAAATCTTGGTGAAACGGCTGATCGTCTTCGAAAATTTGATTTTGTTAGTAGTGCTGAGTATGGCGAGGGAATGGTTGAAAATGTTATTGGCATTTTTGATGCTGTGAGTTTTGGAACCTTTGCAATTGTTGTTGCTTTGGTTTTAGTAACAGCGTTTTTGATCAGTAATACGATTAAGCTTACTATTTTTTCTAGAAGAACTGAAATTGAAATTATGCGACTTGTTGGAGCTTCTAATACTTCGATTAAATTGCCTTTTGTATTTGAAGGATTTGTTTTAGGAATTTTTGGTAGTATTATTCCTATTCTCTTAAGTATTTATGGCTATGTGTTTTTATATAACAAAACAGGTGGATATGTATTCACTCAAATTATTACGTTAGTAGAACCTTTTCCATTTGTACTCATTGTTTCTTTATTCTTATTAATTGTCGGTTCTTTAGTAGGTATGTTAGGTTCATGGAGAGCTGTAAAGAAGTATTTAAAAATTTGATTTATTGCAAAAACTTTATGTTTTTGCTTTTTTATGTTATAATGCTTTTCATAAGGTAGGTGGCTTTAGTGGGAAAAAAACTTTTTAGCGGTTTTTTGCTGATAGCTTGTTTCTTTTCTTTTTTAACTCCAGTATATGCTCAAGATGCTGAGACTTTAGGTGATTTACGAGCTATATATAATGACTTATTAAGACAGAAAGCTGAAAATGATAATTTAACTGCAGAAGCAAAGGCTGAAATTGCGCGTAAAGAAGCAGCAATTAAACAAGCAGAAGCTGATATTCATAAGGCTGAAGAAGATATGGAACAAGCCGAAGAGGATATACGAGTTTCTAATGAGCGTATTAAAGAAATGAAAGTTAATGCCAGTGATGTTCTTCTTTATTTACAACAGATGAAGGGGACAAATGCATATGTAGAATATGTTTCTGGTGCGACTAGTATGACTGATATGATTATGAGAATCGCAGCGATTGAGCAACTTTCTGATAAAATTTATAATACAATTGATGAATTAGAAGCTGAAATTAAAAGAAACGAAGAATTAAAAGTTGAATTGGAACAAAAGAAAAAAGATTTGGAAGCACAAGCTGTTGAATACCAAAAAGTTATTGAAGCAAACTATGATAAAATAGAAGAGTACGATAAATTTGCTTTGGATATTGATACGCAGGTTGAAGTTGCTAGAAAGCAATTAGAGACTTATGAAAAAAAATGCGCCGAAAATGTGGGAAGTACGGCAGATAGTGTTTTATTAAGTTCTTGTTCAACTGTTCCTTTAAATAGTGGATGGTTAAAGCCTTTAAATTATGGTGTAACAACGAGTACTATTGGTTATCGTTGGGGAAGTTATCATAATGCTTTGGATATTGGTGGTTCAAGTCCTTTTGAAGGTTCCCCAGTTTATGCTGCTGCTGCTGGAGAAGTAGCTGGTGTCGTTCATCATTATAGCTGTGGCGGGAATATGGTTTTTATCAATGTTATTGTTGATGGTAAAAAGTATACTACTTATTATTATCATTTACTTGAGTATTATGTTCAAGTTGGTGATATTGTTGATCAGAATACCATTATAGGTCTTGTTGGTGGATATTCTACGAGTACTTCGCATGGTGGTTATGATAGTTGTACAACAGGTGCTCATTTACATTTTGGGGTTGCTGAAGGATTCTATACTGGATATAGTCCTCATTCAAACGTTATTACTCCTCCTGGTTTTCCAAATGCTAAAGGATATGCATTTTATTCAAGAACAGATATGTGGAATGGATAGATTTTTCTATCCTTTTTTTGTATAATAAATGCGGTGATTTTATATGACTTATTCGATGAAAGTAAAAGAAGAGATTTGCAGTCGAGATTTAAGTTCGGTAGAAATTTTTGCAGAATTGTCGGCAATACTTCGTTATGATGCCACTATACAGAAAAATCAAATTTCTTTGACTTTTGAAAATGCTTCCATTGCTCGTCGAGTTTATAAAGATATTAAAACTCTTTTTAATATATCCGCACATATTACTGTTCGTGATCAAAAAAGGTTTCGGAGTAAACAAGTGGTTATTTTAGATATTAAAGAAAATGCAACTTCTATTTTAGAAAGATTAAATATTTATAAAAATGGTACTTTTTTAGAAATGAATCGAAATTATTTAGCTGATCCTGAAGAAATGATTGCTTTTGTACAAGGGGCATTTTTAGTTATTGGCTCTATTAATGATCCGGCTACTGGAGGATATCATTTAGAATTTGTGTTTGATCAAGAGAAAGATGCTCATTTTTTTAATATACTTCTTCATGAAATGAAGTTTGATACTAAGGTATTAGAACGAAATGGTAGATTTATGGTTTATTTGAAAAACTCAGAAGAGATAAGTGATATGATTCGTATGTTTCAAGCTTCTAATTCGTTATTTTATTTTGAGGATATTCGGATATATCGCGATCATAAGAATATGGTGAATCGTTTAAATAATTGTGAAATTGCAAATCAAGAAAAAAGCTTACAGGCTGGAATGAAACAAATTAAAGATATTTTGTATTTGCAAGAACACGATTTAGTTGATTTGTTAGATGAAAAAACAAAAGTGGTTATGGAGTATCGTTTAAAATATCCCGAAAGTTCTTATCAAGAGCTTGCAAGTATTATCGCCATAGAGACTGGTTATACCATTGGAAAATCAGGGATTAATCATCATTTTATTAAGATTAAAAAGTTAAGAGAAAGACATGAAAGTAAAAAAAATTGACATGGTAAGTTCATGTCATTTTTATATGATTTGGTCAATTAAGCCATATTGTTTGGCTTCGTGACTAGATAGATAATAATCTCGATCTGTATCTTTTTTGATTTTTGTTAAAGATTGATTGGTGTTTTTGGCTAAGATTTTGTTTAATTTTTCTTTCATTTTTAAAATTCTTTTGCATGCAATTTCCATGTCGGAAGCTTGTCCTTGCATGCCACCTAAAGGCTGATGAATCATGACGTCCGCGTTTTCCAAAGCAAATCTTTTTCCTTTGGTTCCTGATGATAATAGGAATGCTGCCATGGATGCAGCAATACCTACACAGATTGTTCTTACATCACTTTTTATGTAATTCATTGTATCATATATGGCCATTCCGCTTGTTACCGATCCTCCAGGGCTATTAATATACATGTAAATGTCTTCATTATTTTTGGAGTCTAGGTATAAAAGTTCGCTTATAATTAGATTGGCAGTTTGATCCGTTATTTCATCACTTAAAAAAATGATTCTGTCTTCTAGTAATCTTGAGTATAAATCGTATGCTACTTCATGATTGTTATTTTTTTCTAAAACTGTTGGAATAATATTCATTTTCTCACCTACTATTATCATAGTATGTTAATGGAAAAACTATTCAAAAAATGAAAAATTTGTGTTAAAATGTTTTAAGAATAGAAAAGGCTAGGAGATATTATGCAAGAAATTCAAGTTACTTATAAGGGTCAAGTTCTTAAAGTATCTAAAGGAACTACGTATTATGAAATTGCTAAAATGCTTGGTTTAGAAGATACATTGGCAGCTCAGGTTGGCAATGAGGTTTTTTCTTTAGATACTAAAATTATGGAAAGTTGTGAAATTACTTTTTTAGATGTTACTTCTTTAACTGGATATAAAATTTATCAAGGAGCTTTAAAATTTTTATTTTATGTGGCGGTTGTGGAACTTTATAAGGATGCTGAAGTGCAATTTTTGCATAGTGTACCAAAAGGAATATTAAGTGAAATTAGAACCAGTCATAATTTAACTAGTGATGATGTTTCAAAAATCAAAGGATATATGGCTTCGCTTGTTGAAAAAAAAGAACGTTTTTATCGATATCATTTAGATAATCAAGATGCTTTTCATTATTTTATGAATCGACATGAAGAAGAAAAAGCTTATAACATTCAAAATGTGTCTAAAGAAGTTGTAACTATGTATCGATTGCGTAATCACTTGAATTATTTTTATACGATGATGCCTTATGATACAAAGGTTATTAATCGTTTTGAACTTATTTTTTTAGGAAGAAATCGAATTGTTTTGGTTTGTCCTAATGTTACAAGTGGAAATCGTGTTCCTGAGTATGTTCATTATGAAAATATTGTAGCTAACTTTATGTCAACAAAAAAATGGCTTCGAAAAATGCAAGTTCCTTATTTGTCTCAAATGAATTATTTGGTAAGTACTTCTAAAATTCAAGATTTTATTCATTCTAATGAGATTTTATATGAAGAAGATTTAATAAGCGCATGTGATAAAGTGATTTCTATGCGCGATGTGCGTCTTGTTTTGATTGCTGGGCCTTCTTCTAGTGGAAAAACAACGACAATGAAAAGAATGAGTGCCATCTTACGAAGTCGAGGATACGATCCGATTGGTTTATCTACAGATGACTTTTTTGTAGATCGTAAGGATACGCCTAAGAATGATAAAGGTGAATATGATTATGAATGTTTACAAGCTATTGATTTAGAATTGTTTAATAAAACATTACAAAATTTGTTAGCTGGACAAGTTGTTGATGTTCCAGAATATGATTTTGTTAATGGCAAGAAAATTTTTAAAGGACGTAAAGTAGAATTAAAGGATAATAGTATACTTCTTATTGAAGGACTTCATTGTTTAAATGATGATTTGATACCATATATTGATTCTAAATATAAATTTAAAATTTATTTAAGTCCATTTATTCCTCTTAATATTGATCGTCATAATTATATTTCTACATTGGATTTACGATTAATTCGGAGAATTGTTCGGGATAATCGAACTAGAGGAAAAAAGGTTGATCAAACCATTGCTGAATGGCAAATTGTTCGTTCAGGTGAAGAAAAGTACATTTTCCCTTATGTTTATCAAGCAGATATGATTATTAATACAGCTCTTGCTTATGAAATTGGTGTTTTAAAAGTTTATGCGGATCCGTTGTTGTTTTCTGTTGGTGTGGATAGTATTTATTATAGTGAATCACGAAGATTAATTGATTATTTACAAGTATTTTTTACTATTCCATCCGAATTTGTTCCTAAAGATTCTGTTTTACGTGAATTTATTGGATAAGTGTGTTATCCTTAGTAGGGTGAGTGTGTTGAAAGTTTTTAAATTTTATGTTCATGATTTAGCTTATGTTTTGAATTATTTAGAACTGTATTGTATAAAAAAAGAAATTTCTTATGTAAAATTACCTAATGAATTTCATTTTTCTGATTATGTTTTTCAGTTTTATTCGCGTGAAGCTTTTTTAAATGAACAGAGTAATATTAAGGATTTTGATAAAGAATTTTTTGGAATTACTATGTTGGAAAGTCCTTTGGAAGTAGAAGCAGTGGGTTTACAATTAAAAAATACGGGAAATTATTTTTTAGGGAAAAAAATCCTAGAAATTTAAGGTATAAATCAAATTACAAAGTAAATACTATAGGGTATCCTAAAAGAATGAGAAGGAGATAGATATTATGATAAAAGTTGCAATTAATGGTTTTGGAAGAATTGGAAGACTTGCTTTTCGGCAAATGATTACAGGAACAGATTTTGATGTTGTAGCGATTAATGATTTAACAAGTGCTGAAGATTTGGCGTACTATCTTAAGTATGATACAAATCATAGAAGATTTCATGAGGATAAAATTACAAGTGTGGATAACTACATAGTTATCAACAATATCAAGAAAATTCCTGTATATGCTGAGAAGGATCCAAGTAATTTACCTTGGAAGGACTTAGATGTTGATTTGGTTTTGGAATGTACAGGCTTATTTACTAAGTATGAAGATGCGATAAAACATATTGAAGCTGGCGCGAAAAAAGTGTTAATTTCAGCTCCTGGAAAAGGGGAGATGAAAACAGTTGTTTATGGTGTTAATGATGAAGTTTTAGATGGTAGTGAACAAATTGTTTCAGCTGCATCTTGTACAACGAATTGTTTAGCACCTGTTGTGCATGTTTTGGATAAAGAATTTGGTATTGTTAAAGGATATATGAGTACGATTCATGCGTATACTAATGATCAAGCTGCTTTAGATATTGCTCATAAAAAGGGGTATGCATCTCGTCGTGGAAGAGCTTGTGCGATGAATATTATTCCAGCTAGTACGGGCGCTGCTAGTGCGATTGGAAAAGTTTTACCGAATTTAGCTGGAAAATTGAATGGGGTTGCGTATCGCGTGCCTGTAAGTGATGGCTCAATGATCGATTTAGTGTTAGAACTTAATAAAAATGTAACGAGTGAAGAAATTAATCAAGCTTTAGAAAAAAATGCTAATGATACTTTGAAAGTTACAAATGATCCAATTGTGTCTAGTGATGTGATTGGAATGAAATGCGGTTCCTTAGTAGATTTGCGTTTAACTACTGTTTTAGATGTGGATGGAAAACAGCTTGTTAAAGTTGTTGCTTGGTATGATAATGAAATGGGTTATACTAGTCAAATGATGAAAACTGCAAAATCTTTATTTCGTTAAAGTTTTTTGCTGATTTTAGAATTATTGGTCATTCCCTTTATTTATTTTTAGGCGCATTGCTTGGCTGGATTGCAATGATTTTAACAATTTTATCTGCAATATTTACATTAGAAGATAATAAAATCAACGTTTAAAGGCGTTGGTTTTTCTTTTTTCTTTTTAAAAATAATGTTATACTTTTATTAGAAGAGAGTGGTTATTTTGAAAAAGCTGAAAATAAATATTGCTTGTGGAGTTCTTGATATTTTAGCTTCTTTTTTATACTTTTTTTCGTTATTTTTAATTGGTACTTTTAATGGAGCAATAGGTGCATCTGATGGAACAGAAACATTAAGTCAAATGCTTTTAATCTTTGCAATTGTAGTTATTGTATTACATATCGTGGCTTTTTTTCAATCAAAAAAGGTACATATTCGATTATTAGGCGTGATTTTTGGTTTAGTTGGAAACGGAATTTATTTGCTCTCTGGAGCGTATTTGGGCTGGATTGCAATGATTTTTACGATAATTGCCTCTGTCTTTATTTTAAGAGATAATCATTACTCTGTTTTAGATACTATTGAAGTAGTAAACAAATAATTTCTTTTTTATGTATTTTGATTAATTGATTTGAAGTAGGTACATTACCTACTTTTTTGTCATGTTACTCTTGTCGATAAAATTTAAATTGACGTGGGGGGGGGGTGTACTGATATAATAAAAATATCAATAGAAGGGAATAGAAAAAATGAAACTTAAAAGATTTAAACAAAAAGATCCAAAGAAAACAGGAATAATTTTATTTACTGTAGTTTGTGTACTTTTAGTAGCGGGAGTATTTTTTTATACATCTTTTGCGACATTCCAAGTACAAGAGGAGTTTAATATTATACAGGGAGAGGTACAAGATCCGGGAGATTTATATTTTGTTTTTTATGTAGATGGTGAGATAAGTAGGACTATGCCTCAAAAGGGTGATGGATATGTATTAGATTATGAAAGTACAAATTGTACAAATGGTGCAAGTGTAGAATTAGATGAAAGTGATTGGTTTGTAAAAGTATTAAATATGACTATTACTAGAACTAAATGTAGTTTATATTTTGAAATTCCTGATGAAGTGATTTTGTATGATAATGGAAATAATTATGCTAATTTTTTTGGCAATAAAGCCATTGATGATTCATATGAGTACATTGGATTTGTTAATGAATATAGCGATAGTGAAGCTAGTCATGTACGTATTTGTACAACTGAAAATTTACATACAGAAAATTATAAATATCTTTATTTTCAAGTAGACTCTGGATTTCATGTTTCGGGAGGTTATACTGATGGTGTTAAATATTCTGAACCTATTTATTTGTACGAAACACAAGACTTGAATAAAATGTTTACCGTTGATTTTTCATTTGTTCCAGTTAGAACAGGTAGTTGGATGAGTGATTTAACTGAATTTTCTTCAATAAATCGATTTGATATTAACAATACCATAATGGCTAATGGGTTTTGTATAGATTTTCAGGGAATTCTATCTACATTAGCTCCAGCTCCAGGATCTAGTTATCTTCAAATTAATATTTCAAAAATATGGCTTTCTAATTTAGAATATAGCTAAGAATCTTTTAAAAGAAATTGGTAAGTAATTGCTAATTTCTTTTATTTTGGGTATAATATTTTTGGATAGTAGGGGATGAAATATGAAACTTTGTTTACAAAATATGAATGTTCGAAATAAACGAGTTATTTTACGTGTAGATTATAATGTTCCAGTTGTAAATAATAAAATTTTAGATGATTCAAAAATCAAAGAAACATTAGAAACTATTTTTTATTTACTTAATGAAAATTGTCAAATTGTTATTTTAAGTCATTTTGGTAAAATTCGTAATGAGCTCGATAAAAAGAAGTATTCTTTAGAGATTGTAGCGAAAAGATTGCAAGAACTTCTTAATCAAGAAGTATATTTTTCTAAAATTAATTTTGGACCTGAAGTTTTGGAGAGAGTAGAGGCAATGAAACCTAAAGAAATTTTGATGTTAGAAAATACTCGATTTATGGATTATCCTAAAAAACTTGAGAGTAAATGTGATCCTCAACTTGCTTTATTTTGGTCAAAGTTAGGAAGTGTTTTTGTCAATGATGCGTTTGCTACTGCTCATAGGCGTCATGCTTCTACTTATGGAATTTCTACTTATATTCCTAGTTGTATTGGCTTTTTGATGCAAAAAGAAATTGGTATGCTTGATAGGTTAGTTGTTCATGCTATACATCCATTTACTGTGATTATGGGTGGTGCTAAAATGGACGATAAAATCACTTTAATAGAAGCTTTACTTCCTAAATGTGAACATTTGCTTTGTGGAGGAGGAATAGCTAATACTTGCTTAAAAGCTTTAGGTTTTAATGTTGGGGAATCTATTGTTTCTGAAAATCCTGAAGTGTTAGAAAAAGTCAAAAAAATTCTTTTACAATATAAAGATAAAATCATGCTTCCATTAGATGTTATTGTTGGGAGCACATATGATAAAAATTACGTAAAATATAAACTTGTTAATCAGGTTGAAGATAATGATGTGATTTATGATATAGGAACAAAAACTTTACAAAAATATCAATCCGTTATTGCTGATAGTCAAACCATTTTTCTAAATGGAACTGTTGGTCTTTATGAGGATATGCGTTTTGCAAATGGTACAAAAGAATTACTAAGAATGATTACTCTTTCTAAAGCTGTTACTGTTTGCGGTGGAGGAGACTCTGCTTCAAGTGTTCGTAATTTTGGTTTTGGAAATAAATTTACCTATATATCGTCTGGCGGTGGCGCTACACTTGAATATTTGGCAAGTGGACATTTAGTTGCTTTAGATGCAATTAGAGAGGAGAGTACCATTGAAACCCTTGATATGTAATTTAAAAATGGAACATAATTTACAAGATATTTTAAAATATAAACAGGAATTGGAAAATTGTGTTGGAAGTTTTTCTTTAGTTGTATGTCCACCTTATTGTTATTTGCCTGTTATGCATTCTAGATATTATAAAATTGGTGCTCAAGATGTTTCTCCGTATGGGAATGGAAGTTATACAGGAAGAGTGTCTGCGGAAACTTTAAAAAGTTTAGATGTATATGGTGTTTTAATTGGCCATAGTGAGATTGAAGAAACTTTTGAAAATAAACTAAAGAAATTACGCCGAGTTGTCAGCGAAGGAATGCATGCTTATGTTCTGATTAGTGAGACTAAGGAAGAACATGATTATCAATATACCTATGTCAAGCTTATGAACAAAATACGGGCATATTTGTCACGAGTTTTACAAAAGGATTATAAAAATATTACGTTTATTTATGAACCATCTTGGTTAATTGGTGGAAATAATGCAATTGATTCTAAAGAACTTTCTAATTTATTTTATCAAATAAAAAAAGAATTACAATATGAGTATCGTTTTGACTTTCCTTTGTTCTATGGTGGAGGAATATCTTCTTCGAATATACGAGAATTGTATGAAAATGATGTGATTGATGGTTTATTGCTCGGAAATTTTTGTAAAAGAGCTAAAAATGTTGTCAACTTTTTGCAAAATGATGAAAATTCGACAAGATTAGACACAAGTATACACAACTAGACAATATCTTCTCTAGTAATTTGACAAAATCTCTGTTACTATTAAGGTGCGTGTTGTAAAGAGGAAGTACTTTAGAGGGAGAGGAAAATGAAAACAAAAATTAACGCATTAGTAGTAGATGACAGTATGGAGTTTACGAGTAGTGTTAAGGAGTATTTCAAAAACAACGCAGTAATCAATGTGGTAGATATTATTTCTGATGGAGAAAAGGTTGTTCCTTATATTCTTGAACATCAAGATAGTATTGATATCATTATTATGGATTTAATTATGCCAGGAAAAGATGGGCTGGCTATATTAGATGAATTGGAAAAAATGAAAATAAAAAAACATGTAATTATTTTATCTAGTTATCGTAAAGATTATACGATAAGAATGACCGCTCATTTTGATGTTGATTATTATATGTTAAAGCCATGTGATTTAATATCTTTAGAAAATCGAATAAAAGAGATTATGGTTGAAAATAAAAATGAACTTTATGCAGATAAAAAGGTGAGTCATGAAGTTCAAATGCGGGTGACAGATTTGTTACATACACTAGGTGTTCCTTCACAAATTAAAGGATATCAATATTTACGTGAAGGTATATTAATGCTTTATCAATCTACTGGTTTGATTGGTGGAATTACTAAAGAAGTTTATCCGGAGATTGCACTTCGTTACAATACAACAGCTTCACGTGTCGAAAGAGCTATTCGTCATGCAATTGAGGTTAGTTGGAATCGGGCTGATTATAATACTATGAATAAAATATTTGGTCACAGTATTGATTATGATCGAGCAAAGCCAACAAATTCAGAATTTATGGTTACTTTGTCTGATGCACTTCGTTTAGAAAATAAAGTTTTACCTATTTTTAATTAGTCCTAGTTAGGACCTTTTTTTGTTTTACGAACTTTTTTTCTATTTTGTGGTAAAATATAGTTGGAGAGAGATTTATGAAAAAAATATTAACAGTTATATTAGATGGGTTTGGTTGGAGTGATAATACGTTAGGTAATGCTGTGAAAATGGCACCTCCAAATAATTTTTTGGAATTATGGAAAAAGTATCCCCATACTTTACTTCAAGCTAGTGAAGAAGCTGTTGGTTTAGAACCTGGTCAGTTTGGTAATAGTGAAGTTGGACATATGACAATTGGTGCTGGAAGAAAAATTTTACAAAGTATTGCTTTAATTCGAGAATTTTTAAATGACGATGTAGAATTAAATGCGAATTTTTTAGATATGCTTGATTATTTACATGATACGGGTAAACCTTTACATATAGTAGGATTACTAAGTGATGGTAAAGTACATTCTAGTTTTGATCATTTTTTACAAATGATTGATATTTTGTATAAACAAGAAATATCTAATGTATATTTTCATATTATAAGTGATGGAAGGGACACCGATCCAAAATCTTTATATACTTATGTTTCTAAATTAGAAGAAAAAATGAATGAAACAGGAGTTGGATATATCGCTTCTATATGTGGACGTTATTATGCTATGGATCGTGATAAAAATTTTGATCGGACAAAAAGATATTATGATTTACTTGTTAAAGGTGAAGGTCTTTTTGCGTCTAGTATTCCTTTAATGATTCAAAAATGTTATGGAAATGATTTAACAGATGAGTTTTTGCCTCCGATTAAAACAAAGGATTTTCAGCCCATTCGAGATGACGATGCTGTTTTATGGATGAATTATCGAACAGATCGTGCAAAGCAAATTGTTAGTTCTTTTGTTCAAAGTAATTTCGAGGATTTTGCAGTCGTTCCCATGCCGAATTTGAAGGTTTATTCGTTTTTGCCAATTGACCCTAAAATTAAAACAAAGAATTTTTTAGAAAGAGAAAAAATTTCTAATCCTTTGGGGGTATATTTAGCTGATTTAGGTTTAACTCAAGCAAGAATTGCTGAAACTGAAAAATATGCACATGTTACCTATTTCTTTGATGCAGAAAGTAATGCATCTTTAGAAGGGTGTCAAAAATTTTTGATTCCATCTCCTAAAGTAGCTACCTACGATTTGAAACCAGAAATGAGTGCCATTGAAGTTACAAAAAAATGTGTAGCTTGTATGGAAAAGGATTATGATTTTATTTTAGTCAATTATGCTAATCCGGATATGGTAGGTCATACAGGAAATCTTGAGGCGGCAATTAAGGCTTGTGTTACGGTAGACTTATGTTTGAAGATGCTTTATGAAAAAGCAGAAGAAAATTTTTATACCTTAATTGTTTTGGCTGATCATGGAAATGCCGATCAAATGTTAGATGCTCAAGGAAATCCTGTAACAACACATACAACTAGCTTAGTTCCTTTTATTATAACTGATGAAAAAGTTTCTTTGAAAGAAAAAGGAGATTTAACAAATGTTGCTTCAACTATTTTAGAATATATGGATATTACTGTGCCTAAAGAAATGAGAGATTCTGGTAGTTTATTTAAAAAGTAGTCGTTTAAAAAGGAAGACTTTATACTTCTTTTTTTTTACTTCTTTTGATATAATTTTGAATAGTAAAAGGAGAATAGAAAAAGTGAAAAAAAGATTGTTTTTTGGAATTCTTCTCGTTAGTTTAGTTATTTTTTGGGGTATGTTTAGCAAAAAAATACTTTAGAATATTTTATGAATAATGAAAGTATAGAATTAGCTGTGTATGTTAATAATGAAAAAATTTCGAATATTCCTCTTAAAGAGGATGGATATATTTTTGATAAACAAAATTCTAGTTGTACAAATAATGCTGTAATTTCTTGGGATAATGATACATGGAGTCCAGTTATTTTTAATATAAATAATTATCCAACTCGTTGTAATTTCTATTTTGGTGATAAAAGTTTTTGTGAAATAAATCCTGATACGACGGCATGTACGTTGCTTGCTCAAGGAGCAACAGATGAATTGAGTTTTGATGATACTAAGGATAATAATTTAAGATATAATAACGAATTAGCAAATAATTACATAGATATTGGTGAAGAATATTTATCTGATTATGAGGTTCTTTATATAAATATAGATACTTCTTTTATAAAAAATGCAGATGTAGATGCATGTGCTAAGTTTTATTTTGATCAAAATATTGTGGAAGGAGCCGATTTAGAAGATTATGGGATGATTTGTGAACAAATTCTTTCAAATTCGTTATTGGAAGATATAGTGAGTCAAATTGATTATGTAAATAGCGGTGTTAATGGTTTTGATTATGAATTTTTATATGAATTTTTGTCGTCATATATTGATCAGATATATATTACGGCTTTAAATTTAATTCAATATAAAAAAGTAGATAAGCCCTTATGGAAAATTGTAGGTGTTATGAATAATGTCGATGATGGTACAGGAAAATTGGAAACAAGATTGAAAGTTACCCGTGTTCAATCAATAGGTAAGTATAGTTGGGATACCTCAAATTCTACGATAAATAATGGAGATGGAATTAATGAATGGAGTCAAGCTGATTTGATGAAGCTTTTAAATCCAGGTTATGAGAGTGAAAGTGTTGGTGGAAGTTTATGGTGGAATAATCAATCGGGAAATTGTTATAATGGCTCGAATAATACCTATATTGCTTGCGATTTTTCAAATAGTTCTTTAGAAAAAGCGAAAGATTATATAAGTGATGCTGTATGGCATATTGGAACTGTTAGTTTGGAAAAATATGCAAATGCTGATAGTTATTCTATATATAATTTTGAAAGGGATCATACTATAGGAAAATCATGTGGTAGCTCTTTATCTACTTGTAATGATGATGTAGAAAGAACAGCCACTTGGATAGGAAAAGTAGGGTTGGTGTATCCTAGTGATTATATGTATTTATCTCATCTCTTTGAAGTTAGCGCTATTCCAACTATAACTCCTATTTATAGAGATTATTCTAGTACTTCTGTTATCTTAGAGGCTACTGCTTCAGATATAAGTGGTTTCGATGATTTTGTCATTTTACCTTATGCTGCATCTCTGGATTTTAATATTTTCCCTACTGTTTATTTAGATGCGGATGTTAAATTTCTTTCTGGTAATGGAACTATTGAAGATCCTTATCAAATTGGTTTTTAAAGAAAATTGTTTTCGTATACGAAATGATTTTCTTTTCTTTTGGAATGCTTTTTTGTATAATATTTATGAGGTAATAGACATGATTGATTTGACAAGTTTAAATGATTTACAAAAAGAAGCAGTAATGCATAAAGAGGGGCCTTGTTTAGTTATCGCAGGTGCTGGTAGTGGAAAGACTAAAGTTTTAACAACAAGAATTGCTGAACTTATTGATAGTGGTGTTGATTCCTATCATATTTTGGCTATAACTTTTACAAATAAAGCGGCGAAGGAAATGAAAGAACGTTTATCAAAAATCGTTTCAAACAATGAAGCCTTTGTTGGAACTTTTCATTCCTTTGGGATGAGAATTATTCGAGAAAATGTTTTGAAACTTGGAATGGAAAGAAACTTTACTATTTTAGATAGTGATGATGTATTAAGTTTGATTAAGAAAATTTTGAAAGAAAAAGGGTATGATGTTAAAGAAGTAAGTCCATCTTATATACGAAATCGAATTAGTTTTATAAAAAATGAAATGCTTACGAATGCTGAAATTGAAAAGTTTTTTCAAAGTGATGTGGAAAAAATTGCTTATGAGGTTTATTTAGAATATAATTTGAAATTAAAGAAAAATAATTCTGTAGATTTTGATGATTTATTAAGACTTCCTGTTTTGCTGTTTCAACAACATCCTGAGGTTTTGGAACATTATCAAGATAAATTTCAATATATTTTGATAGATGAATATCAGGATACAAATGAGGTGCAATATAAACTTGTGAAGTTGTTAGCAAGAAAATATCAGAATTTATTTGTTGTTGGAGATCCTGATCAATCTATTTATCAATTTCGAGGTGCGAATTATAAAAATATTTTAAATTTTGAAAGGGATTATCCAAATGCCAAAGTAGTTTCTTTGGAAGATAATTATCGAAGTACAAAGATGATTTTGGATGCTGCAAATAGTGTTATTAAAAATAATAAAGAAAGAAAAGAAAAGAATTTGCGAAGTCATCATGGTGAAGGATTAAAAATTAAATATATGCGGGCTTATGATGAAAAAAATGAAATTTCTTTGGTGATTTCTGAAATCCGAAAGTTGTTTGATGAGGGATATCAGAAAAAGGATATTGCCGTTTTTTATCGGACAAATGCTCAAGCGAGAGTTGTTGAAGAACAATTTTTAAAAGCTAATATTCCTTATAAAGTTGTTGGAAGTTATTATTTTTATGCTCGTAAAGAGATTAAAGATTTGATTTGTTATTTACGACTTATTTTAAATCCTCACGATAATGTTTCTTTAGAACGTGTTATTAATGTGCCTAAACGTGGGATTGGTGCGAGTAGCATTAGTAAGTTAGCCAGTAAGGCTGCTTTAGAAAATATGAGTATGTTTGATGTGCTAAGTACCCCTAAAGAATTGGAATTTAAGAATTTGATTTTGGATTTGCAAAAAACGAGTGAGTCCTTATCTTTAACAGAGTTAGTTGATGAAGTTTTAGAAAAATCCGGGATGAAGAATGAACTTTTCATGGATCCTTCTTTAGAAAGTGAACTTCGGTTAGATAACTTAATGGAATTTCGGAGTATTACAAAAACTTATGAGGATACAACAGGAAGTGTTGATTTAGGCGATTTCTTGGAAGAAATTAGTTTAGTTGCTGATATTTCTGAACATAAAAATACAGATGATGTAGTTACTTTAATGACTATGCATAGTGCTAAAGGACTAGAGTTTCCTGTTGTATTTTTAGTTGGTATGGAAGAAGGGTTATTTCCTCATCAAAATAGTTTTAATGAAGCAGATGGAATTGAAGAAGAACGACGCCTTTGCTATGTGGCAATTACTCGAGCAAAGGAACGACTTTATTTATCCAATGCAAAATCTAGAATGATGTATGGGCAAATAAATCGGAATATGCCAAGTCGTTTTATTGAAGAAATTGATGATCAATTACTCGAAAAGGATTTTCCGGAGATTCAAGAAAAAGTGATTCATAAAGAAGAAATGTATACGGATGAAGATGTTTCTTATAATATTGGTGATGTTGTCATGCATACGATTTATGGCCGAGGAGTTGTAGTCGGTGTTGATAAATCTTTAGTGACTATTGCTTTTTCTAAACAATACGGAATTCGTAAACTCATGAAAAATCATAAAAGTCTTCGAAAAATGAATTCATAGATAAAATGAAAGGAAAAAAATTATGAACAAATTAACTTTAGTCGTTATGGCCGCGGGAATGGGTAGTCGATTTGGTGGACTTAAGCAAATTACTCCAGTAGATGAGGATGGAAATTTTTTGATCGATTATTCTGTTTATGATGCAATAAAGGCTGGTTTTGATAAGGTAGTATTTATTATTAAAAAAGAAAATTTAGAGGATTTTCAAGAAACCATTGGTAAAAGATTGGAAGATAAAATTCAGGTTTGTTATGCATTTCAAGAATTAGACAATGTTCCTCCTTTTGTCAGTATTCCTGAAACTAGAGTAAAACCTTGGGGAACAGTTCATGCAATTTTAGCTGCTAAAGAATATATTGATGGTTCTTTTGCAGTTATAAATGCTGATGATTTTTATGGTTTTGATTCTTATAAAATTGTGGCTGATTATTTAAAGACTTCTGAATCTATAAATGAACATATATCTATTCCATATCCATTTTGTACTGTTTCAAGCCGTTATGGATTTGTTAAACGAGGTGTTTTGTTTTTTGAAAATAATAAGGTTCAAAAAATTTTAGAATGTAATGTTGGATATCAAGATGGAAAAGTTTTAGCTAAACCATTAGATGGAAGTGATTCTTTCTTTATTTCTGAAAATCATCCAGTTTCTATGAATATTTTTGGTTTTAAGAAAAGTATTTTACCAAGATTAGAAGAGTATTTTGTTTCTTTTATGAAAAAAAATCAAGAAAATTTGGAATCAGCAGAAGCATTGCTACCCATTTTTTTGGAAGAATGTTTAGAAAAAAAAGAAATTGAGTTGATTTATCAGACAAGTAAGGCAACTTGGCTTGGAATGACTTATAAAGAAGATTTGGAGGAAGTAAAGAAAAAAATTGCCGAATTAAAGATGAATGGGGAATATCCAAAACATCTTTGGCAAAACTATCAATAAGAGGTGTTTTTATGCTTGAAGAAAAAAGGAAAAGAGTTAAGGAATTAACCGAAATTTTAGAAAAGGCTAATTATGAATATTATGTATTAGCCAATCCTTCTTTAACCGATCAAGAATTCGATAAATATATGAGAGAACTTGAAGACCTTGAAAGGGAGTATCCTGAACTTGCTAGTCCAACTTCGCCAACCAAAAGAGTTGGTGGGGAAGTGATTGATAAGTTTCAAAAAATTCGTCATAGTATTCCTATGCTTTCTTTACCTGATGTTTTTAATGAAGATGAGATTAGAGACTTTGATGAAAGAATACGAAAAGCTGGGTTTAATCCTGAATATGTTTGTGAACTAAAAATTGATGGATTAAGTGGTTCTTTTCATTATGAAGATGGTGAACTTGTTACGGGTGCGACTAGAGGGGATGGAGTAGTTGGCGAAGATATTACTCATAATGTAAAAACTATTCGAAGTCTTCCTCTTCATTTAAAAGAAAATATTGATATTGAAGTTCGAGGCGAAATCTATATGCCTAGAAAAGTTCTTTCTAAATTAAATCAAGAACGAGCAGAATTGGATTTACCTTTATTTCAAAATTGTCGGAATGCGGCAGCAGGATCTATTAGACAGTTGGATTCTAAAATTGCAGCTGGAAGAGGACTTGATACATGGATTTATCATTTGCCTAATCCGGAAGATTATGGGATTAAGACGCATTTTGAAGCTTTAGAATTTATGAAAAACTTAGGCTTTAAAGTAAATCCGGCTAATCGTTTAGTTAAAGATATTGACGGAATTCTAAAGTTTATTGATGAGTATGCTGAGAAAAGAAGTAGCCTTACTTATGATATTGATGGTGTAGTTATTAAGGTTAATGATTTAGCTATGCAAGATGCTTTAGGTTTTACTTCAAAATATCCTAGATGGGCAATCGCTTATAAATTTCCTGCTGAAGAGGTTTTGACAAAATTAACGGATATTATTTTTACAGTTGGAAGAACAGGAAGAATCACGCCTAATGCTGTCTTAGAACCTGTTATTGTTATGGGGTCTACTGTTAAGCGGGCGACTTTGCATAATGAAGATTATGTTTTGGAAAAAGGCTTAAAAATTGGAGACGTTGTATCGATTCGCAAGGCTGGAGATGTCATACCTGAAGTTGTTGAAGCAAAGATTGAAAGACGGACAGGTAATGAAAAAGATTTTGTAATGATTAAAAATTGTCCAATATGTGGTAGTGAGCTTTCTAAAAAGAAAGGACAAGTGGATTATTTTTGTATGAATCCAAAGTGTCCAGCAAGACATATTGAAGGGCTTATTCACTTTTGCAGTCGTAAAGCAATGAATATTGATGGTTTAGGTGAGAGAATAGTTGAAGATTTCTTTAATTTAGGATTTATTAAATCGATTCCAGATATTTATCATTTAGAGATTCATCAAAAAGATTTACAAGAGTTAGAAGGATATGGTAAGAAAAGCATTGAAAATTTATTAGAAGCGATTCAAAATAGTAAGAAAAATAGTTTGGAAAGATTACTATTTGGACTTGGTATTGAAGGTATAGGAGACAAAACTGCTCTTGTTTTGGCGAGACATTTTAAAACAATAGATGTTTTGATGAGTCAAACGGAGGAAGAATTGAAATCCTTAAAAGATATTGGACCAATTCTTGCTCATAATATTTTTTCTTATTTTCAAAATGTGGATAACCAAGAACTTATTCACACTTTAAAAGAATTAGGACTTAATATGACTTTTTTAGGTTCTGGTGAAAAATATAATGAACTTATTACGGATAAGAGATTTGTGGTTACAGGCACGATTTCTTTTATGGGTAGAGATGAGATTGAGAGTGTAATTGAAAGTTATGGCGGGCATGCTAGCGGTAGTGTATCTTCTAAAACAGATGTAGTTATTGTTGGTGAGAAACCTGGAAGTAAAGCTCTTAAGGCTCAAGAATTAGGAATTGAAATTTGGGATGAAGGCAAACTTTATTCTTTGTTTGAAGAATTAGGAGAAGTTTAATATGGCAATTCATTTAGCTCTACATATTATCCAATTTATGATGAAAAGGAATTTGCAAGAGAAATTATGCTCTAGATTTGGTTCAAAATAAGGATGAGTCACATTATAACTTAAAGAATCGGGGAAGTTCACTAGAAAGTTATTTAAAAAATAAAGTAAATTTAAGAAAATTTTTAGAAGAAAATAAAGTGGATTCCGATTATCAACAAGGAGTATTTTTGCATTTATTCACAGATTATGAATTTTTTACAAGCTTTTTTGATAAGGATTATATTCGAAATGTTTCTTATGATGATTTTTGTAAAGATTTATATTATAGTTATGATCAAACAAATGAATATTTGAAAAAAAACATGAATTAAATTATTATGATTTTGAAAATCTTCTAAAACAAAATGTAAAGAAAGATAATCAAGAAAAAGAAATAGAACAAAAAGAAAATTTTACAAATATTTTCCCTTTTGAAAAGATTGATCTGTTTATTGGACGAATTGGTAAAGAAGATGTAACTCAATTAAAAGAAAAAGATTATGAAATCAGATATAGAAAATATAAAAAAATTATTTTAAAACCAGTTTGCATAGAAACTGGTTTTTATAATTTGTATTTTAATTCGTGATTGCATTTTGGACAAATAAAGTTGGGTTTAAAATCATTATTTTGATAATTTAAATTATTTACTTTAGAAACAATTTCAATAAGTTCTATAGGTATTTCCGTATGATAATCACAATTTGTACAAGAATAAGTTAAAAATTTTGGTTTTAATTTTTCTTGTTCTTCATCAATGCATAATTTATACATGTCCACTCCTAAAATTAAAGAAATTCGCCATAGAGCACCTAATGAAAATGTTTGGTGTTTTTTGCTTTCTAGGCCGGATACAAATGAAAGAGAATAATCGATTTTTTCAGCTAGTTGTGCCTGTGTATATCCTTTTAATTTTCGATATTTTTTTACATTTTTTCCAATGACACCATATATATAGTTTTCGTCTTCAAAATTAAACTTCATTTGAATCACCTAAATATATTATCTAATAAACTTTCCATTTTTATGTATTAGTATTCTTACAATTTATTTTTAGTTTTTGCTAGTATATTGTAAAAATAATACAATATTTAAAATAAATATGATATAATGATACCAATATAGGAGTAATATGTGGTTTTAAGTTGTAAAAATAATGTACTTTTTGCCAGTTATTTCTATACGAAAAGGAAAGAGGTAGTTTTATATGGCATTTCTTAAAGCTTTTTCAGGTGCACTAGGTGGTGCATTTGCTGATCAATGGCAAGATTTTTATGAACCTAGAGGAGGTGTGCCTAGTACTGCAGCGTTGTTTCAAGCTGTTCCACATGGCACTAATGCTGGACGTGGGTCGAATATAAAGGTTCAGAAAATGTTATTGCAAATGGAAGTAAAATTGTTGTTCCAGAAGGTACAGCTTTAATTACTTTACAAGATGGAGCAATTACAGGTCTTATTGCTGAGCCGGGTGGTTTTATTTATACTTCTAATGATCCAAATTCTAAATCATTCTTTGCCGGCAATGGCTTTTTGGCTTCTACACTAGGTCAATCTTGGGATTATCTACTAGAAGTGTTCGAATTATTCGAGATGCTTTTATTGAAACGAATATGTTAGAAGAGGAAGAATATAACGTTGAAGGAACTATTACAAGTGGCGAAGAATTCCTTAGTTCTGTACAAATTTCTGTATACTACTCTGATAGTGAGGATGAACTAGTTACTTCTACTACATCTAGTGAAGAAGGAAAATTTTTCATTCCTTTGCGTAGTGGAAGTTATACTTTGAAATTTCAAAAAGAAAATTTTCAAGAATATAGTATTGATATAGTTTTAGATGGCGACCTTTCGTTAGAAATTGAGTTAGCCGAAATTGCTTCTACATCTGATACTTCTAATCTTTGCCATAGCAATGATTGTCATAATTTTACTATTTATATGTATGAAGTGGATGGCGAATGTATTGTTAAAAAGCCTGAAACATTTGCCGTAGATGATGGAACAGTTTTAAGCATGGATATGTTTATTGATGAATTTGCTGGAGGTCTTGGGGTTACTACTGAAGGAGAAACTATGTATATTACTTTTGGAGCAATGCGTATTCCTTTTGAATTTTACTATTATGGTACAAATCAAAAATATAATTGGAATACACCAGTCACTTCTGATGTAGTTATTGAAATGCCTTCAATGGATTTATCCCTTTTTAATATGATTTCTGGAGCAAATTGTCCTAGTGATTAAGTAGAGAATAACCTCTGCTTTTTTACTCAAAAAAAAATATCCATTGACTGGATAAATTATTCTTCAAATCTTGCATCTACATAGTAAATAGGTCGTCCTTCTTTAAAATATTGTTTTTCGTAATTTGTCATAATATTTGGGATTGGATTTTCATCATGATGAAGATCTAAACTTACTCTTTTAAATGTATACCAATAATTCGATAAAGTTTCTAGGGAATAGGCAAAGAAACCTTTATTATCTGTTTTTAAAATAATATGTTTTTGCTTTTTAAAAATTTTATCATATTTTTTTAGAAAATTTATATGTGTAAATCTTTTCTTTTCATCAATTTTTTTAGGCCAAGGATCACAGAAAGTAAGATAAATGGTATCAATTTCTTTTTGGAAAATATTATCTACATCTTCTGCATTGCAATTGATTAGTTTTAAATTTGGTAAATTCTTGTTCGTTAAATTTTCTACTGCTCTTACCATCTGTGAGTCAATTGCTTCTAATCCGATAAAATTGATGTTTGGATATGTTTTCGCCATGTCAATGATGAAATCTCCTCTTCCCATTCCTAATTCTAAATAAATGGGATTTCTATTTTTAAAAAGTGTTTGCCATTTTCCTTTATAATTTTTAGGATTATTTACGACGTAAGGACAATTTTTTACAATTTTATCTGCATTTTTAATTTTTATATATTCCATATAAATTCGCTCCTTGTATTTATTATATCATGTATAATGTTGAACATAAAGATTTCAAGATTAAAGTTTTTATTTCTTTATGTTTTTATTTTTATATTTTTGCTTTTTATTTGTAAATTGT
>CAJFEV010000004.1 GCA_904374795.1 uncultured Bacilli bacterium
AAAATATCAAGAACAATATGATAATTTACATCTTATTTATGATACTTCTTTTCATGATCGATATATCATTTTAGATAAAAAAGTGTTTTATCATTGTGGGTCTTCATTAAATCATGCTGGAAGTAAAACTTTTTCAATAAACACATTAGAAGATGAAATGGTAAAAAGAAGTCTTTTAGAAAAAGTTGTAAAAACAACTTGACTTAGAGTCCACTTCAAGTGCTATGATTCTATTGGGGATGAAAAATGACAATAAAAGAAGTTTCTGAACAATATAGTCTTTCAAAAGATACATTGAGATATTATGAAAAAGAAGGACTAATTGGTCCTGTTTTAAAAGGAAGTAATGGTCAAAGAGAGTATCAAGAAGAAAATCTTCGCCAAATCGAGTTTGTTAAATGTATGAGAAGCATAAATATTCCAATTTCAGAACTAAAAAAATATATGGATTTATATGCTTTAGGAGATGAAACGTTAGAAAGTCGCAAAGAAATTTTAGAAAGACAAATGGATTCCATTACTAAACAAATGAAAGATTTAGAACTTGCTAAAGAAAAATTAATAAAAAAATTAAAATTATATGATGAAGAATTAATGAAGAAAAGGAAAGGTAAATCATAGACTTTGCCTTTTTTTTCTGCTATAATTTCCTTAGATAGGTGATGACTATGGAAAAGAAAAAGATAGAAGAAAAAAATCAAAAAAACAAAAAGAAAATAGAAAAAGAAAAAATAAGTGAAGAAAAGAAAATAGAAGAATTTTTTTCACCAAGTAAATATGTAGTGGTCGGAATTCTTTTGCTTGGAGTAGTCTTGGTTGCTTTAACTTTAGCTAGAATTTATGGAAGTACACAAAATATTGATTATTCAAAAAGTTATCTAGTGGATAAAGAAATTGTTCCAGAAATTACTTGTAGTGATTTAGCTAATGCAATTAGTGGTGAAAGAAGCTTTATTTTTGTTACTCACTATGACTCAGAAGAAGAATATGAATTAGAAAAAGATTTAAAAGGAGTGATTGGAGAATATCGCTTAAAAGATGATTTCTTTGTTTTTAAAGATGATCAAGAATGTGGTTCTGTAAAAAATATCGAAGAAGGAAGTATTAAAGAAACTTTAAAATTATCAGAATCCATTGACACAGTTCCTACCATTTTATATTATAAAGACGGTGAATTTATTGACTATGTAAAAAGAGAAGATCCAAAGATGATAGAAGCAGCCGATTTTGTAAAATTATTAGATATTTATGAGATAACGAAATAAAGTTATTTCTTTTTTTAAGAAGGTGAATTTATGTTAAATATTGTTTTATTTGAACCAGAAATACCAGGAAACACAGGGAATATCATGCGTACTTGTGTCGCGACACACACACGGCTTCATTTAATTGAACCATTAGGTTTTTCTTTAGAGGAAAAATATATTCGTAGAAGTGGTGTAAATTATATTGATAATTGTGAATATACTGTTTATAAAAATTGGGAAGATTTTCTAAGTAAAAACAGTGGTACCATGTACTTTTTTACAAGATATGGCCATCATCCACATTCAGACTTTGATTACAGCAATCCGAAAGAAAACATTTATTTAGTATTTGGTAAAGAAAGTACAGGAATTCCTAGAAGGATTTTAAAACCTCACTTACAAAATTGTGCAAGAATTCCTATGACAGATAAAGTTCGTGCTTTAAATTTATCAAACTCAGTAGCTATTGTTCTTTATGAAGCTTTAAGACAACAAAACTATTTGGATTTATTTCGAGAAGAACCGAGTGAAGTAGGTCATAAAGGAAATCACTTTATTGAAGATTATGAAGGAGAATAACTATGCATTGTAAAAGATGTGGTAAAGCAATTGGCACTGATCGAGGAATATGTCCTTTCTGTGGGGCGATGCTTTCCAAAGACCAAATGGAAATTTATAAACAAGATAAAAAAGAAAATATGTTAAAGCCAGAAATGCTGACCGAAAAATTTGGAGAAAAGCCACAATTTTATGAAAAAAGAGAAAACAATACAAACTACTTATGGATATTTGTCTTTCTTGGCTTAGCCATCATAATTAGCTTAATCATTTTACTTTTTGTATGAAAAAGCAAAAACTTTCCACACTAAGGGTAGAGGGATATTATGGAATTATTTTTACTGTGTGGGAAGATTTTTTTTGCAAGAATTTTAGATGTAACCATTTCAACATTTAGACAAAACATTATGCTAAAAGGAAAAAACATTATAGGAGGATGTTTAGCTTTTTTAGAAATTCTCATTTGGTTTTTCGTAGCTAGAGAAGCCTTACTTATACCAATCGAAAACATTTTTGTTCCGATTTCCTATGCTCTAGGTTATGCAACCGGAACACTTTTAGGAGCATTTTTATCAAAAACATTGATCAAAGGCGTTATTGGGATTCAAGTAATAACCGATGAAGATAAAAAAGAACTGATTAATGCTTTAAAAATACGAGGCTATAGTTTTAATATTTTAGCTTTAGAAAATACGTTTAATACAACGCCAAAAATTCTGATTTTTTTAGAAGTAAATAAGAAGAGTTTAAAAAAAGTACAAAACCTTATTCAAAAAAATGATCCGGATGCATTTATAGCCATAAGTGATACTAAACAAGTTTATAATGGTTCTTTAAAATGATAAGTTTGCTAAGAATTTTTGAAAAATAAAAATATTTTACAAAAAACAAAAAAGCTGTTATAATACGGTTATCAGATTTAAGTGGGCAGAAATTCCCACTTTTATTATTGGAAAGGGTGAGGGAAAAAAGTGTTAGAAAAAATTAAAGAAGCCATTAAAGAGCCTTTAGCCAAAATGGAAATTGTTGTTGATGATATTTCTTTTGATAAAGAAGGATCATACTATTTTTTACGAATTACATTAGATAAAGTAAACGGATTAGATTTAGATACAATAGTTGAAGCGACCAATATAATTAACCCGATTTTAGATGAATTAGATATAATTGAAGAGTCTTACATTTTAGATGTATCAAGTAAGGAAAGAGGAGGAGTATAAAATGAATGCAAAAGAGTTTATAAAAGCATTAGACCATATAACAGCTGAAAAAAATATTAGTAAAGATGTTGTCTTTGAAGCAATGGAACTTGCTTTAGCTACTGCCTATAAAAAGAATTTTAATTCAAAAACAAATGTAAAAGTAAAAATTAATCGTGATACTGGAGATATTAGAGTGTATTCCTATTATGTTGTTGTAGATGATTATGATGATGGAACAGAAACAACCGATGAAGAAGGAAATATCGTAAGAATCCCACCAGAAATTAATGTGGATGCTCAAATTCTTTTAGAAGATGCCAAAGAAATAGATCCAACAATTAAAGTAGGAGAAACCATTGAAAAAGAAGTAACACCTAAAGATTTTGGACGGGTTGCGGCTGGAACAGCTAAACAAGTATTAACCCAAAAAATTAGAGAAGCAGAAAGAGCCGTAATTATGGAAGAATTCCAAGATAAAGCAGGAGAAATGATGGTTGGAATGCTAGCAATGGAAGACCAAAAAAATTACTATGTAGATTTAGGAAAATCAAGAGGTATTTTACCTAAAAGTGAGATGATTCCTGGCGAAGTAGTAAAAATGGGAACAAGCATTAAAGTATATATTACAAAAGTAGAAGAAACAACAAAAGGACCATTAATTCTTTGTTCAAGAAAACATTATGGCTTTGTAAGAAGATTGTTTGAAACCGAAATTCCAGAACTTGTTGATGGAACAATCGAACTATATGCTGTAGTAAGAGAAGCAGGAATTCGTAGTAAAGTTGCTGTATTCTCAAGAGATGAACGAGTAGATCCAATCGGTGCTTGTATTGGTGCAGGTGGAAGCAGAATTGCTAACATCTTAAAAGAATTAAATGGTGAAAAAGTTGATTTAATTCGTTATTCTGAAAATCCAGAAGAATTTATCGCGAATGCTTTATCGCCTGCTAAAAATGTAACGGTAAACATTATCGACCCAATGAAAAAGGAAGCTTTAGCTATCGTAACTGATGATAATCTTTCTTTAGCAATTGGAAAAAAAGGATCCAATATCAAATTAGCAAGTAAGTTAACCAAATATAAAATTGAAATTAAAACTCTTGCTCAAATAAACGAAGAAGGAAATAAAGATAATGATTAAACTTTTTACCCATAGGGATGATCCAGATGGTATGGGAAGTGTTATTTTAACACGCTTGCTTACAGAAGACTTTGATTTTACTTTATGCAAAGGCATAAAAGAGTTAGATGAACATATAAAAGTGTTCCTAAAAAATCAAGAATGTAAGAATTATGATCGAGTTTTTATCACCGATCTTTGTCCAAGTGATAAAACCTTACAAGAGATTGAAAAAGACCAAGAATTATCTGAAAAACTTAAAGTTTTTGACCATCATCAAAGTTCAATTGATGAAATGACGAAAGAATATTCTTTTGTAACTTCAATGGTTAAGAAAAAAGATATACCATGCTGCGCAACGAGTTTGTATTATGAGTATTTGCTAAATGAAACAAAAAATGCTCTTTTACAAAAGAAAAGTGTTATGGAGTTTGTAGAAAAAACAAGATTACACGATACTTGGGAATGGAAAAAAGAAAGTGATCTTACAGCTTTTCATTTACAAACATTATTTCAAGTACTAGGTCCTTATGGATATTATTATCATTTTGTGAATAAACTTTCCAAATTTGATGATTTTTCTTATACAAAACAAGAAGAAAATTGGATAAAAATTCAAGAAAAAACAAATCAACAACTAATAGAAGAACTTGCTAAACATATTTCTTCTAAAAGTTATGAAAATCATCAAGTAGGAATTGTATTTGGAAGTTATAGTATACGAAATAATTTAGCTGATTTTTTAAGTCAAAAAAGAAAAGACTTAGACATATTAATGTTAATCGCGGTAGATAATCAAAGCGTTTCTTTCCGCTCTTTAAAAGATGATGTAGAAGTAAGAAGTTTAGCTGAAAAATATGGCGGTGGTGGACATGAAAAGGCCGCATCATGTTTATTTCAAAATATTGAACCTCTTTTACTGGAAAGAGTTTTAAAATAAAAAATAAGGAGGAATCTTATGAAAACAAGAAAAATTCCTATGCGAACTTGTGTTGTGACGAAAGAAAAGTGTGAAAAAAAAGATTTGATTCGTATTGTGAGAACACCAGAAGGAAATGTTGAGATAGACTTACATGGTAAAAAAAATGGAAAAGGGGCATATGTAAAACTTTCAAAAGAAGTGATTGAAAAAGCCAAAAAAACAAAAGCTTTAGATCGTGCTTTAGAAGTACCTGTTCCAGATAGCATTTATGAAGAATTAGAAAGTATGGTAAAAGATGAAGAAATAAAATAAATTTTAGAAAGGATGTGTTATTTATGACAGTTAAAGAATATGCAGAAAGCGTATCATTATCAGTAGCTGAAATTTTAAAAAAGTGTGAAAGTTTAGGAATTGAAGTTCGAGATGCCGAGGATATTTTATCTGATGATGATGTAATTAATTTGGATATTGCAATAAACCTAATTAGTACAGAAAATGATTCGACTTATGAAGAAGAAGATAGTATGGATGAAGTTGTAGAAGATTTAGTAGCGAGTACGAATGTTCATACAATGAATCCAGAAACTAAAAAACAAAAATTAAAAAAACGTAGTGCATTAGAATCAAGTAAATCAGAATATTTTAATAAACGAAAAGAAATGTATAAACACAAAGAAAAATTAATGAACAATCAAGTTCGAGAAGACATTGTTCTGTATAAAAATGGAATGACTGTTTCTGATTTAGCAAACGAATTAAATATCAGCGGAACCGACATTATAAAAAAATTAATGTCTTTAGGTTTAATGGTTTCTTTAAATCAAGAAATAAGTTTTGAAAATGCAGAAATTATTGCTTTAGATTATGGTAAGACATTAAAAAAAGAAGAAACACAAGATATTTCAAATTTTGAAGAATTTGAAGTTACAGATAATGAAAACGATTTGATAAAACGTCCAGCAGTTGTAACCATAATGGGACATGTTGATCATGGAAAAACAACCCTTTTAGATTATATTCGCCACAGTAAAGTGGTGGATACGGAATTTGGTGGAATTACGCAACACATTGGAGCTTATCAAATTGAACATAATGGTGAAAAAATAACATTTATTGATACTCCAGGTCACGCAGCATTTACAGAGATGCGTGCAAGAGGAGCAAGTGTCACGGACATTGTTATCATCATTGTCGCGGCTGATGACGGGGTTATGCCTCAAACAAAAGAAGCCATTGATCACGCAAAAAGTGCTGGAGTGCCAATTATTGTAGCCATTAACAAAATTGATAAACCAAATATCAATATTGAACGTGTAATGCAAGAAATGAGTGAAAGCGGAATCACACCAGAAGAATGGGGTGGAGATGTTCCATTTGTGAAAATTTCAGCTCAAACCGGTGAAGGTGTAGACTTATTATTAGAAACTATTCAAACAATAAGCGAAATTAATGGATATAAAGCAAATCCAAACAGATATGCAATAGGAACAGTTATTGAATCTAAAGTAGATAAAAACATTGGTGGAGTTGCCTCACTTTTAATTCAAAATGGTACTCTAAGAATTGGCGATCCAATTGTTGTTGGAACAACTTTTGGAAAAGTAAGAACTATGAAAAATGATTTAGGAATGTCTATTGTTGAAGCAGGTCCTTCTACTCCAGTTGAAATAACTGGATTATCAGATAATCCAAGCGCTGGCGATAAATTCATGGCCTTTGAAACAGAAAGCGAAGCTAAACATGTTGCAGCTAAAAGAAAAGATGCAGCAAAATTAAATAAGAATAAGAAAGATGTTGTATCCTTAGATGATTTATTTGCAAAAATTAAATCCGGTCAAAAAGAAATCAATGTGGTTTTAAAGGCGGATGTTCGTGGAAGTGAAGAAGCCGTAAAACATGCTTTAGAAAAAATTGATGTAGAAGGCGTAAGAATTAATGTTATAAGAAGTGGAATAGGAACAATTACAGAAAGTGATGTCGTTTTAGCAAATGCCTCAAATGCAATTATTATTGGATTTAATGTGATTCCTTCTGCAATTACCAAAGAAGTTGCAAAAGAATATAATGTAGATATTCGTTTATACACAATTATTTATAAAGTCATTGAAGAAATGGAATTAGCAATGAAAGGATTATTAGATCCGGAATTTGAAGAAAACATTTTAGGAAATGCTGAAATTAGAAAAATCTTTACTTTTTCAAAAATTGGAAAAATTGCCGGATGTTATGTAGCAGAAGGAATTATAAAAAGTGGAGCAAATGCAAGAGTTATTCGTGATGGAGTAATTGTTTATGATGGAAAAATTGCTTCTGTTCAAAGAGAAAAAGATACGGTAAAAGAAGTAAAAAAAGGCTTTGAATGTGGAATCACTTTAGAAAACTTCAGCGATATTAAAGAAGGCGACATCATTGAAAATTATGAAATGGTGGAAATTAAAAGATGAGTATAAAAATAGAAAGAATAAATTCGGAAATTGTAAAAAATATTTCGGAAATTCTAGCAAACGAAACTAGGGATAAATTAATGCAAACTATAACAATTACAGCAGCAGATACATCAAAAGATTTATCCTTTGCAAAAATTTATTTTACAAGTATGGAAGATTTATCCAAAGATCAACTTGAAAAAGAAATGAATGAAGCAAGTGATTTTGTCAGAAAAAAATTAGCTGAAAAAATGGATTTAAGACAAACTCCAAAGTTAAAATTTATTTTTGATGAATCAATTGAATATGGAAATAAAATAGAAAAAATACTTGAAGAAATTCATAATCAAGAAAAAGCATAGAAAAATCTATGTTTTTTTTGTTTCCTGGGATATACGCCAAGTCAATTTTAGAAATTTGGAATAAAAATAATACTGAAAGGAGAAATTTTTAATGAATTTAGAAGAGTATGAAACAGAATGCAAAAATGGAAGCTTATGTGATGTAGTTGAATGTTTAGTAGACCGTTGTAAAGTAGGACCGACTGGCCCAAGAGGACCTATCGGACCAACCGGACCATGTTGTCCAGGACCTACAGGCCCAAAAGGTCCAACAGGAGCAACCGGACCACAAGGCCCAACGGGACCAACCGGACCAACCGGACCTCAAGGATATATGGGAGCGACTGGACCTACTGGACCACAAGGCCCAACAGGAGCGACTGGACCTACTGGACCACAAGGACCGACAGGCCCAACAGGAGCAACTGGATTACAAGGACCAACAGGCCCAACAGGAGCAACTGGATTACAAGGACCAACAGGCCCAACAGGAGCAACTGGACCACAAGGACCGACAGGCCCAACAGGAGCAACTGGATTACAAGGCCCAACAGGCCCAACAGGAGCAACCGGACCACAAGGACCGACAGGCCCAACAGGAGCAACTGGACCTACTGGTGCCACAGGACCTGCTGGATCAAACTTTAATTCTTTTGCAATGGTACATGATGAAAGCAATTCAGCTATACCAATTACAGAAGCTGTTAAATTTAACGTTCCAAATTTACTTAATGAAATTACTTATGATCCTACTACAGGTGAATTTACTGTACCAACAGCTGGAGAATATATGATTCATTGGTGGATAAATGTTCGAAATAAAGATAAATCAGGCACATGTGGACCACGACCTTTAGGAATTGAATTTCATCAAGTTGTTCCATTTGATGTTAAGATTGCGCATTCATCAACACATAATGAAGTATATCCTTGCGCAACCGGAACCATTAGTGGTAATGCTATCTTTAGCGCGCCAGCCAATTCAAAATTCAAATTCTTTAATACATCTGGTGTAGATATTGAATTAGTTGCAAACGATTTATATTCAGCATCTGTATCTATGAACAGAATTAATTAACTATATAAAGTCTAATAAAGTAAAATTTATTAGACTTTTTTAAAAAGATTGACATAAAAGCAAGAAAATGATAGCATTGTAACAATCAAGAAGGAAGTGTGGTTATTATGAAAAATTTTGGTAGTGTATGCTTTCAAAAAAATAACAACACTTTTTTCAGTGAATAAAAACAGGTATAATAGAACCTGTTTTTTTGATAAGTAGGGAGGGGGAAAATTATGCTATTAAAAGGTTTAGAAAGATTTACAGAAGATGAAAGAAAAAAAATCGAAAAAGCATATTATAAAGCAAAATCTTTACATGATGCAACGGGAGCAAAAAGAAAAAGTGGTGAGCCATTTTTTATTCATCCACTTGCAGTAGCTCAGATATTAGTAAATTTAGGAGAGGATTGCGAAACAGTATGCGCAGGACTTTTACATGATACAGTAGAAGATACTCCTTACACCTTAAAGCAATTATCTAAGGATTTTGGCTCAAAAATTGCTTTTCTTGTAGATGGTGTTACAAAAATAAAAGACTTACCCGAATTGTCTAAACAGGATCAAGAATTAGAAACCATAAAAAAAATTATAGTAAGTTGTGCCAGCGACATAAGAATTTTAAAAGTAAAATTGGCTGATCGATTACATAATATGCGTACTTTAAACCATATGAAACCTGAAAAGCAAAAAGAAATTGCTGCTGAAACATTAAAAATATATGTCCCATTAGCTAAAATGATAGGAGCTTATCGTATTAAAAATGAATTAGAAGATCTATGTTTAAAATATCTTGAACCTGAAAAATATCAGGATACCGTTAAAGCTAGAGAAAAAATAATGGAAACATACAATCCTGAAATGGAAAAAATGAAAGAAAAATTAAGTCAAAAATTGACAGAGCATCATATAGAACACCGCATTGAGATACGTTTTAAACATGCTTATGATATTTATCATTATGCAAACGTTTTAAAAAATCCTTTTTTACCAGGACTTAAAGGATTAATTAGTTTAAAAATTGTAACTCCTGATAACTTAGGATGGCAAAAATGTTTTGAAGTCGGCGCTTGTGTGATGGAATTATGGAAAACAAAATCGGAAATTCATAATTACATAACCAATCCCAAACCAAACGGATATGAATCTCTACATATCGAAGCTTTCACAGATATGGATCTTCCAATTTTAATGCGCATTCGTACTGAAACAATGGATAAAATAGCTACATATGGTTTGACATCGGAAATGTATAACTCAAAAATTCATGATATTTTCCGAGTTTTAGTAAATTTTGTGATCAATAATCAATATGATAATTCTAGGGTTTTTGTTGAAAATCTAGAACAAAATTTATTTGCTGAGACAATACTAGTTTATACAAAAGATGGTCAATTAAAAAATTTACCAAAAGGCTCTACAGTGATAGATTTTGCATACTCTATTCATTCAGATATGGGTGATCATTTAGACTTCGGATTTATTAATGGTACAGCTGTGCAGCCTGAAACAGAACTGAAAGATGGGGATGTTGTTGAAATTGTTTGCTCACAAAATAGAATGGGACCAAGTCCTAAATGGATTGAATATGCCCATTCTAATGAAGCTCAAAAAAGAATAAAAAAATTCGTTCGAGGAGCATGGAAATGAAAGATGGAATCTTATTTATAAATAAACCACAAGGCTTAACAAGTAGAGATGTAGTAAATCAGATTTCTAAAATTTATCAAACAAAAAAGGTAGGACACACAGGAACTTTAGATCCTTTAGCAACAGGCGTTTTAATAATTTGCCTTGGCAAATATACGAAACTTGTTGAAGAACTAACAAGTAGTGAAAAAGAATATATTGCTACAATGAAACTTGGAATAAAAACGGACACAGGAGATATAACAGGAAATATTCTTGAGAAAAAAGAAGTGACAGTATCTCAAAATGAAATTGAAAAATCTTTTCAAGCTTTTCCTAAAGAATATATACAAACGGTACCTATTTATTCAGCGGTTAAAGTAAATGGAAAAAAATTATACGAGTATGCAAGAGAAAAGAAAAGTGTAGAACTTCCAAAAAGAAAAGTGTGGATTAAAAATTTAGAAATTTTACATATAAAGAAAGATAAAATTATCTTTAAAACAATAGTTTCTAAAGGAACATATATAAGAAGTTTACTTGAAGATCTTGCTAAGAGCTTTAATGAACTTGCTACCATGGAAAGCTTAGTAAGAACCAAACAAGGAAAAGTTTCCTTAGAAAATTGCTTAGAACTTAAGGATATTCATATCGAAACTCCTTTAAAAAAAGTAGCTGATATTTTTGATTATCCTCAAATAGAAATTGACGAGGAAACAAAAAGAAAAGTCGAAAATGGAAATAAACTATTTTTAACGGCAAAAGAGCCAAAAGTATTTATAACTTTTCAAGAAGAAATCATTGCAATCTATGAAAAACAAGAAAATTGTTATAAAATGATCTTTAAGGTGATTTAGATGCACGATATTTGGAGCCCTTGGCATGGATGTACGAAGATAAGTGAAGGATGCAGGCACTGCTATATGTATTATTTAGATAAAATCCATGGAAATAAAGAAGGAAATGTCATTTATAAAACGAAAAATATGCGTTATCCATTAATGAAAAGTAAAGATGGGTCCTATAAAATTAAAAGTGGAGAACAAATAAGAGTTTGCATGTCTTCTGATTTTTTCTTAAAAGAAGCCGATTGCTGGCGCGAAGAAGCGTGGGATATTATTCGTCAAAGAAAAGATGTTGTCTTCTTTATCCTTACTAAAAGAGCTGACAGAATAAAAGAATGTCTTCCTAAAGATTGGAATGATGGTTGGGAAAATGTGTTTTTAAATGTTACCTGTGAAAATCAAAAACGAGCAGATGAAAGAATTCCCATTTTATTAAATATTCCAGCTAAACATAAAGGAATTATGTGCGCGCCTTTTCTAGGCCCAATTACTATTGAAAAATATTTAAAAGAAAATCAATTAGAGCAAGTAATTGTTGGGGGAGAAAATTATGATGGAGCAAGACCTTGTGACTTTGAATGGGTAAAAAACTTACAACAAGAATGCGTAAAGTATAATGTGAAATTTTGCTTTATTGAAACAGGAACAAGATTTATTAAAGATAGCAAAATTTATCTTCTAAAAAATAAAGAACTTCAAGCCAAAATGGCTTATAAATCGAAAATGAATTTTGAAGGAAAAAAAATTGTTTGGAAACTTTACGATGAATTTTTAAATCCCCTAGATAAAGAAAGTATATATCAACCATTTTTTTGGAGTAGATGTGAGAGTTGTGGTTCTAAACCCATTTGTAACGGTTGTTCTAAATGTGGAAAATGTAAAATTGAATAAAAAATAAATTTTGACAATTTTAAAAAATAAAGACTTAAGAATCGATTTATAAAATTTTAAAAAATAGGTTCTTTTTTTATCATTGTTTAGAATTTGTGATACAATAATTTAGAAAGGAAAAGTGATAATATGTCAAGAATTATTGATGTTCACGCTCGTGAAGTATTAGATTCAAGAGGAAATCCTACTGTTGAAGTAGAAGTATTTACAGAAAGTGGAGCTTATGGAAAATCTATTGTTCCAAGTGGAGCATCAACTGGCGAACGTGAAGCACTAGAATTAAGAGATAATGATAAGAGTAGATATTTAGGAAAAGGAGTATTAAAGGCTGTCAATAATGTCAATACCATTTTAAAAGACGTGGTAATTGAGATGGATGTAACAGACCAGGTAGGAATTGACCATGCATTAATTGAAGCTGATGGGACAAAAGACAAAAGTAAATATGGGGCCAATGCTATTTTGGGAATTAGTTTGGCTGTAGCACATGCTGCTGCTGATTTCTATGGCCTTCCATTATATCGATATTTAGGAGGCTTTAATGCCAAAACCATGCCAGTGCCAATGATGAATGTGTTAAATGGAGGATCTCATGCTGATAGTTCAGTAGATTTCCAAGAATTTATGATCATGCCTGTGGGAGCATCTTCAATTAAAGAAGCAATCCGTATGGGTAGTGAAACTTTCCATCATTTAAAAAATGTGTTGAAAGAAAAAGGCCAAGTTACTGCTGTTGGTGACGAAGGAGGCTTTGCGCCAAACTTAGAAGACAATGAGGCTCCATTAAAATGTATAATGGAAGCTATTGAACGCGCTGGATACACTCCTGGAAAAGATATTTGTATTGCCATGGATGTTGCTGCTAGTGAATTTTACAACAAAGAAACAAAAATGTATGATTTAAAGAAAAGCAATGGAGGAAGTAAAACTACCGATGAAATGATTGCTTGGTATGAAGAACTTGTTGCAAAATACCCAATTATTTCTATTGAAGATGGCCTAGGCGAAAGAGACTGGGAAGGATGGAAAAAACTAACGGAAAAACTTGGCAAAAAAATTCAATTAGTTGGTGATGATTTATATGTAACAAATCCAAGTATTTTACAAGAAGGAATCGAAAAAGATATCGCAAATTCTATTTTAATCAAAGTAAATCAAATCGGAACATTAACTGAAACCTTTGATGCAATGGAACTTGCTAAAAAACATGGCTATACAGCTGTTGTTTCTCATCGCTCTGGTGAAACAGAAGATACAACAATTGCTCATATTGCCGTTGCGTTTAATGCTGGACAAATAAAAACCGGATCTTTATCTAGAACCGATCGTATTGCTAAATATAATGAATTAATGCGTATTGAAGAAGAACTAGACAAGGACACTATCTATCCAGGCATTCACACTTTCTATAATATATATAAAAACTAGCATTTTAAAACGAATGCTAGTTTTTTTGAACAGCTATGTATTTCATAGAATGTTTTTCTCTCACATATAGAAAGTTTTCATCATTTATTTTTTTTATAAAAATAAAAAACTTTTTTACAAAAAATATAAAATTTAATAATAGTAAATAACAAAAAAAAGCCGGTTTCTAGACAGTTTTTTGACTTTTAAAACTTTACCAAAAAGAAAGTTTTATGTTATACTGTCTTAGGTGAGTAGTATGGCAAACAAAAATACGTATGATGAACACTCTATAAAGATATTAGAAGGATTAGAAGCCGTTAGGAAACGTCCTGGTATGTATATTGGTTCAACCGATAAACGGGGAATGCATCATTTAGTTTGGGAAATTGTGGATAATTCTATTGATGAAATTATTAATGGGTTTGGAGATTACATCAAAATTATTCTTCACAAAGATGGTTCAATAACTGTTGCTGATAACGGAAGAGGAGTACCCATAGGTAAACATGAAAGTGGCAAAAGCACCCCAGAAGTTATTTATACCATTTTGCATGCTGGTGGAAAATTTGAAGAAGCTGGTTATAAAGTTTCTGGAGGACTTCATGGTGTTGGTGGTTCTGTTGTAAATGCCTTATCCACATATATGGAAGTAACGATCTACCGTGAAGGAAAAATTAGTCAAATTAAATTCCATAATGGTGGAAAAGTTTTAAGTCCATTAAAAACCATTGGTGAATCTAAAAAAACAGGAACCATTGTTACCTTCTTACCAGATAAAGAAATTTTTAAAAACTGCAATTTTTCATTTACAACAATTTGTGAAAGAATGCAAGAAAGTGCTTTTTTGCTTTCTAATGTAACGATTGAAGTAATTGATGAAGAAGACAATTTAAATGCCAAATATCATTATGAAAATGGAATAGTTTCTTTTGTGGAATATATTAATGAAAATAAAAACGTGTTGCATAAACCGATTCATTTTACGAATACAAAAAATAAAATTGAAGTTGATATTGCCATGCAGTATACAGATTCTTATAATGAACAAATTCTTTCTTTTGTAAATAACGTAAAAACGGGAGATGGAGGATCTCATGAAGTAGGTTTTAAAACAGGAATCACCAAAGCTTTTAATGATTATGCAAAATCCAATAATATTTTAAAAAGCAAAGATGCAAATTTAGATGGTGGCGACGTAAGAGAAGGACTAAGTGCAATTATTGCCGTTAAAATTCCTGAAGATTTACTTCAATTTGAAGGCCAAACAAAAGGAAAATTAGGAACGCCAGAAGCAAGAAGCGTTGTTGAAAGTATTACCTATGAGAATTTAAAATTCTTTTTAGAAGAAAATAAAGAAATTGCTTTAAGTATTTTAGAAAAAGCTCAAAAGAGTAAAGAAGCAAGAGAAGCTGCAAGAAAAGCGCGTGAACAAGTAAGAAAAGGAACAGGAAAAAATAACAAAGAAAGAGTATTAAGCGAGAAACTAGCTAAAGCAACAGGTAAAGATTATGCAAAAAATGAACTTTTCTTAGTCGAAGGAGATTCTGCGGGTGGTTCAGCAAAACCAGTTCGAAATAGAGAAACACAAGCAATTCTTCCACTAAGAGGAAAAGTATTAAATTGTGAAAAAGCAAGCCAGCATGAAATTGAAGCAAATGCTGAGTTAAGACAAATTGAATATGCTATTGGAGCAGGTCTTGGTCAAAGCTTTGATTATACCGAATCAAATTATGGCAAAGTTATTATCATGACAGATGCCGACGTAGATGGTTCGCACATTCAAATTCTTTTAATTACATTCTTCTACCGTTTCATGCGTCCTTTAATTGAACAAGGAATGCTTTATGTGGCAACTCCTCCTTTATATGCAATTGAAACAAGTAAAGGAAAAGAATATATTGCCACAGATGAAGAATTAGAAGAAAAGAAAAAAACATTAAAAGGAAATTATAAAGTACAAAGATTTAAAGGTTTAGGAGAAATGGATCCTGATGAACTTTATGAAACAACAATGGATCCAGCCAATCGAAGACTCATGCGAGTTTCTATTACGGATGCTGCTTTAGCAGAAAAAAGAATTCATGTATTAATGGGTGATGAAGTAGCGCCAAGAAAAGAATGGATAAATGAAAATGTCGACTTTACTTTAGAAGATGATTTTCGGAAATAGAAAGATAAGTTACTAAAAAAAGATATGAAATACACAGAAATGCAATTTTTATAGTTGGGAAGTGAAAAAATGGCAAAAAAGAAAGAAGAAAAAACAATTGTTGAAAAAATTTATGAATATAGTTTAGAAGAAATCATGGGCGATTGTTTTGGAAAATATGCCAAAGAAATCATTCAAGAAAGGGCATTGCCAGATGTACGAGACGGATTAAAGCCCGTACAACGAAGAATTTTATACGGTATGTATTTATCTGGTTATACCTATGATAAACCATATCGAAAGAGTGCCAAAGCTGTTGGGGAAATTATGGGTAATTTTCACCCACATGGCGATTCTTCAATTTATGATGCATTAATCCGTATGTCACAACCTTGGAAAATGCGTGAAAAACTTATTGATGTACATGGAAACAATGGATCAATTGATGGCGATGGTCCAGCAGCAATGCGTTATACAGAAGCAAGGCTTTCAAAATTTGCTGGTGTAATGTTAAATTCAATTAAGAAAAACACTGTCGAAATGGCTTATAACTTTGATGATACAACTTTAGAGCCTACTGTTTTACCTGCTGGATTTCCTAATCTTTTGGTCAATGGTTCTACAGGTATTTCAGCTGGATATGCCACAAATATTCCGACTCATAATCTAGGAGAAGTCATTGATGCAACTATTAAAAGAATTGATTCACCAAATTGTAAACTAGAAACAATTATGGATATTCTTCCTGGTCCAGATTTTCCAACAGCAGGAGTTATTGAAGGAAAACAAGGATTAATTGATGCTTATTCTAAAGGAAAAGGAAAAGTTGTATTAAAGGCTAAAACCGAGATTGTTCAAAACGGTAATAAAAAACAAATCATTGTTCATTCCATTCCTTATGAAGTAGTTAAAGAACAATTGATTAAAAAGATAACCGATATCAAATTGGATAAAAAAGTTGAAGGAATAAATGATATTATTGATGAATCCGACACTCAAAACATGGCAAGATTAGTCATTGATTTAAAAAAAGAAGCCAACGCCGAATTGGTATTAAATTATTTATTAAAAAATACCGATTTGCAAATTAATTACAATTTCAATATGGTTGCCATTGTAAATAGAAGGCCAAAATTAGTCGGAATTTTAGAAATATTAGATGCTTTTATTGCCCATCAAAAAGAAGTAATTACAAGAAGAACAAAATTTGATTTAGAAGCAGCGAAAAAAGATTATCATATTTTAGAAGGACTCATCAAAGCAATTTCGATTTTAGATGAAGTAATTGCAACGATCAGAGCAAGTAAAAATAAAAGCAATGCCATCGATAATTTAGTTGAGCAGTATGCTTTTACCTTTGAACAAGCAAAAGCCATTGTTGAATTACAATTATATCGTTTAACGAATACAGATATTTTAGATATTGAAGAAAGAATGAAAGAACTAGCTAAAAATATGCATATTTGGACACAAATTCTAGAGCAAGAAGAAGCTTTAAAATATGTAATGAAAACTGAATTAAAACAAATAAAAAAAGAATATGCTAATGCAAGGCGTACAGAAATCAAAGATGAAGTAACCGAAATAAAAATTGATTTAAAAAGTATGATTCCAAAAGAAAATGCTGTAGTTCTTGTAACTAAAGAAGGCTATGTAAAACGAGTAAGCACCAAAGTTTACCAAGCAAATACGGAAGAACCTCTTATGAAACCAGGAGACTTTATAACTAATATATTCGATGTAACAACCTTAGATCATATTTTATTCTTTACGAACTTAGGAAACTATTTGTTCTTACCTGTTCACAAAATTCCTGAAACAAAATGGAAAGAGTTAGGAAAACACATTAATAATATTGTGAGCTTAAGTCCTGAAGAAAAAGTTGTTTCTGCTTGTATCTATAATCCAGAAGAAGAAATTGTTTCGGTAACAAAAAATGGTATGATTAAAAGAACAAAAGCAAGTGAATATGAAGCATCAAGAATTTCTAAAGCTATGACTTCAATGAAACTGAAAGAAAAAGATGAAGTTTTAAAATCTATTGTAGCCACGCCAAATATTTTACTCGTATCCAAAAATGGCTACTATTGTAAATTTAATAAGGTGGAAATACCTTTAGTAGGAGTAAGAGGTTCAGGAGTTAAAGCAATGAATTTAAAAGAAGATGAAATAGTCGCGATTGAAGGAATTACCGATGAAGAATATATCACCGTATTTACAAATAAAAATACTGCTAAAAGAGTAAAAGTAGCTGAGCTAGAAGAAACAGGAAGAGCCAAAAGAGGGAATGCTTTAATAAAAAAAGTAAAAAGTGCTCCTTATGAAATCACCAATGTCTTAGCAGCTTCTTCTAAAACCGATATGACTTTGATAACAGATGATGGTAAAAAAGAACTTAAAAATAGTGAGATTCCAATTATGGACTTACAAAGTACGGGTTCAACTATTTCAAAGAAAGAAATATTGTATGCTTTAAAGACAGTAGAAATCGAAAAAAAAGCAATTAAAGAAAGTCCTCAAGAAGAACAACAGACTTTTGAATTAAACGATTTTAAATTATAAAAAGTTATAGAGTAAAAAAATCACTTATCACATACAATGTAGTAGGTGATTTTTTATGGAAAAAAAAGAAGAATTTAAGAATTTCGCGCGTCTTCATCCCGAATTATTAGATTATATTAAAAATAAAGATATGACTTGGCAAAACTTTTATGAAATTTATGATATTTATGGTGCGGATGAAAATGCTTGGTCAAAATATTTACATTCATCAAATAGCAATACAAAAGATACGGTAAATGTATTAACAGAAAAACTAAAGACGATGGATATGAACTCCATTCAAGAACATATTAAAACGGCTCAAAAAGCATTAAGTATCGTAAGTGAACTAACTGGAAAAACTGACACAACTACACCTTTAACAGCAACGGTTCCTAAAGTTCCACGTCCAATTAATAAATTTTTTGAGGATTAGCTTATGGAACTCACACTTCAAAAAAAATTTTTAGAAAACCCAAAAATGTATCAACATTTAAAAGAAAATTCTTATTGGTTCAAATATTTAAATCGAGATGCCAATACTTATAAAGAATTTGAAAGTAAAATGAAAGAAGTATATAAAGAAAGACCAACAGATAAAATAAGTGAAATGATTGATAACATTGATTTAATAAATGGCGTGTTAATGTCTTTAAAATAAATTGACAAATAAGAAAAAAGTTTCTAAAATAAATACTTACTAAGAGGTGATAAACTTGAAACAAATTTCTTATGTTATCGGAAAGTCTTCTTATACCAAAAAAATGAATATCGAAGATGCCGAAAATATTGAAATTATGAATAAACAATTGTCTTTATCTATTCCCTTAATTACTGGGGTGAAAATTGAGAATAAAAAAGAAATTAAAAACATTTTTGTTGGAAAAGAAATAAATTTACAAAGTATTATATCTAAAAACTATTGGACAGAAAAATACGAATTATCTATAGATGAGCTTATGGAAATTGCTCTGCAAGGATTTAAAAGAGCATGCTTACTAAATTATAAAAAATATGATCAAATTATTGTAGGAGTTGCAGAAGAAGACATTATTGTCCCTGATTATTTTGCTCTAAAAAAAATTATTCTAGAGGAAAAAAATTGTTTATCAAAAGAGAAAAAAAATTCCATTTAAGAAAGAGTAATAATTCTTTTCTTTTTTTTTTGAGCGCAAAATATTGTAAAAAAATGTCGAATATGTTAAAATTTCATATAGAGTAGAGTGGTAAAAATGGATGTGATGGTGTGACTAGTAAGAAAAAAAGACTGCTAGAAAAGCTCATAAACATTTTTTTAAACATATTGATTTTTATTTTTGGTGTATTTTTACTTATTTCCATTTATAACAATATTCAAATCAATATTTTAGGAAATGATTATTCAAGCTTTTTTGGCTATTCCATGTTTGAAGTACAAACAGGAAGTATGAAAAATGCGATAAATCCTGGCGATATGATTTTGGTAAAAAGTAATTCCGAAATACAATTAAATGATATTATTACATTTAAACAAGGTGAAGATTTTGTTACACACCGAGTCATCGAAGTTTATAGTGAGACTTATGTAACTAAAGGGGATGCAAATAATACGAAAGATGAGCCGATTACTAAAAATCAAGTCGTAGGAAAAGTAGTAAAAATATTCCCAGGATTTGGAATTATTCGCCGAATATTATTTAATCCATTTGTATTAGTAGCTTTAATTATTACTCTATATTTAATAAGTACAATGTTTAGAAGAGGTAAGAATATGAAAATAAAAGAATTTTTATTAAAAGTGATTAACAAAATAAAAGAAAAATTAGAGACAAGTGAAGTTGTACATAAAGAAGAAAAAGAAATACCTGTACACGAAACAAAACCGGAACCTATTATTCTAAAAAATCAATTTTCAGAAGACGTCGCTGTAAAAGAAGTTCAGGTTACAGAGCCAAAAAAAGAAGAAGAATCCTTACTAGCAAAAGATGCTAAGGAAATACTTGAAAATAGCTCTCCAGAAGATTTAGATAAAACAATTTTCTTTAGAATGGTTTCAGTTGATAAAAGTGATGTGGATTCAGATTTTCAAACGGTTTCAACCGAAGAGCAAATAGAAGAGGAGGAAGAAGAACCAGCACCTCCTAAAGCCTCTAAAAAGAATATACAGCCTGATGAAGATATTGAACAAGAAGCAAAAATGAAACTAGAATTACTTAATAAAAAAAGAAAAAAATGTAAAAATATTATTGAAAAGATTATGTTGCTAAAGACGGACGAATTAGAAGAAATTATTAAAGAATTAAATCTTCGTCAAGAATATAAACCAAATGAACCGAGTATTAAAGAATACTTTCTAAAAATTTACATTGATGGAAAATATTACAATTTCTGTGGAAATGTGAATGTTGCTTATGATAACCGCAATATGATTAGCAAAATAGAAGAATTAATGGAACAAACAGGAGAATATTTAAAGAAAAATTATAAGGGTAAAGATGCAAAATTTGCTGAAAAAGTAGACAAGTTCACAAAAATATTTTCCCTATTACCATTCATAGAAAAAAATGCTACCTCAGAATTAAGAACGAAAAGAGAAGCCTATAAAAAGAAAATTTATCAAATATTTAAAAAAGAATATTTGAGTGAAGCTGAAGCTACAAAGGTAGCAGCAGAAATTATAAAAATTCAAAAAACATATACAAGTGCTCGTAAATACTTATTAGAAAAATTAAATACAAATACTTTTAAAATAAAATATATTAAAGTCAAAGATGAAAAAATGTATGGAGTTGATCTTGACCACAATATTAATTTCAGTAAAGTATATAGTGACTATATCGTCGATAAGACATATCAAGAAGGAATTGTCGCGGAAGATAAAGTTTTTGTTTTAGCAAACATGCTTTTGATTGAAATTGCTAACGATATGTTAGAAAGCGATTTTTCAAAAAAATATCTTTTATACATACCAGAGAGTTTATATGAAAAAGAAAACAAGCGAAATCAATTATTTGATCTTTTAAATGATGAATATGTAAAGTATTCTTTACGAATTTTGGTAAAATATAACGAAATTGATGGAAATAAAACTATAATAAAAAATTTAATGAAAGAAGGATTTCAATTTATCCTTTCTATAGATCATCATGAAGTAGTAAAAGAAAAAGATATAAAATTCATCTATTTAATGGATAAGATTATTATTAATGAAAAAAAAGAAAGCAGTAAAGTTTTAAAAGCACTTCCAAAAGATTTAAAAGAAAATTGCTTGTTTGATGACATTGCAACAAAAATAGCTAAGAAAGGAGAAGAATAATGAATACCTTTTTACGATTCTTTTATGAATTCATATCCGTTTTCTTTGATGGCTTTTTAATGATTTTCCGAGGGGTATTTGAAGGAATTATTAAAATGTTCAATGTGGGCGAATATACCAAAGTTATTGATAGTTACAAAGGTCAATTTAATGGCGCTGAATGGCTCATGGTTGTTGTCGCTGTAATATTTTTACTGGCAGTTCTTGCCTTAATTGGATTATTAGTATTCTTTATAATTAAAAGATTTATTCGCAAAGCCAAAAACAATTTAAATAAAGAAGAACTATTAGAAGAAATTGGTTCATTAAATGAACAAGTCAGAAAATTAATGAAAGAAAAAGACGAATTAATGGCCATGAAAGTTTCACAATTAGGATTAAATCCTAATGAAGAAGAACAAGCAAGCGAAGAAAATAAAGAAGGCGAAGAACCTGAAGAGGCGGGAGATCCAAGTATTCGTTTTCCAAAACTTGTGGCTATTGACCGTGAAATGCAAAACTTCCATATGAAAACATATGAAAATGGCTTTACCTTAGCGGAATTAACGGATGATTTTAGATGTTTTGCAGCAAGCCAATTGAAACTTTATTATGATGAAACAATACTAAGACCATTCTTTGCTGGACTTGCTTGTGGTAAATTAATTATTTTACAAGGTATTTCTGGTACAGGTAAAACCTCTCTAGCGTATGCTTGGGGAAAATTTGTAAGTAATGATTCATGTGTTGCAGCGGTTGAACCTTCTTGGCGTGATAAATCTGACTTTTTAGGATACTTTAACGAATTTACTAAAAAATTTAATGAAACAAAAGCTTTAGGAGAAATATATCGAGCATCGTTTGATGACGATGTTCATACAATCATTTTAGATGAAATGAACTTAGCTCGTGTCGAATATTATTTTGCCGATTTCTTATCTACTCTAGAAATGCCAAATCGTGAGGAATGGATTATTGATTTAGTACCAAGTTCATGGCCTAATGATCCAAAGAAAATTGTAAATGGTCGAATTAAGATTCCAGGAAATATTTGGTATATAGGAACAATTAACAATGATGACTCAACATTCATGGTAACGGATAAAGTTTATGACCGTGCAATGCCTTTAGACATTAATACTAAAGTAGAGCCATTCAAATGTCGTAGTCAAGAAGCTATTCATATCAATGCTAGTTACCTAGATAAATTATTTGCCGATGCTTTAAAACAACATCCGATATCTGATGAAGGCTTAAATGGCGTGAAAGAAATGGATAACTATGTAATCGCACATTTTAGAATCGCCTTTGGTAATCGTATTATGAAACAATTAAATACCTTTGTTGCCGTTTATGTTGCATGTGGTGGAACCGAAGTGGCTGCCATCGACTACTTTATTGCCAAGAAAATATTAAGAAAATTTGATCAATTAAGTGTCGCATTTATTCGTGATGAAATAGAACCATTTATCTCATATTTAAACAAAAAATATGGTAAAGGGGTAATGGTAGAATGTATATCTTATCTAGAAAACTTGAAAAAGAGTATTTAGTAAGGGGTGAAAAACATGGCTCGTTCATTAAAAGTAAATAAAGAAATTAAAGATACTCGAACCGACTTTTTAAAAAATTTAGATTCAGAAATGGATTATCGTTCTTTATTTCAAAGCGATCTCCTTGTTTTTGACTGGGTTGATGAAATGGAATTTGCCTGTCCCTATATTGATATAATCGTTCGTAATCCAAAATTAACTTTAATTCAAGAAAAAAATGTTGTAAAAGTGGAAAGAGCAAAAAGAATTAATGTGGATAGTGTAAAAAATCTTGCTAAAAATACTCAATACATTAATAAAGTTAAAGAAGATCGCTCTGTTGAACCCAAAAAGATTTTAGAGGTTCGTAATGAAGAAACATTTAATATTTATGAAAATCGATTTCTTTATACACTTATTGATGACATGTCTAGATTTATACGAGATAAAGAGCAAATTTTAAATCATTTTGAATTAATTGAAAACAAAAGAATGGAGTATGCTGCAACCACTACAGCTGCAGGTGAAAAAATTCACATCGAGCTAGCCATTTCTTCAGAATCTCTACCAAATCAAAAAATAGATAAAAAATTAGCCGAAGAAATAAAAAAAGTAAAAAAGCGTTTAAAAAGAATCAAAGATTATATTTCTAGTTGGTATCATAGTCCTATGATGAAGCAATTAGAAAGAGAACACGTAAAACCCATTAAGCCACCTTTAAAGAAAACAAATATTACATTAAAAAATCCAAATTTTAGAATTGCCGCACGTTTATGGGACTTTATAAGGGCATATGATCTTGAAGAAAAAGAAAACAATCAAAACAATGCCAACTTAAACGATAGCATTGAACTTTTAAAAGGTTTTCTAGATCATAGCTTTTTTATTGATTATAGTGTATTAAATTCTATGAATACCAAGAAAAGAGTTCAAAAGAAAACTATGACCGAATATGCCTTAGTAATTTTAACTGAAGAAGTTCATAGAATTATATCTCTTCTTTTAAGTAGTGAAGTAAAAATTACAGATGATGAATTACTAGCACTTATTGCCAAAGAGATAAAAGCGGAAAAAAAAGAACGGCTAGTAGGTTCAGATGACGTTAAGAAAAAATTTCAATCTGCCATGGATGAATACTTAGAAAGGATGCAAAAAAACTTGTAGTATGAAAAAGGAAACAATAAAAAAAATATTAAAAATTATTAAAAAAGTATTAAATATAGTTATTGGAATATTTATTGTCTTATTTTTATTAGTTGTTTGTTTACAGCGATTCACAGATAATAATCTCTCACTTTTTGGCTTTCGAATGTTTACCGTTTTAACAGGAAGTATGGAGCCAAAGTATAACGTAGGAGATGTATTATTCTCAAAGTCCATTGATCCAAATGACATAAAAGTTGGTGATGCGATCAGTTACTTAGGAGAAACGGGGGATGTAAAAGACAAAGTTGTAACTCATGAAGTTATAGAAATTGAAACGAATGAAAATGGCGAGAAGATATTTCATACAAAAGGAATTGCAAACATCATTGAAGATCCAATAATTCATGCTGATCAAATATATGGTAAGGTAATTCACAAATCCACAATACTATCTTTTATTTCAAAAACTATTAGAACTCCAGTAGGATTAATTGTTTTAATCATCATTCCAGTCTTTTATATTATTGGTTCAGAAATGTTGACGGGACTATTGTCTCATGAAGAGAAGAGAAGAAATAGAGAGTAGGGGATACAAATGAAACGCAAACATAAGGTGTATTTAAAATTGAATTTACTATCTTTGTTTTGCATTGGTGTTTCATTCATATCGATAACATTAGCTTGGTTTGCTTATAGCGGATTAAGTACAGTCACAACTGAAGTAGATGTTAAAGCATGGAATATTGAATTTATGAAAGATTCTGAAGTAGTTACTAATGAAATAGTGATTGATGTGAATGAAGTTTATCCAGGAATGGAGCCTATTGTTGAAAAAGTAAGCATTCATAATCGAGGCGATTCAAACGCTATGCTAAGCTATCAAGTAGTGTCAGCAAGGGTACTAAATACAGATTTAGAAAATCAAGAAAATGGCTATTTAGTAGACGTATTATCACATGAATTACCATTTCATATTAATATTAATTTAGAAGACCGCTATATAGAAGCTCAAGATGGAGTAAGCAACTTTTCTGTATCCATTTCGTGGCCATTAGATTCTTTAAATGACGAAAAGGATAGCAAATGGGGAAATGAAGCATACAAATTCCAACAAGAAGAACAAGCTAAACAAGCCCAAGACCCAAGTTACACTCCTAAAAAATCGTTAAAAATTGTAATAAGTGTTAAAGCAGAACAATTTATAGATACGGAAGAAGCTCCAGATATTAACTACAATGTTGGAGACTTAATTTTGTATGATGTAGTGAATAATCAAAAATGTGAAACTTTAAGTAGCACATGTTTAAAAAATTATGTTTTGGATACAAATAATACCATTGGAGATTCAACAGTAACATTACTACCAGATTTATATGAAACGTATCCGAGCGGAAACTACAGTAATTATAATACTCTTTTAAATGAAACGGCAACTACATGGAAAGGCACAACTCGTGCTCTGACATTAGAAGATATTTTAAAAGTGATTTCAACTGATAATCAATATTCCTATTTAAAAAGAGATAATTTATCTGATGTAATTATTGGCAATCTAGAATACAAAAATCGGATTTCAACAATAGTTGAGAAAAGTAAAGAATATAATGGATTATTTTCATTTTCTAGTGAAAAATTCCCTTATCTATCTTCCAATAAGTGCTATTGGGTAAATACAGAATATAGTGCGGATAAGGCTTATGCATTTCAAAAACAAGATAATATAACAGCAACGATTTATGGAAACGATAAAAATACGCCTTGCAGTATTGTCCCTGTAATAATTGTTGATAAAGCAAATTTAATGGAATAAAAAACAAGTCCAAAATAACAAAATGGGCTTGTTTTTGTTAGTAAAAATTATGGTAAAGATTGTAAGTCTTTAATTATACATGTAAGTTTTTGACTTTGGAGATCCATCAATATCACATCTTTAGAAGAATACATAATTTTAGTTAAAGAATGGATAGAATTTAAGGTAAGAAAAATAAATATCCTAAAAATAACAATTAAGACAAGCTTTATTTGTAAGAGTATTATAATTATACAATAAAAATCAAGGGGCGAACGAAATGAGTTCATCTTGACCTTTGATTTTTAAAATGTGTTTTTTTAGATCTCTACCGATTAGGGTTCACATTAAATTTAATCTGTTTTTAAATATTTTCTGTATCATCTAATTGTTGCTCAAATTGAATAGTTGCTTGAATTTGTAAAGTGGTGTTATTTATAGCTGCATCTTTTCCAATTTCACTATCAGCAGCATCGTCCATAGTATCATCTACACCATCATACCATTCAAAATAAATTCGAATAGTAAAAGGTTCAAAAGAATAATCTTCTATATCATTTTGAAAAACTAAAGAGTCACTTAATTGATTGTTTTCTAATGTATTGGCAGTAATTTCATCACCTTCATTATAATCGCTATTTAAAATAGCATATTTTGTGATCATTAAATCAGGTATATTTTTATTTAAAACTTCAATATTTACTTGATAAGAAAAAGATACATCTACATTTGTTGGATCAATATTAATATCAAAATATCCCTGAGTAGATGGAGCAACTTTGTTTGTCGCGATATCTTCATTTTCCACTAGAACTGGAGTAATTTGAATAGAAGAAGAAGACCCGTCTAAAATATCTTTTTCATTAACAAGAATTTGCCAATTTGCAAACAACATATCTAAGTTTCCAGTAGTGCTTGCAACATACCTGGAGTAAGTATTGCTCATTAAACTTAAGGTTAAAGCTAATGAAATTATGATAAATAAAATTTTACATTTCTTTTTCATACTCACTCCTCCTAGTTTTACACTATTATTGTATAATTATTTACAAATATAAGCAACATAAATATGACAACGACTAACACAAAAGTGTAAAGAAGTGTAAAAATAAAAACACATATATATGTTCGCACTAAAGCTTGCATTATAAAAAAAAGTTCGATATAATAAACTGCAGAAACAAAAGGAGGCTTATATGATAGAGGAAATTAAACAAAAAATATTATCAGCAGTAGCACCAAGAGATTATCAAAAAGGCATGAATTATGAGGAAAGCTATGTAGATTATATCAATTGCACACATTTTGATAATTCCAAAAGATTTCAATTTCTTGTAGAATCAGAAAGTAGTTATCAAAAATACATGGTTCAAATTGAAATGGTCGGACAAGACATCAAAAAAACTTTATGTACTTGTTTGCAATTTCAGCAATACCATAGTTGTAAACACGTTGCAGCTTGTTTAATTATCTATTCAAATAAAATGTTTGCTTTACCTAAAGAAACAATAACCAAAAAATCAGTTGCCTTCCTAACAAAATTAAAAAGACAATTTAACCAAGAAAATATAAAAAAAGAAGAAGTATTTTTAGATCCTTATTTATGTTTTGAATCGTCTTATTATCATGATTACTTAGTCTTAAAAGTAAAAATTGGTCAAGAAAAAAAATATTCTTTATTAGGAAAATTATCTTCCTTTTTAAATGAAATAGGTATGAATCGTCCATATACTTTTGGAGCAAATTTTACATTTGATCCCAAAAAGCATTATTTCAGTAAAGAAAGCACTGAATTTATAAATCTATTAGATATGATGCGTAAGTACTATCGCATAGCAGGAAATTCCATATATCTTGATGATACATTATTTAAGCAAATCATCAAAATCTTTCCTAATAAAATTCATATGGAAAATCCGGAACGAATCATCCCTGTAAAAAAAGAATTTCCATTGACAACAAAATTATCTAAAATAGCTGATAAATATCGAATAACCATGGAAGAAATAGAACTTGTAAAACCTTTAACAGAAGATTATGAATATGTTTATTTTAAAAATTGTATCTATCACTTAACAAAAGATCAAAGTTTTTTTCTAAAAGAGTCCCTTCACACAAATTTAGAGGAATTATTACTACCCGAAAGTGAATTTACCAGCTTACAAAAAAATGTAATTCGGCTAGTAAAAGACCACATCTTGTTAGATGATTCTGTAAGTGATCTAGTAATCATAAATAATCCAGATGTAAAATTTTATATAGATATTAATGAAGAAGATATCTTGTGCACTCCAAAATTTATTTATCAAGAGGAAGAAATTTCTTATTTTGACAAAAGTGCAACCATTCTAAGAGATATTGACTACGAAAATGAAGTGGTAAGAGTATTAGATAAATATGCCTTTCAAAGTGGAAAAGATTGCTTTTATTTAGAAGATTTATCAGATATTTGTGCATTTTTAGAAGAAGGATTAGACGAATTAGCTAATGAGTATCCTGTATTTACTTCAGAAAAAGTAAAAAATACTAAAATTTTGAAAAAAAGTAATGTTAGCTCTACCTTTAGCATAGGAAAAGATAATATTTTACGTTATGAGTTTGATTTAGGAAACATTCCAAATGATGAATTAGACAAGGTTATGGCTTCCTTAAAACAAAAAAAGAAATACTATCGACTTAAAAACGGGGATATTCTTTCCTTAGAAGACCAGGCTTTACAAGAATTAAGCGCTTTAACAGAAGAACTAGAATTATCTAAAAAAGATATGGATAATGCTACAGGAGAAATTCCAAAATATCGTGCGTTGTATTTAGACTCTATAAAAAATTCAAAATACAAAATTATCAAAACCGATTCTTTATTTCGAGAATTTATTCATCAATTTAAAGAATTTCAAAATGTAGAAGTAAAATTTACCAAAGAAGAGCAAAAAATCCTTAGAGATTATCAACTTCTAGGAGTAAAATGGTTATATATGATTCATAAGTGTGGCTTTGGAGGAATCTTAGCAGATGAAATGGGCTTAGGAAAATCCTTACAAACTATTTATTTTATGCGTAAAATTTTACAAGAAGATAAAGATGCAAAATTACTAATTGTTTGTCCCACATCTTTAGTTTATAACTGGGAAAGTGAGTTTTTAAAATTTGCTCCCGAGATTTCTTATCATGTTTTTGCTGAACAAAAAGAAAGAAGACATGAGACTTTACAAAACTTTGAAGGCAATGTTTATATCACAAGCTATGGTCTTTTACGAGAAGATTTAGAATTGTATCAAGAAAAGAAATTTAAAATCTTTGTTATTGATGAAGCTCAAAATATTAAAAATCCAACAACCGGACTTACCAAAGCAGTAAAAAGTATCAAAGCAGAAACCAAACTGGCTTTGACAGGTACTCCAATTGAAAACTCAATTGTCGAGTTATGGAGCATTTTTGATTTTATCATGCCAGGATTTTTATCCAATTTAATGAAATTTCAAAAAAAATATAAAGTAAAAGATTTTGATGAAGAAACCAATCAACTTTTAGAAAATTTACGGATGCAAGTTAAACCGTTTATTTTACGAAGAAAGAAAAATGAAGTCATTAAAGATTTGCCACCAAAAATTGAAAACAATATTTATATTGATTTAAATGAAGAACAAAAGAAAATCTATGCTGCTGAAGTAAAATATGCAAATGATGAAATGACTAAATTAGTTCAAAGTGGGGGATTTACGAAGAACAAAATGATGATCTTAAGTTTACTTACCAAACTAAGACAAATATGTATTAGCCCCGAAATAACTTTAAAAGATTATCAAGGCGGAAGTAGTAAAATTGAAAACTTATTAAAAATCATCAAAGAACAAGTAATGAATGGTCATAAAATCCTTTTGTTCACCAGTTTTAAAACAGCTTTGGAACTGGTCAAAAAATCTTTAGATGAAGAAAATATTTCAAATTATACAATTGCTGGAGATGTAAGTGCTCAAAAAAGAAAAATGTTAGTAGATGCCTTTAATAAAGATAATACCAATGTATTTCTAATCATGTTAAAAAGTGGGGGAACAGGATTAAACTTAACTAGTGCGGATGTAGTCATTCATCTAGATTTATGGTGGAATCCTCAAGCGGAAAATCAAGCAACAGATAGAACCCACCGTATCGGTCAAACAAAAACTGTTGAAGTAATCAAATTAATATGCAAAGGAACTATTGAAGAAAAAATCTTGAATTTACAACAAAAGAAAAAACTGTTAAGCGATAAAATGATTGAAGAGGGGATGAGTGACTCCGATTACTTAAAAGGCTTAACAGAAAAAGATATTCGCAATTTACTTGCTTATGAAAATAAAGAATAAAAAAGGAATTTTAATTTAAAAGAAAAATTCCAATAGTTAAATACATAACAAAGACTAACCAAAACAAATAAGGAATCAGCAAATAAGCGGATTCTTTTTTTATATTCCAAAACTTTTTGATTAAATAGAAAACAAGAAGAATAATCGCGAGAATCCCAAAAATAGCTAAAAAGCGCATTTTAAAAACAAAGAAAATAAAAGTCCATGTAAGATTTAAAAATAATTGAAGATAGTAGACGGTAATGAAAGTTTTATTATCATCCACTTTTCGATATAAATAATAACTAATACCCATAAGCAAATAAAGAATTGTCCAAGCAATAGGAAAAACAATACCGGGTGGAGCAAGTGGTGGTTGATTTAAAGAAGAATAATCCATAAAATCTTTAATCACAAAACCAACAATGCTTCCTAAAATTAAGGGACCAAATATTTGCAAAAAATGAAATATTTTTTCTTTCATAAAAATCACTCCTAGTATTAATATAGATTTCTTTAAGCTTTTTATGCTAAAATAAAGAGGGAGAAGATATGAAAAGAGAAGAAATAGAAGAATGTGTAAGTGAAGTTTTAGAAGCAAATACTTATGAAAAAGTAAATGAAAATCTTTATTTAACAAAATATCAAAAACAAGTATTAGAAGAATATCATATTCCATTTCAAGAATGTCAAAATTCCAAAGAGCTTTTATTTTTGCTTTCAGATATAATTGATGATGAAGAATATGATGAATTAGAAAATGTCGCTAGAGAAATTGCTGAATATGATTATTATAATTCATAAAATATAGTAGTAGGTGTGTAGTATATGAGTAATAAAGAAATGAGAAATATAGTTGAAGCGTTAGCTTCGTTTAAAATGGATTATTTTGAAGTTTCACCAGAATATGTGAAAAAAATAATTAAAAGTAAATATAGTACAAAAAAGCATTCGATAAGATTACAAAGGAGAATGAATTATGGAAAAAAATCAAAGTGATATAAACTGGGAATCATACTTTTGGGATAATTCTGATGTATTAAAAAATAAATTATTTATACATGACAAAAATAAATTAAAAGAAAAAGAAATAGAACTTTCTTTCTACAGACAAGTAGAATTAATGGAGCAACCTATTGTAGGAAAATTTGATACAGAACACTTAAAAAATATTCATTATTATTTATTTCAAGATATATACGAATTTGCCGGAAAATTTCGAAATGTAGATATTGAAAAAAATGCGTGCACCTTTGTTCATTGGCAAGAAATTCCTGAAAAGTTACAGATGGAATTAGAATTAATGGAAAAAGATTTGAGAAATATAAATTCAATATATGATTTTGCAGAACATTTATCAAAATACTTTTCTGAAATTATATACATTCATCCATTTCGTGAAGTAAACGGACGAAGTACTAGAGAATTTATTCGTGAGTATGCTTGTGAAAAATCTAAACTTTTTCCATTTGGACCACTTGATTTTTTGTGGAGTAAAGTTGATGTAGAAACGATTAACCATACAATTCATTTTTCAATGGTATTTCGTTCAGCCATAACATTAGAATTTTTAAAAGCTTTAGTTCCCTTAGAACAAGAAAGAAAGAGATAATAAAACAATTTAATATTTCTTGTTCTTTGTTGCTTTATGTGATATAAGTAAAGTGATAGATGGAGGAAGTATGAAAGAAAAGAAATATATTATTGGTCTTGATCTTGGAATCAATAATGTAGGTTATTCAGTAATTGATGAAGAATCAAAAAAGATTTTAAAAAAAGGAGTTCGCTTGTTTAATACAGCTGATAAAGCTGAAGAAAGAAGAATTGCTAGAAATACCAGAAGAAGATTAAAAAGAAGATCAAATCGTGTCGATGAAACATTAAAACTTTTTAAAAGTATTCATTTTCCAGATGAAATAACTATTGAACCTGATTTGCTTCAAAAAAGAGTAAAAGGACTTCATGAAAAATTAGAATCGCAAGAAATCGTGAATATTATTTGCTATTTTATGATGCACCGAGGTTATATTCCTTTTGGAGATGAAGAAAGAACGTTAGTAGAATTAAATGAGCTTTTTCCTTGTGAATATTACCTAAAAAAGTGGCGAGAAATAGGCAAATATCGAGCTTTAGAAGAAGTAGTAAATCACCAAGATTTAAAAAGAGAAATGATAGCTCTCTTAGAAAATCAAATGAAATACTATCCAGAATTATCTCAAATTGTTGGGAATGAAGAAAAAGGTTTACTTTGGATTTTTAGTCGCAAAAGAAAGTTTTGGGAAGGACCGGGAAGTACAAGATCTTTCTCAGAATATGGTCGCTTCAAAAATGAGGAAGATGTTTTAAAATATCAAGAATTAAAAAAAGAAGGCAAAGAAAAATACTTATTTGAAGATCTAATTGGCCATTGCAAAATTTATGTAAACGAAAAATGTGCACCTAAAGCAAATTACTATGCTGAAGAATTTAATCTAATTAATGACTTTTTAAATATTCGGGTAATCAACAGGGAAAATATTTTAAAAGAAAGTTATGTACATCAAGATACAAGCAAAGCTTATCATCTTACTACAGATGCAATTGAAGCAATTATTGAGTATTGTAAAAATTTTACAGGTAAAATCCTTTCTTATAATAAAGTTTTAAAAGATGTTTTGGGCTTAACAAAAGAAGACATAGCAGGATACCGGATTGATAAAGATGGGAAACCATTATTCTCTTTATTAAATGCCTATCGCTCTATTAAAAAAAATTATGAAGAAAAGAATCTAGATAGTTCTTGGTTAATAAATGATTTAGAAAATTATAACCGTCTAATTAATATTTTAGCTGTTGCACCAGGAAAAGTTGAAATTGCGAAAATGCTAGAAAATATTCATAAATTCACTCAAGAAGAATTAGATGTAATTGGAAAAATACAAGAAAAATTAAAAAAAGATCGTTTCTTAGATTACCATGCTTTAAGTGAGAAAGCCTTAACAAGAGCTATCCAAGATATGAAAGCTACATGTTTAAACTTTATGCAAGTATCAAAGAAATTCGATTACGAAAAAGAAGCATGTGAATACTATTTGAAAAACTATGGCACTGGGGAAGGAACTCTTTTAATGACTTCAAAATTCATAGATGAAATTGTCGCATCTCCTCAAGTGAAAAAAACGCTTCGTCAAGCTATTCGTATGATCAATGCTATTATTGAAGAACAGGGAAACTACCCATCAGTAATCGCTATTGAATCGGCTAAGGAAATGAATGGCGAAGAAAAAATAAAAGAAATAGAACGTGTTCAAAAAATTCAAGAAAAACTACGTAAAGATGCGAAAACTATTTTAGAAAACACAGTAAGTGATGATAAAGTCACAGATAACATGATTGAAAGAGTCATACTTTTTGAAGAAATTGATGGCCATTGTCCTTACTGTGGTAAAGCAATCAATATCAATGATGTAATAAGTAATACCGCAGAAGTAGAACACATTATTCCAATAAGTCAAAGTGCAGATGACTCCTTGGAAAATAAAACGATTGCTTGTCGTGATTGTAATAGTAAAAAGAAAAATAAAATACCATTTAGTTATATGTCTTCAACAGAATTTGAAGAATTTACAAAGCGAGTTTTACAACTAAATATTTCCGAAAAAAAGAGACAAAATCTTTTAACTACGGATGATCCAAATAAATATCAAACAAGATTTTTTAATCGAAATTTACGAGACACAGCTTATGCAACTAAAGAGTTAGTCACCCAAGTTCGTTTATTTAATGAATATTTAAAGGCCAATTTAAAAGGTGAAAAAATTGAAATAAAAACCTTATCTACTCCTGGACAATTAACCCATAAAGTAAGAAGATGGTGGGATTTAGATAAGAACCGAGATATTGGAAAATTTCATCATGCAGTAGATGCATCTATTGTCGCGGGAATTGCTACAACTCCAATTGGAAAAAGAATAGTAGAAGCTCAAAACAATAGTCAATTTTGGATTAAAGAAAAAGACAAAGTAAAATCAATTCCTAAATTACTAGAAAAATTTACTATGTATGATATGAAAGAAGAAATCTCTAAAATTCAAAGTGATGAAGATATTTTTATTTCAATGCAAGTAAATAAAGAAGCAAATAGAAGCATAGCAAATTCAAATATTTATTCTTATATAAAAAAGGAAGAGGAATATTATAAAATTGATCAAATTTCAGATATTTATGCTCCTGATTTATTTAAAAAGAATGAATCTCTTTTAAATGAATTATTTGATGAAACAAAAACAACAAAAATTCTTTTGTGTCAAGAAAAAGATCCGAAATTATTTCGATATTTAAGAGAAATCTACTATAAATATCAAGACGGAAAAACCAATCCTTTTAGAAACTACTGTGAAGAATTAATGGAAGATAAATCAAAAAAATTTAACGAAAGAACAGATGGAATATTCACACCTTCAAAAAATGGAATAGGTGTACTAGTAAAAAAACTCCGTTATATGCAACGAGCAACTGATCCTTTTGTTTTAAACAAAAAAACGATTAATAAAAAAGAAAATACTTATATAGGGCTAGACAATGTAGCTATTTATTGTACAAAGCTTTACTGGGATAAAGATGAGAAAAAAATACTTTTCTTTCCAATTTATTTACCTGTATTAAAATTTGATAAAAAGAAAGGAAATGATCAACATCCTAAAATAAATGATCAACATCCTTTATATCAATTGTATTACAACAAACTTTTAAAAGGAAAAAGAGTCGAACATATTGTAGATTTATATAATGGCAATTTTATTAAAATAGAGAAAAATAAAAAAGCTCCTACGTTTGAATATGTGTCTACTTTTGATAAAAATTCTGGAAATGTAAGATGTAAATTATTAAATGGTAAAAACGGCTCAAGAATTTCTTCAAAAGATAAATTCACTTTATATGATGTAGATATTCTTGGAAATAAAAAAAAGCGTTTGACATGGCCTAAAGAGTAAGATATAATGTAGATGGATCTTGAAAGCAATAGTTTTCAACTTCCTAAATTACACAGGGTTTCCTATTATAACTTATTTTAGGTAACCATTTGAGATGCTTGAAGCCTAGCATCTCTTTTTTTATAATAAAATGGCTTTTAGAACCGTATATATAGAAAAGGCTGTTCGTGTTCGATTAGATTTAAATAACATTGTTGTCAATTTTGAAAATGATAATTATTATATAAACTTAGATGAAATTAGTACAATTATATTTGATGATCCAAGGTGTAATATTTCTTTAAAATTATTAGCAACATTATGTGAAGAAGGAATAAATGTCATTTTTAATGATTCTTCACATATGCCAATAGGTTCTTTACAAACTTTATACAATCATGCTCGTGCTCCAAAAAAAATAAAAAATCAAATAGAATGGGATAAAAATAGCCAAATTTATTTATGGACTGAAATTATTAAATGTAAAATTCAAAATCAAATACTTACTTTAAAAAAAGCAAATAAATTCGAAAAAATATCTTTATTAGAAAATATGATATCTGATGTAGTTTTAGGGGATTTAACCAATAAAGAAGGAATAGCTAGTCGCGTTTATTTTAAAGAATTGTTTGGAAATACATTTAAAAGATTTGATGAAACAATAATAAATTATGCATTAAATTATATTTATCAAGTTATTCGTTCTAAAATAGCTCAAGAAATTGTTGCCTGTGGATATATACCAGCTTTAGGAATCTGTCATAAAAGTGAATTCAATTTATATAATCTAGCTGATGATTTTATTGAAGTATTTAGACCGATCTGTGATTACTATATTTATGAAATTTTAACCAATACAATAGATGAATACTTAACTCCAAATATTAAAAGAGATATTATTGATATTTTAAACAACAAAGTAAAATTTCAAAATGGAGAATATAAAATTCATATTGTTATCCAATTTTTTGTTCAAACATTATTTAAATATCTAGAAACTGGTGATATCTCTTATATACATTTTCCTAAACTATGCAATATATAAATTTATATAAACAAATGCGTTTAATTTTAATTTATGATTTACCAGTTTATGATGAAGAGAATAGAAAAATATATAGTAAATTTCATAGAAACATTATTCGTTTAGGATTTTATATGCTTCAATATTCTGTGTATTCCAAAGTTATTCAGAATGATACATCAATGAAACAATACCTATTTAAATTAGAAAGAATAATTCCAAAAGTAGGAAATATTGTCGTTCTGAAAATAACAGAAAAACAATATCAAGATATGATTTATTTAAGAGGAGATAAAAACAAATTTGACATGTTAGTTGGTGGTAAAGAACTAGTGATTTTTGGAGGTGATTATTGTGATAACTATGAAAATGAAAACAAGTGAAGAAGAATTACAATTAGATATAAGTAAAAAAAATTCTATATTAATTTTAAATAAATTAACTTTTTTAAAATTTTATAATAATTTCTATCAATTATTTGAAAATAAAAATAAAGATATAGAAATTTTTTTAGAAAATAAACTTCTTGATTCTAAAAATGCTTTTTTATTAACTTTAACAGATCAAACAGAAATATTAGAAAATATGAATTTTAAAAAAGGAACGCTATTTTATGAATATATTGTAACTCAAATTAATTCAAATGAAACATTAGATAACGATATCATTTTTTATGATTTAATAAATATTTTAAAAAACGTTCAAAGAAGTTTAAAAATGAATATAGAGTATGAAATAAATGAAGATTTAGAAAAACTTATATTATCTCAAGTAGAATTTAATTTGAAAGTAAATTTTGAAAACATAAATGAAATAATAAATCTTCTATTAAAAAATTATTTAGAAAAAAACATAAGTAAAATCGGAATAATTTTTTATGATTCAAGCATAATTTCTATAGATATAAATTTGTATGAATCTTGCTATTTTTTTGATATCAATTCTAAAAAAAGAATAGAAGAGTACAATGGTATTGTTGATAAAGAAGTAAAAGAATTTGATTTAGACTTTATAATAAGCAAATTAGAGAGTATTTGGCCTGTAGATTTTAATAGGGATGAAACCATGCTTTATGTAGAACTTTATTGGAAAAGTAAGTTAATAAATCTAAGTTTAGAAGTTTTAAATGAAACGAGTTTATTAACATATAAATTATTAGATAAAATGTATAACAAAGAATCAAAAATAATGATAAAAAATTTTGAAATTCGTGACAATGTTAAATCTTTTTTAGAACAAATTTAAAAAATATGCTATAATTTCTATAGGTTTTGTTTTAGGATCCTGTGTAATTTAGGTAGTTGAAAACCGAGGGAACAGGAACTGAAGGTGGTTATACGTTTTAGGATCCTGTGTAATTTAGGTAGTTGAAAACTTAAACTTCAGTTACTGTAGTTGTTCCCGGCGTAGTGTTTTAGGATCCTGTGTAATTTAGGTAGTTGAAAACTTTCACGCAATGATAATAATAGCTCCGCTGGTTTTAGGATCCTGTGTAATTTAGGTAGTTGAAAACTATATCTGGATTAGGAAATGTATCTGGTCTGTTTTAGGATCCTGTGTAATTTAGGTAGTTGAAAACTGATTACTTCTTTTTGGTCTTTTACTATTGTTTTAGGATCCTGTGTAATTTAGGTAGTTGAAAACATCGGTATCGTCATTTGTCCCATTTCCATAGTTTTAGGATCCTGTGTAATTTAGGTAGTTGAAAACTTCAAAATAAAAATATTCATAACCACTATAGTTTTAGGATCCTGTGTAATTTAGGTAGTTGAAAACAGCATTTGCTAATCCTGATGTAGTATTATGGTTTTAGGATCCTGTGTAATTTAGGTAGTTGAA
>CAJFEV010000005.1 GCA_904374795.1 uncultured Bacilli bacterium
AAATAGATTAGTTGCACTGAACTAATTTATTTGTATAACTGCCTGTCGTACAAAAAAGACTGTCATTACTGACAATCTTTTTGGTAAATTACTATTTATCTGTCTGGTAATATTATACCATGAAAAGTAAATTAGAAATCATCTTTAATTAATTTGTTTAATTATTAATCATATCGTTGTAACAGCTATCTTAATTTTACACAAGGTGAAATTAAACTTATATCGATAATAGATATAATATTATACACTTTACACCTTTTTCTTAACTTGGTCTAAATTTGTTGCAAACACACATCAAATATGCTATTATTATATTGTTAGATGACACAAGTGCAGTATAGTAGTATCGTGTTTATCTGATTCAACCGAAGTTTGGTTGAGTAGTAGATCGTCTGCTAGTATAGGGACGATTTTTTTGTGATAAAATTTCTTTATTTATATATAGTTTAGGGTGGCACTACTAATACATATTAATTACTACTTTTTAAATCTTTTTCATACTTATCTTTCCATTGATAGTATGAGATACTTTCTGATATAGCAAAATATCTTAAAGCAATCCACATAAGAGTATCATAGAATTGCTCTTCTCTTAAATCAGTTGAAAAGCAATACTTTTTTAATATATCAACATCTATTGGCAATTCTAATTTTCTATCGTGATGTCCTATAACTTTAAATAAGATGTCATTTGCTACATTATCTCCCTCTTCAACAACTGCATCAAAACCATCTCTTTTACTTGAATAATAATCTGTAAGTTCATCAACATTTCTTGAAACTTTACAATATATATCCATAGTTAAAGATTTTTTTAACTTTTCCAGTTGTTTATTGATAATCAAACTTAAAACTTTGTCTTTCTTATCATTTGGAAGGCTGTCAACTACGTCAACTAGATTTTTTAAATCTAAATCTAGCACCTCTTGAATCTTAACTAAATCATTTTCCATTGTTTTAGAAATTGATTCTGCCAATTCTTCTTCTTTTACTTCTTCATTAATATTTTTTTTCATAAATTTAGCTCCTTCGTTATATACCCTAAACTACAATCATAATTATATCACGTTTTTATAAAATGACCCAGAGTTTTGCTAATAATTTTCATATTAATGTGAAAATTATATTGGGTGATTTTTAGAATGATGAATAATAATCTCAAATTTTGTAGAGAAGAACTTGAAATGACACAAAAGGAACTAGGTAATGTATTTGGTGTTTCTTTTAAAACAGTTGCTGGATGGGAAAATAGTCATGATACCATGCCTTTAACTAAATTAGTAAAATTTTGTAATTTATATAAGTTTTCAATAGATTATGTAACTGGATTATCAAAAGTTAATAATTATGTAGAACTAGATAAATTAGACCGAGTAAAAATTGGTAACAAACTAAAAAGAATTAGACAAAAATTTGGACTAACACAAGAAACTATTGCTTCAGAATGTATGATTTCTCAAGCAACTTATAGTGGCTATGAAAATGGAAAATATTTAATAACTTCACTATGTCTATATACAATTTGTTATAGCCACAAAATATCAATGAATGACATATTAAAAAAATAGTTTATCTATCAATATCATAGAAACTATCAAATAAGTCATCTTCTCCCCATAGATCTTCTATATCTTGGTTTAATTTGTTTATATTACTAATAATAGAATTTTTAAAATAACCAAATTTATTTTTTATTATATTACCATCTTCATCTCTAAAGCCTCTTTTAACTACTCTAGGAACAATATAATGGACAATTTGTATCAAATCCTTATATGAATTATTTTCTTCTAATAACTTGTTAAACAAATCATCATAGTAAAATATTTGTATATCATTTTCGTTTATATATCCACTATCTATTAATTCTAATGTTAGTCTATTATGTTCTTCAGCAACAAAAAAAGATGATAATTTCGTTTTATCATCTTTATCTATTTGTTTTTTAGTATTTATTATATTAGTATTTATTTGTGTAGGCTCTTCCACATCTGGAATATCCAGGTGTGGATTTTCCGTATCTGGATATTCTTTATCATTTTCTAGTTCAACAAAGTGTGGTATTTCATAAATTAAGTAATTATATTCAAAATAACCTTTTTCTCCTCTAACTTTTTCTATTTCTAAATAATGATACTCTTGCAATTCCTTTAATATGGATCTAATTCCATCTCTACCCTCTTTACTTATAGAACAAAGACCTGCCAAAGAATAATCCCAATCTTCTGGCAAACTTAACATAAACGATAATAACCCTTTAGCTTTATACGATAAATTTTTATCTCTTAAGTGATAATTAGACATAACAGTATAGTTATTATTTTTTTCTATTTTAAAAACTGACATATTTACACCTCCAAACAAAAAACAACTATAAAGTTGTCTTTAATTCATTATACTTTTCTTTTGCATTTTCTAACTTATTAAATTCTTCGCTATAAATTAACTTTATATTGTCTTTACTTACAATACATTTTTCTACAATAAATTTATTACCTTTTTTAACAATTGAAATAATAATACAATTGTTACCTATAATCATTTCATAAACATCAATTAATAATTCTTTCATATCCTACCTCTTAAATTCTACACTTTTAATAATTATCTTATCAGTTAATTTATCAACTTTAATAACCTCCACAAAACGTTCTAAAAACTGTTGTTTTTCCTTATTTGTTAAATATCCCCAATTTAATTTTATATTAGTTACAATATCTTTAATATCATCATAAGAATACGAATCATTGCTATCCTCAATTATTTCATCTAGTTCTAAGATTTTTGACTGTTGTATATTCTGTTGTTTTTGTATTTCCTCAGTAATTTCATGATATTCATTTACATCTATCAAATCGTTAATAAACTGACTCCTAATAATTTTTTTCTTGTTTTCTAGTTTTTCAATTTTTTTATTAATTTCTTGTTTCTTTTTTTCAGAATTAATTATTTTTTTTCTTTTCTCCATAATGCTCTTATCAGGAACCATATTCTCTAAAGTATCTAAATATTCTAAAAATGCTTTTTCCATTGTCTTATGCGAAAAGCCTCCACATTTACAAAAACCTCTACTAGAATTATTACACCTATACGTAATATATAATTTGCCACTCTGAGTTTGTTGCCTAGCAGAAATATTACCTCCACAATTTGCACATTTTATAATATGAAAATAATATGAATTTTCACTTGGATAACGTCTGACACAATATTGCTTTCTTGTTGCAATTATATTATTTGCTAATTTCCATTTTTCTTCATCAATTATTGGTTCTATGTCATTTCCATCCACAGTAAAAGATCTATCTTTATTTTTCTCTTGCACTCCATATCTTACTTTACCAACATACAATGGGTTATTAATTATTGATTTTATTGTAGATGAAGCCCAATGTCCACCTCTCTTTGTAGGAACGTTTTCTTCATTAAATAAATGGGCAATTTTAAAATAAGACTTACCATCTATATATAAATCGAAAATTCTATTAACTAAATCTTTTTCTTCTTCATTTACAATTATTTTTTTCTCTCCTACAATATAATCGTACCCATAAACACCATTAGTATTAGTATAATTACCTTCTCTAGTTTTTTGTTCATAACCAAAAGATACTCTTTCAGCAAGATTTTCCCTTTCAAACTCTGCAAAAATACCAATAATTTTTACAAACATTCTACCCACAGCATTAGATGTATCAATTTTTTCGGTTTGAGAATTAAAAGTGCAACTGTGTTTTTCAAACAACTCTATTAAATAAATTAAATCTCTCACGCTTCGTGTTAATCTATCTAGTTTATATATTAATATATTATTTATTTTCCCATCTTCCACATCTTTAAGCAATCTAGTTATTTCAGGTCTATCTTCTAAATTTTTACCACTTATTCCATCATCAACATAGTAATCAAAAATATCCCAATCGTTTGCCTCAGCATACTTGGTTAATTTTTCTCTTTGTGCATGAATTGAGAAACCATCTTTTGCTTGATCCTCTGTTGAAACACGAATATAAATTCCTGTAACTATTTTTTCTTCCACAATATCTATCTCCTCTATTCTGCCTAAATAGATTTGATATTTGACTCTAAAATTCTAGGAATGCTTGTATTCAAGAAAAATTTCATAATTTCAATTTGTATTTTTCTAGGTATAATATTGTCAATCATTGTTATCCCCACTTTCTAATAAAGTATAGATAACAGCATTTTAATTTATGCAGTTTAATGTAAAACTTAAATTGACACTATTCGTACAAACATATAAAACTATTGCAAAATATAAATACAAGTCTAATTGTATTTACGTTTAACAATAATTGATTTTATTGCAAAATATAAACACGACTTTATTGGTATTGACAAGCCATATACTTGAGCCATCATTTTTTTGTAAATAATCTTCATAAATACTTGTGTATTCCAATATCGTGGGATGTTTTAATAACTCGGATGCCATTAAAGCCATATCATATGCTGTAGTATAATGATCCTCAGCATCTAAGCCATGAGGATTTACAAAATGCGTGTTTACTGCTCCAAGCTCTTTAGCTCGTTCATTCATTCTAGCAACAAAATCACTTACCGTACCAGAGATTTTTTCGGCCATTGCCACTACTGCATCATTACCACTTGCTACAGCAATTCCTTTTAAAAGTTCTTTGACTTTATAAGTTTCTCCCGCTTGCAAATATACTTGACTTCCTCCCATATTTGCAGCATTTTCACTAATTGTAACATCATCTTCTAGACTTAAACTACCATTATCTATAGCTTCCATAATTAAAAGCATGCTCATTACCTTCGTCATTGATGCAGGGGCAAGCTTTTCCTGTTCATTTTTCTTAAACAAAATCGTATTCGTAGTTGCATCTAACAAAATAGCGCTCTTGCTATTTGGAGCTAAGTCACTACTTACTTCTTCAGCAGCAACTGAAGGAATAAATAAACTTAACAAAAGTAAAAAACAAATTATTTTTTTCATTGTACACCTCTAGTAAAAAAGTATGTTAAGTATATATAAATATACCAAAAAATGCTATACTAATAGTAGGTGGTTATATGAAAAAAGACAAAAAGATTTTAATTATCTTACTATCCATTTTTCTTATTCTTTGTGTTGCTGGAGTTACTCTTCATTTTACAAAAGACCTTTTTTTCTCAGAAAAAAATATAGAGACTGCAAAAACAGAAAGTCAACTTTTAGAAGAGAAAGGTGTTGTTTTAGTCAATCGTGAAACCTTTATAAAAGAGGCAAATTCTCTTTTAGAAAAAGGATATTCATCAGAAGAAATCAATAATATTTATGAATATATGAGTGAAAAAAATATCCAAAGTATTCTAGCTAACGAATACGTAGATTTAAAAGATTTTTATCAAATTTCTAATTTTGATTTTTCAAAAATTGATAGATACAAAGCTTATCAAACTTTAGAAAATATCGAAATGAAAGATGCTGTTACGTGGGTAAATTTAAATTTAGATGAACCTTTCTATCAAACTGTGGAAACCATTGAAGATCCAGATGCTATTACTGTATTGGTAAACAAAAGTCATGCTTTACCTAGCGACTATGTTCCGGATGATTTAGTAGCAATTCCTAACTACCCTTCTTTAAAAATCAAAGACGACGCTGCCCAAGACTTTGAAAACCTTCTTGCAGCTGCGAAATTAGACAATGTTTATATTATCCCATATAGTACGTATCGTTCTTATGATTATCAAGAGCGTTTATATAATGGATATCTACAAGATGATCCAGTAGAAGTTGTAGATACCTATTCCGCAAGACCAGGACATTCTGAACACCAGACAGGACTTGCATTAGATGTAAGAAGTAGCACACATTGGAGTAATTTAACAGATTCTGATTACGAATGGATGCTAAATAATTCTTATAAGTACGGATTTATTGTTCGTTATCCAAAAGATAATTCGACCATCACAGGATACAAAGAAGAGCCATGGCACATAAGATACATTGGCATTGAACATGCGACTAAAGTTCATGAACTGGGAATCACTTATGATGAATATTATGATTTATATTTAACCGAACATTAAAAAGTAGCCAAATTAAAATGGCTACTTTTTTAACAATAACTTCCTTTAGTCATTCTAGCAATCGAAGAACCAACCGATTTACCTAAATCAAAAAGGAATTGAAAACCACGAATCACAGCATTTACCAAAGCAGCTGTAATCGCACCACCTTCAATTTTACACAATTCTTTTTTTCCTAAAATCATACCTACTCCTTTCTATAGTTTTTCCAAATTTCATTCATGACAAGATAAAGGTCTTATAAAACCATCAATCACGCCGATAACAAACGTTATTGCACCAGCTACTACTCCAGCAATTAATAACCATCCACCTCCTTGTACTTGAAGTAGTTCATTACGATTCATTACGATAGGGCATCACCTCCTTTCAAGTTTTCCCATAGGATTTGCCAAATATTTTTTTCATCTTTTTGAATAAAAAAGGAAACTGTTTGATTCTCATAAAAATCTTGTTTAGGAATAATAAAAACAACTTTTTGAAAAGCAACATTATTAATAATTTCTGCATCATAAATTTTAGAAACTTTAAAATCTTGTTCTTGTTTATTCAAGAAGAATTTTTGTGTATCGTTCATTTTTAAAATATCTGAAACCAAGAAATACGACGTGATCGTACATTCCTTTTTTCCACAAGAATATACCCCCTCATAAGTAAGTCCACTTTTAAAAGAAAATTTTGAAAAAAAACATAGCAAGAAAAGAAGAAATCCAAAACTTAAAAAACTTAAAAACTTAATTTGAGGATTTATTTTTTTTAATGAAAAACGATTATCCATTGGATAGATTCACCACTCTTTCAAACATTTTAGAATGATCTCGATGACTTATATAAATTAAAGTTTTATCTTGCAAATACTTGCGAAGATTTTTAATAATTTTCTTTTCTAATCGTTCATCTACTTCACTTAAACATTCATCAAGCAAATAAATTTCTCCTTTTTTTAATAAAGTTCTAGCAAGCAATACTCTTTGCTTTTCTCCACCAGACAAATTTTCTTCATGAATAATTGTTTCGTAGCGTAATGCCCTTTTACAAACGACACTCTCCAGTTCACAAATTTCACAAATTTCTTGAAAATCTTCAACCGAAAAATCTGAATAAAAGGCAATATTTTCTTTAATCGATTTTTTTAATAAAGGTTCCTTCTGACTTAAATAAACAATATTCTCACGAATTGTCGCCAAATTATAATCTTTTAAGTTTTGGCCTCCTATTAAAATCGTACCTGTATATTCTTCTACTTCCCTAATAAGCAAACGACATATTGTACTTTTACCTACGCCACTAGGCCCTTTTAAAAAAACATGTTCATGATTTTCTAAATCTATAGAAAGATGTTCTAAAGAAGGAACAATTGGCGTATAAGAAAAAGTAACATCCTTAAACGTTATCGAAGTATCTACCATTTTTATAATTGGATCATCTATATTCTCTTCTACTAAAGCCATATATTCACTAATTTTACTTAAAACTCCTTTTAAATAATAAAATTTTGGTAAAACATCCATAAATTCTTTTAAAGGTGTTAATAAATAAGTGTATAAACTTTGAAAAGTCAAAAAATTTAAACCGGAAAGACTTCCTTGAAAATATAAATACATCCCATAAGTTAAAAGAATAAAACCAAGTACTTCTAATCCAAAATTTTTAAAAATTTCAATTCTCTCTACTTTTACTTGATAACCTAACTTTTCTTTTATATGATGAGCCAAACCTTCTTCTAAACTCCTAATATGTTTGTTAGATGCATGTAGATGCTTTACCGGTTCAAACAAACGAATCCCTTCTAATAAATGTTCTTGCCATATACTTTCTTGTTCCATATGCATAAGTATGATTCGGTATAAAGCTTTAGAAAATAAAAATCCAACGAGAAAATATACGCCTACACCAATACTTAATACAAGCAAGAGTTCTTTACTTAAAAAATATAAAATAAAGAAAGACGAAAAGCCAAGAAAGGAATTTAAAGCAATGGATACAAAGACATCAGCAAAAATTTCTTTAATTTCTCTTGCTTCGGCTATTCTAGTAAGTACTTCTCCAGTCTGATAACTTTTAAATTTTAATAAAGGAATTTTAAAAATATGAGCTAAAAAAGAATACATATAATCTATCTCAATATCCTTACTTAAATAAAGCCTACACATTTCCTTAAGATAGAAAAATACGGAACGTAAGACAAGTAAACTTCCAAAAAAGAAAACCATATACCAAAACGTTTTATCCCAAACGATATTTTGATATTGATGTAAACTTACTTTTAAATAAAAACTTTCTAAAATAGGTAAAACAGAAAGCAAAAAACTTAAAAAGATAAGAAAGAAAACTTTTCTTTTATACATAAAAAGAATATTTTTTAAAAAAGTAACAACACTCTTTTCCTTAGGCATCTTTAGAATCATACCCTGAGGAATAACTTCTAAAACAATCCCATCCCATTGTTCTTTAAAAGTTTCCAAAGACATCTTTCTTTTACCAACAGCTGGATCCATTAAAAGAATTTCTTTTTTATGAACCTTTTGTATAATCATAAAATGCTCTAAACCATTTTTTAAACGAAAATGTCCAATTGCCGGAAACATGCATTTTTCTAATTCTTCTAATGAGACTTTTTTTCCTACAGCATCAAAACCATATTTTTTTAATGTTTGAACTAAAAAATAGGCATTTGTTCCATTATGCGTTGTAAAAGTATCTTCTCGTAACTTTTCCATAGGAACGAATCCACCGTAGTACTGGATAAGATAAGACAGGCAAGTTACTCCACAGTCTTTCGCGTCCCATTGTCTAATTTTCTTCACAAAAAAACTCCTTTCTACTAATACATTCAAGAAAAGAGTTCAATTTCCTTTATTTTTTGTGAATTTTTTTCATTTTTTTATTTTTTTTCTTTTTTTCCTCAATTTTCTTCATTATTTCAAATTCTTTAGGGTGACTTTTCCATAAAGTAGGAAAGGCTTTTAACAAACGTTTAGGAAACTTTTTCATTCCTTTTACTCGGCTTGTCAACATTCTTTCAAACATCCCAGGAATTTTAGAAAGTTTTTCATTTTTTAAATCTTCAACCACAATCAAACGATGACGAAGGTTATAAGCTACGACACAAGAATAAGTAACATCTAACAAGAAAATAATAAAAAGAATAACACTTGTCCAAATTAAAGTAGCGTTTTCAAATTGAATTAAAAAATCCGTCATATAAGGATTTAAAATATAGAGAATAATTGGTCCTCCAAGTCCAAATAAAATCGTGTTTTTTAAACAAATACGCCCATGAAGATTAAATTTTTCTTTACTATAATCCCACCATTTATTATGAAAAATTTTCTCTAAAGCATAACCAGTAAAATATTCAATGGTTGTAGTAATAAACATACTAAGTAATATTACTAAAAAAATATTTTCTTTAAAGGGTTCTAAAATCCAAATAAGAAGTAAGCTTCCTACTCCATAAATAGGGATAATTGGCCCACAAAAAAAACCACGATTAGCAATTTTTTTATCTACAATTGCACACATAATCATTTCCACAACGTAACCAATCATGCTAAATAAAAGAAATTTCATAAAAAGTAAACAAATTTGATACATAACTCACTTCACCATATTTTTATTATAGCATAATCCGCGATAAATCATGTAATAAAATTTTGTAATATTCATATGATGTGATAGATGCTTAGGAGGAATATTATGATTAATAAACAAAGTGTATGGTTTGTAACTCTATTTAGTCTTATTTTAGTTTTATCGATTTATTATGTCACCATGAAGGATAGTAGCTTGGCAGCTATTTTAGAAAATACGGATTCTACTACAAGTGTTCCAGTAAATGTAGATGTTGAAGAAAGTAGCCTTTTAGTTTCTCTTAGAGTCAGCGAAGACGAAAGCGTTTTAAAAGAAATGGAAAACTATCAAGCTATATTAATGGATACAACAAAAACAACCGAAGAAAAAAATAATGCGTACAATTCATTAATGGCTTTGCAAAACAAAAAAAGTGATGAAGAAAAAATTGAGAAAAAAATTAAAGAAACCTATCAATTAGATAGTTTTGCTAAAATTAGTAAAGACACCATAAGTATTGTTATTGCTAGCACCGATCATTCAAATACACTTGCAAATAATATTATTAGAACTGTTCAAGAATTATTTGATGAGGAAAAATACATTACTGTAAAATTTCAAAATGCATAAGACACCTCTTTTCTTTCTTATCATAAAATACTATAAGTAGGTTTATGGAAAAGAAAGGGTGATGACATGAAGCAAAAAATACTTACACCGCGAGAAAAAGAGATTTTTGAAAAGTTAATTCAAAATTATACAACCAAAGACATTGCAAAAGATTTAAACATCAGTGAAAAAACTGTTCGCAATCATATTTCAAATGCAATGCAAAAATTAGAAGTTAAAGGTCGTGCAAGCGCCGTCGTAGAGCTTCTGCGTTTAGGTGAGATATCAATTTAAGAAAGTTTTTAAAGACTTTCTTTTTTTAGTTCTTCTTTCTTTTTCTTTATCATATTCTTTATTAGGTGATTTATCGATGATTAAAAATTGCGTCAAAAGAAAACTCATTATCACAACTTTTGCCTTACTTATTTTTTTAATCACATTAACATTTCCTAGAACCGAAGAAGAAATAAAAAATGTAACCATAACATATACAGAAGCAAAACCCTCACCTATTTATTTATTAAACAATGAAGAATTTGTTTCGAGAACGGATGTTTCTATAAAAAGTGAAACTACTATAGATCAAGCAAAAGAAATACTAGAAATCCTGACAATTGATAATGCTAAATCGGCTTATATTCCTAATTTTTTCTCACCTATTTTACCTAAAAATACAAAAATAATAAGCATAGATATTCAAGATACAACTTTAAAAATAAATTTTAGTAAAGAGTTTTTTAGTATTCCAAAAGGTTACGAAGAAAAAGCTTTAGAATGTTTGGTATATTCCCTAACGGAACTTGATGGTATTGATGGAATTATTCTTTATGTTGATGGGAGTATGCTAGAAACACTACCAAATAGCAATAAGAAACTACCTCCTCTATTAACAAGAGATATTGGTATTAATAAAGTTTATGATTTATCCGGATTAAAAAATGTAACCAAAACAACGACTTATTACATAGCTAAAGAAGAAGATACGTCTTATTATATTCCAGTAACGTTACTTGAAAATACCGAAAAAGATAAAGTAGAAATTATTATTGAACGCTTAAAAACAAATCCAAGTATTCAAACAAATTTAATTAGTTATTTAACAGCTAATACTGAACTTACTAATTATGAAATTTTAGAAAGTGAAATCAAATTAAGTTTTAGTCCTTTACTTTATGAAGGACTAGCTTCACAAGATATTGAAGAAGAAGTAAAATACTCGATATCTTTATCCATGCAAGATACTTTAAATGTAGAAAATGTTACCTTTGTTGAATAGAAAAAATGAATACTTAATTATGTATTCACTTTTTTTCTTTAATTGAAATTTTAGTTATAAATTTAATAGACACATTTAAATTTAATCAAATGCTTCCATATATACTTTAATATGTAAAAAATATATTTTTTTAATTAAATTTTTTTTCTAAATTTCTTTGATACTCATCTATTTTATTTTGATACTTATTAAATTCAATTTTATATTCCTCTTCAAAATAACAATTGCTTAAATTGTAAGTTTTTTCTAGAGTTTTTGTATAATTTTCATTGTAAGATATCGAAACATATCTTAATACATCTTGTTCTATGAAGTTTTTATAAAAATTCATAAGATAATTGTATCTACTTAAATCATAAGACTTATCTTTATTTAATTGAAGAACGATTATTTGGACGTTTTCTCCTCTTTTTTTCCATTTATTTTGAACATCATAAGGTCCTGTTTGAATTATCTTACTTTCATACTCCATATTCATTTTCCAAACACACTTAAAATGTATCGTATTTAATCGTATTTGAAAATATATATTTATTCAAATTGATTGACACTTATATTCATACTCAACTTCTAGAATTCTTTGAAAAATTCTTAAAAATGAATAGAAATATCATTATATATGATACAATAGTATATATCAAAGAAATTTGATTATAATTTTAATGGACACATTTGAATCTAATCAGATGCTTCCATATTGTTTTTTGGTTAGCACCCGACTCAACTGTTGTTGATTAAGGTGCTTATTTTTTTATCTAAAAATTAGTATAAATAATAACCCAAAGATTATTACTAATAAATGATAAATTATACGATATAGGTATTTTTCTCTTTTTCGCATAATAATCATCCCCTCTCTTTATTCTTTAAAAAAAGAGGAAGCACCTGAAACGTGGATGTGTCTGTTTATTACTATAGCATACTAAATTTAGCTTTGCAAATTGCAAAAAAAAGAAATAGATTTTTTAATCCATTTCTATAGCGCCGGTATATAGACCATAGTACGTACCTTTTAATTTAATTAATTCTTCGTGATTTCCTCGTTCGATAATATGTCCATGATCTAATACCATAATTAAATCTGAATTTTTAATTGTAGAAAGCCGATGAGCTATAACAAAAACCGTTCTTCCTTTCATTAATTTATCCATACCTTCTTGAACGATTTTTTCTGTTCTCGTATCAATACTTGACGTTGCCTCATCTAAAATAAGTACTGGTGGATTATTTAAAGCAGCACGAGCAATCGATAAAAGTTGTCTTTGACCTTGAGATATAGAGGAAGCATTTCCTTCGATAACAGTATCATAACCATCTGGTAAATTCCGAATAAACTCATCTGCATTCGCAAGTTTTGCTGCTTCATACACCTCTTCATCTGTAGCATCTAACTTTCCATAACGAATATTTTCTCTAATCGTTCCACTAAACAAACTTGTATCTTGTAAAACCATTCCTAAAGATCTACGAAGATCTTCTTTTTTTATTTTTTCAATATTAATTCCATCATAACGAATTTTCCCCTTTTGAATATCATAAAAACGATTAATTAAATTCGTAATAGTCGTTTTACCAGCACCTGTTGCACCGACAAAAGAAACCTTTTCTCCCTCATGAGCTACTAAGGAAATATCGTGTAAAACAATCTTGTTTGGAGTATAACCAAATTCTACATCTACAAATTCGACTTCACCACATAATTTTTTATAAGTAATCGTTCCATCTTGATGTTTATGACGCCATGCCCAAGAACCAGTTCTTTCCTTTGTTTCAACAAGATGTCCCTCTTCTTCCCTGACATTAACAAGGGTAACATATCCTTTATCTTCCTCAGATTTTTCATCAATAAGTTCAAAAATTCTTTCCGCACCAGCTAAAGCCATAACAATTGAATTCATTTGTTGAGATACTTGACCTAATGGATTTGTGAAAGCTTTAACATATTGTAAAAACGCTGCGATGCTTCCAATAGAAAGAATTCCATTTACGGATAAAATTCCACCGATTACAGCAACTAAAACATAACCAAGATTACCAATATTCATAATACAAGGCATGAGCATATTGGCAAATGCATTTGCCTTTGTCATACTTTCACATAGTTCATCATTTAATTTATCAAAAGCTTCTTTGTTTTGATCTTCATAATTAAATACTTTAACAACCTTTTGCCCTTCCATCATCTCTTCAATATAACCATTTACTTTACCAATATCTTCTTGTTGACGGACAAAATATTTTGAACTATTTCCTCCTAAATATTTAATAACAAAAATCATTAAAACAACCATTGCTAAAACAACGAATGTTAAATAGACGTTTGTATAAAACATGGCAAGCAATACTGAAAACATAGAAACAAGAGAAGAAAAAACTTGAGGAATACTTTGGCTTAACATTTGTCTTAAGGTATCCACATCATTCGTGTAAGTACTCATAATTTCTCCATGGCCTTTTTGGTCAAAATAACGTATAGGAAGACTTTGCATATGAGTGAACATATCTTCACGAATTTCTTTTAATACACCTTGAGAAATATTAATCATTAATCGATTGTAAATATATGTACAAATCACACCTACTAAATATATCAAAGCCATAATAAAAATCATTTGAAGAAGTGGTGCGAAATCTTTTACTTCACTTTGAAGCAATGGGGTAATCACATCATCAATTAAATATTTGATAAATTGTGCCCCTAAAACACCTACTAAAGCACTGATAATAATACTTACTAAAACAACAAATAATTGGAATTTAAAGTTTTTGGTAACATATTTTAACAATCTCTTAATGGTTTTTCCTTGATTTTTTTTCTTCATGTTCTTCACTTCCTTTCATTTGAGTTTCATATACTTCACGATATATTTGATTTGTTTTTAATAATTCTTCATGAGTTCCAATTCCATCAATTTTACCATTATGCATGACAATAATCCGATCTGCATCCATGACAGAACTAACACGTTGAGCAATAATAATTTTTGTTGTGTTTGGAATATTTTCTTTAAAAGCTTTTCGTATAAATGCATCCGTTTTTGTATCCACAGCACTTGTCGAATCATCTAAAATCAATATTTTAGGCTTTTTAAGTAAAGCTCTAGCGATACAAATTCTTTGCTTTTGACCACCAGAAACGTTCGTTCCACCCTGATCTAAAACCGTTTCATATTTACTTGGAAATTCTTCAATAAAACTATCAGCTTGAGCAAGCTTACAAGCTTCTTTTAACTCTTCATCTGTCGCATCTTTATTTCCCCAACGCAAATTCTCAGCAATTGTTCCTGAAAATAACACGTTTTTTTGTAAAACCATCGACACTGCATCCCGAAGTACATGAATATCATAATCCTTAACATTCACTCCTCCAACACTTACACTTCCATGCGTTACATCATAAAGTCTTGGAATTAATTGAACAAGTGAAGACTTAGAACTTCCAGTTCCGCCAATGATACCAATTGTTTCACCCGATTTTATCTTAAAATCAATATTTTTTAAAGCATATTTATTCGAATCTTTCTCATCACTATAAACAAAATCAACATTTTTAAATTCAATACTTCCGTCCTTAACGTCTTTTACAGTTTGCTTTTTATTTTTTATAGCAGGAATCTCTTCAATAACTTCTAAAATTCTTTCAGCCGAAGAAGTTGCCATGATAATCATTACAAAAACCATAGATAACATCATTAGACTTGCAAGAATTTGCCAAGCATACGTAATCACACTAGAAAGTTCACCCGTTTGCATTGACCCACCTACAATAAGATTAGCTCCAATCCATGAAATAAGTAAAATACAAGTATAAATAGTTATTTGCATGACAGGACTGTTAAAAGCCACAATTTTTTCTGCACGTTTAAAATTACTATAAACATCATCATTTACTTTTTTAAATTTTTCTTCTTCAAAATCTTCACGAACATAAGCTTTTACAACTCTTATGGCTGACACATTTTCTTGAACTACTCGATTTAAAGAATCATATTTTTTAAAAACACGTTCAAAATTAGGATGCGCTTTTATAGCAATAAAAAATAAAATCCCGCCCAAAATAGGTATAGCAATTAAAAAGATAAATGAAAGACGTACATTGATTGAAAGAACCATAATAAGTGCAAAAATCATCATAATTGGTCCTCTAACTAAAATACGAATAATCATTTGAAACGCCATTTGAACATTTGTAACATCAGTTGTCATACGAGTAACTAAACTAGACGTCGAAAACTTATTAATGTTTTCAAAAGAATAATCCTGTACTTTATAAAACATTGCCTTTCTTAAGTTTTTGGCAAATCCAGCACTTGCCTTGGCAGCAAACTTTCCAGAAAGCATACCAAAAATCAAAGATAAAATGGCACAAAGAATTAAAATGGTTCCCATTTGAATAATATAAGAAACATTTCCTCCATGAATTCCAACATCAATAATTTTAGCCATCAAAAAAGGAATTAATACTTCCATGATAACTTCAAAAATCACGAATATCGGAGTTAAAATAGCACTAGATTTATACTCTTTAACATATTTTGATAATTTTTTTACCATATCTTTTTCCTCCTTTTTCTTAAAAAAAATTCTATAGACTTTAGGATTATAGTACTTTTTTTCCTTTTAAGTCAAGAGTTTTTTATTCAAAAATTCTATACAAATATTTTAAAAGAAAAAAGATATTTCACAAAAAAGTTTTTTTTATCATCCAAATTTAATAAAGCAAAAAACTTTCTAATATTTTTAATAAAAATTTTAAAATAAACATTTTTAACACAAGAAAAAACTTGGAATTTTAAAATTCCAAGTCTAATTTCAATCTGGTGTCCTGGGCGAGATTCGAACTCACGACCGATCGCTTAGAAGGCGATTGCTCTATCCAGCTGAGCTACCAGGACGTCTAAAGAAATTATAATACATTTTTATTATAATTTCAATTCCAAAAATTATTCCTCTTCTTTTTTAATATGTAGAACATCTTCATTTTTATAATATCCACATTTTGCACATGCACGATGTGGTCTTAAATTTGCTCCACATTTTGGACAAGTACTAATTGCTCCTACTTCTTTTTTCAAATGAGTACGACGCATTCTTTTCTTTGTCTTACTAGTTCTTCTAAATGGAACAGCAAATAATTGAAGGTTAAGTTTCATTTTTCTCACTCCTTTTTCTTATCTAGAAGCTCCATCAACGGAGCTAGTCTTGGATCGATTGATTCATCATCCTCTTCGCCAACCACACGCCATCCAGCATTATCTTTAGGATTTTCTAAAGAATCACACTCAGTATAGCTAATGGGGTTTTCCAGTACAATATTTTCCCATAAAATTGCCATAATATCAAGTGTATTTTGACAATTTTCTAAAAATCTTCCACACATTTCACTCTCTTCATCGATTTTTTCTTCAAATTCAAATTGAAAAGGATAAAAAACAGGCTTTAAATCTCGGGCATCCTGCAACAGAAATTTTCCTGTACAAACCAAATGCATAATATTATCTTGATCCATATTTTTATAAATCTCAAAGTTCACATGAACATTTTGAATATCTAGAATATCCATATTTTCATAATAGTTTTTAGGTATAAGCACTTCTCCATCATAATTCATAGCCCGAATCGGTACTTTAGTTAAATCTAAATCCATACACATCACAAACCAATTATAGTACAAATTGCAGGATATTTCAATCTATGTTATAGTTTAGATAGGTGGTTTTTATGCAAAAAATTGGAATCATTGCTGAATACAATCCTTTTCACAACGGTCACATTTATCATATAAAAAAAATAAAAGAACTGTATCCCGATTCTCTACTCATTCTTATCTTAAATGGTTACTTCCTTGAACGAGGAGAAATAAGTGTTTTATCAAAAGAAGCAAAAACAAAACTAGCTTTAAAATATAATGTAGATATCGTTTTAGAACTCCCTGTAATCTTTGGAACACAATCTTCAGATACATTTGCCGAAATAAGCATAAAAATATTACAAAATTTTCAAGTAGAAGAAATTGTCTTTGGTAGCGAATCAACAAACATCGAAAAAATTCAAAAATTAGCAAAAGAACAACTAGAAAAAAGATTTATTTTAGAAAAAAAAGATAAAACCCAAAACTACCCCACTTTACTTGCGAAAACCTTACACATTGAAAAAGCTATTCCTCCAAACGATTTGCTAGCCATAAGTTATACAAAAGCCATTTTAAAAAATCATTATCCTATAAAAACAACGCCCATTTTAAGAACAAGTTCCTATCACAATATTACTTCAACCGATACAGTCATTAGTGCGTCAAACATCAGACACAAAAGAAAAAATCATGAAGATATACATAAATATTTGCCTACAGAAGCCTTAAACAATTGGCAAAAAGTAGATACTCAAAAACTTTTTGAACTTTTAAAATACCGGATTTTAACAGACAGCCATTTAGATACCTATATCGATGTTACCGAAGGACTAGATTTTAAAATGAAAAAAGAAATTAAAAAAGCCAAAAACTATGAAGAATTTCTTCACTCTTTAAAAAGCAAACGCTACACGTTTAATCGTTTAAATCGCATGCTTATTCATGTTTTATTAGGTCACTCAAAAAAAATAGCCAACATACCTCTTTCTTATATAAAAATTTTGGGTTTTTCAAAACAAGGACAAGAATATTTAAAAGAAATCCGAAAAAACATCCAAATTTCTCTAACTCCAATTAAAGATTCCATTCAATATCAAGAAGAAAGAAAAGCTGCTCTACTCTATGATATGCTTACAAATTCCCATAGTAGTTTTTTTGATATTCAAAACAAACCCATTATTTATACAAAAGACGCTTCCAAAGAATCCAACCAAAAATAATCTTTTTCAGCAAAATCACAAATAAAAAAATTGGATTTTTTTCGTAATTCTTCTAAAAATCTAGGTTTAATAACATTGGTTTCTAACTTAATATAAGTTTTATTTAAAGTTAATGTTGTATTCTCTTTTCGATATACATCATGCATACTGTGTACATTGCGATATTTCATATAAAAATAATTTTCTTTATATTTTTTAAATAACAAAACATCCAAATCTTTTATTGGTATCGGTTCAATAATTTGTTTTAAAAACATATACCCTAGCTTAATATCATCAGGTTCACGATAGTAAATAGTCTCTAAAGTACGAAAAAGCGTATAAGGATTTTCTTTGGTAATCTTTTCCAAATCTTTTTTAATCAAAAAAACATAAAAAACGCGCATTCTATCACCCTTTTTAGGATAACAAAACAAATGCGCATTTTTTGTCGAATTATTTCATTAAATTTTCAATTTTTAATTTTAAACTATCATAATCAAATTCCATTTTTTGTAGTACTTCTAACGGATTACCTGAATAAGCAAAATCAGAAATACTTAAAATATAATCCTCATTAGTTGCAAAACGATACCATAAGTCTTCCTTACCTGCTTCAATAACTGCTGTTTTAACATTTTTAGGAAGAATTTGTTCAATATAGTCATTTCCCATTAATAAAAATGTATCTAAAGATGGCATAGAAACAACCCGAAGATCAATTCCATTTTTTTGTAAATCAAAAGCAATTTGCATCGCACTTACTACTTCACTTCCTGTAGCAATTATAACCCCATCTAACTTTTGAACTTCTCTTTTAATGATATAACCACCCTTTTTTACTTCCTTAGCATTAGAACCTGGAAGCTTTGGAATACTATTGGTACTTATAACCAACGCACTTGGCTTGGCGTTCTGTAAAATAGTCTCCCAACATCCCATGAGTTCCATAATATCAGCTGGACGATACACAATAAAATTAGGAATAAGTCGTAACATGGAAAGCTGTTCAACAGCCATTCTTATAGGTCCTTCTTCACTATTATAAACACTATCATGAGTAAAAATATAAGTTACAGGTACATTCATTAAAGCACTTTGTCTAATACCGCTAATCATCTCACTTGAAAAAGCTAATTTAGTCGAACCGAAAACTCGTAAACCCAACAGACTCATTCCATTTAAAATATAACTCATAGCCCTTTCTCTTGGACCAAATCGAATATTTCTAGCCAAAGGATTTGACGATTCTTGATAATTCGTCCCACCAATCAAAGTTTGACAAGACAAACTAAGAGATGCACTTCCTCCCAAAAACAACTCAGTACGCGGAGCTATTAAATTCATAATTTTATAATTAGATTCTACTAAAGATTCTCGATATCCGTCATTAATTTTATAATTAGCCGAATCAAAATTACTAACAAAAGAACTATTCTCTAGTAAATTTAAAAGAGCATTCAAAAAAGGACTATTAATATTTCTAACTCTAGCATAAGATTCATCAAAACGTTGTTTTAATTTATTAGTTCGAGTAGTGATTTGGGTTTCGATATGTAAAATTGAATCTTTAGAAATTTCAAAAGGTGGTAAAAATAAATTATATTTTCTTTTTAAAGCACTGACATCATCAAAAGATAAAATACCTGAATGGATAATATTCTTTCCAGCATTAAAAGAATCTTTTCCAATGACATTTCTAAAAATAATCAAAGAAGGCTTACGAGATTTTTTAGCGGTTTCTATTGACCTAGCAATCTCCTTAACATTTGAAGAATCTTTTAAACTATCTACATAAAAGCCCTTATTTTGAAATCTTTTGAACACATCTTCTACTGATACTTGATTCATAGGCCCTTCTGCCATCATTTCATTCGCATCATATAAAAAGATTAAATTTTCTAATCGTTGTACCCCGGCAAAAGAAAAAGCCTCTTCACTTGCTCCACTAATAATATCAGCATCACTTAAAAAACAGTATGTTGTAAAATCCAAAAGATTTACTTTTTCATCCTCTCTTTTAATTAACTTATCAATATATCTTCTACCTAAAGCAATCCCAACAGCATTGCCAACTCCATCTCCTGCTAATCCAGTAGATGATTCAACCCCATAAGGATTATGCAACTCAGGCATTCCTGGAGTACTATAACCAATACGTCGAAAATTCATTAAATCTTCCTTAGAAATAGGATATCCAGACATATAAAGCATTGCATAATATAATGGAGCTATATGTGCAGATGATAAAACAATACGATCTCGATTAAAAAAACTTGAAGCTTTAGGATACACATTAGCTACTTTAGCAAACAATGTATACATTACCGCGGCCATATCCAAACAAATTCCAGGATTGCCACTACCTGCCTTGTTAATCATATCAATGGAAAGCATTTTTAATTCATTTACTGCTTGAATATCACTTTGATTCATAAAGTTCATTCCCCTTTTCGATCCTATGAAAAGTATAGCAAATTTTCTTTAGATAGTAAATTAAAAATACACTATTTGGAATACTCCACTTCGCTCTGATAAGATTGATTTAACAAGCGGATCCTTTCATTAAGTAACAATATACCTCCTACAATTACTAAATAAAGTAAAAAAATAATTCCATATTTTTTTAAAATTTTTTCCATTTTTCTCAACCTACTTTCTAAAAACATTTTATTATAAACATTTGTTCGTGTCAATGCTTTTTAAAAACTTTCGTTCGCTATTTACGCATTAAAAGTAAATAAAAAATCAAAGCGTTTGATAAAGTTCATTTTTTATCCATCCTTGATTTTATTAATCTTTAAAATCAAAACTAAAGGTTATACTTTTTCCATCTTTTTCGCTACTTATATTATTTAGCTATCAAAAAAGCAGGTTTATATAATTTCTTCAAAATTTTCCAATGAACAATTGTTTGACATTTTACACATACCATGTTAAGATGATTATGGAGAGTGATTCTATGATAAAAGAAAAAAATGAATTAACCAAAAAACAAACTGAAGTTCTTAATTTCATCAAAAAATACATTGCCGAACATGGATATCCCCCTGCCGTAAGAGAAATTGGAGCATCTCTCGGATTATCAAGTCCTGCAACTGTTCAAGCTCACTTAAACAAACTAAAAGAAGCTGGAGTGATAAAAAATTCTTCAAATAAATTTAGAACAATAGAATTACTAGTAGAAAATGAATATCTCGAACAAGAAGAAGACGTAATAAAAGTTCCTCTACTTGGAAAAATTACTGCTGGAAACCCAATAGAAGCAATTGAAAGGCCTAACGAATACTTTAATTTACCAGCAGCTATTGTACCAAATAACGAAACAGTTTTCACTCTTGAAGTTAGTGGAGAATCCATGATTAATAAAGGAATTTTTGACGGAGATTATGTCATAGTAAAAAGGCAAAATACAGCAAGAAACGGAGATATCGTTGTAGCAATGACAGAAGAAAATGAAGTAACACTTAAAACATTTTATAAAGAAGATGATCATATTCGCTTACAACCAGAAAATGATACTATGAAACCATTTATATTTAAAAATGTAACAATTCTAGGAAAAGCCATAGGTTTATATCGAACATTTTAAAATCGGATCCAAAATGAATCCGATTTTTTTATCTAAAAAAAACTAAATAGATTAAAAAAATGAAATATATACCAAAAGTAATTATACCATTAATTTTATCTTGCTTTCCTTCTCGCTTTTGTACGCCTAAAGCCATAGAAATCAAAAGCCCACCAATTAATCCACCTAAATGAGCAGCATTATCTATACCACTTACCATAAAGCCTAATAACAAGTTAAATAGAATTAGAGGAATAATTTGATTTCGTAAAACGCTACCCAAATACAAGCGATAATGATATCCAAAATATACTAAAGCACCGAGGAGACCAAAAATTGCTCCTGAAGCTCCAACACTTACAGAATTAGGACTCATCACACAACTCATTAAACTAGCTGTGATCATACTACAAAAATAAATAACTAAAAATTTCCATTTTCCCACAAAATTTTCAATCTGTGTCCCAATAATATATAAGGAATACATATTAAAGAGTAAGTGAAATATACCACCATGTAAAAAACCAGCAGTAACTAATCGCCAAAACTCTCCATTTTGAACAAGAACGCTATTTAATGCTCCATAACGCAAAAGATGTAAAACATTTAAATTTGCTCCAGAAAGAGCAAAAGTCACAAAAAACACAAGAACATTTATAACAATCAAAATATTTGTTACCACTATCTTTTTAGGTCTAAAAATACTTTCATACACTTTATTTTCTTGATCCGTTTTCTTATTAATATCATTAGTAACATCTATCATCAAATCTAAGCCTTTTTCATTTAAAAGCATTTTATGATTAATATCTGGAAATGTATCTAATACCTTTTTAGACTTAATTAATGCTCCATTTTTTAAAGCAACAGATGCTATGTTTTTCTTCTCGTCTAAATGAACATCTTCATTCACATCAAGCAAAATATTTAAAGCATTCATTGACCATGAAAGTGTTTTTCTTTTCACTTGCTTCATTACATTTCTAAGTTTTAATATGTCAAATTCATATTGTTCTTTATTATGAATATAATTCGCATTGATTCGAATGATTTTATAAGGTCCTTCTTGATTTTGAAGCCAAATTTCATCTTTGACACCATTAACAACAATGGGACTATAATTCTCTTCAGTAATAAAATAATGTACCAAACGCATGATCATTTCATCTTTTTTATCCATTGTTACTGCCATAAATACACCCTCCACGCATAATATTATAACCTAAAACATAAAATTAGTAAAGAAGGTGAATACCATGGCTTTTTTACTAACATTTCTACTCATTTCCTTGCTTTTAATTGGAATACCAATCACAAAAACTTTTCTAAAAAAAGAAGAAATTAACAATCTTCTATTTTTAGTATTTTCTAACGGAGTTTTCATTCTTTCTACGCTAATTTTTGGCTTTCATCTAGAAGAAGTATTCCTAACAGTTTGTTCTTCTTTTTTCTTGACTTGCTACAGCTTATTCTTAATTTTAGAACTCAAAAAAGAAAATAAAAAATTCCACATACTAGAAGTTCCATATTTTCTTTTTACACTATGTTTATTTTCATGTTTTTTATATAAATTTTTACTCCAAATTCTCTAAAAATTCTGCAAACTCTTTTGGTAACGGAGAAGTAAAATGCAAATGTTTTTTACTAAATGGACTCACAAAATCGATCTCGCTAGAATGAAGAAATTGGCCAAAAGGAGTAGCTGAATGATTATTATAAACCGGATCATTATATATAGGATAACCTATATAAGACAAATGAACTCTTATTTGATGAGTTCTACCCGTTTCAAGTTCACAACTAACTAAAGTATAATCTTTATATCGCTTTAAAACGGTCACATGAGTAATAGCATTTTTACTATTAACATCTGTAACAGCCATTTTCTTACGATTGTTTACATCTCGCCCTATCGGAGCATCAATCGTAATATGATTATGTTTTAACACACCTTTTACTAAAGCAATATATTTTCTTTTCACTCTTTTATGAGCAAAATCATCGGCTAAAATAGCATGAGCTTGATTATTTTTAGCAACCAATAATAATCCCGAAGTATCCTTATCAATTCGATGAACAATACCAGGCCTAGCAGTCCCATTGCAATCACTCAAATTCTTTGTATAGTATAATAAAGCATTAACTAACGTATGATGAAAATTTCCACTTCCAGGATGCACAACCATACCTGAAGGTTTATCTATAAGTAATACATCATCATCTTCATAAACAATATGTAAAGGAATATTTTCTGGAGTAATATTTTCATCATCTGTAAAATTTTCCAAAATGGTAATCCAATCACCTTTCATAACCTTATAAGAAGATTTCACCGGCTCATCATTTACAAGCACAAGATTTTGTTCCAGCATTTTTTGAATATAAGCTCTAGAATAATCTAATCTCTCACTTAAATATTTATCAATTCTTAAACTTTTTTCTTCGAGCACTTCGAACTTGTCCATAACTACTCTCCTCCTTTAAAACTGCGATTATAAACAAAATCGCACCAACAACAATAAAAACATCTGCCAAATTAAAAACTGGAAAATGATATCCAAAAAACATAAAACTTAAATAATCTTTAACATATCCAAAAACAATGCGATCCACTAAATTGCCCAAAATACCAGCATATAAAAAAGTAGCCGCAAAAAATTTCCATTTGCTTTCTTTTATGGTATTTTTTATTATACTTAAAAATATCAAGCAAAGCAAACTAACAATAATCAAAAAAAATGTTTGATTCTCAAAAATACTCCACGCAGCACCTTTATTTTCTAACCATTCTAAAGAAAAAAAGTTAGGAACAAGGACAATACTTCCATTCATCAAAAAATTTTCCATCAAAAATTTAATTCCCTGATCTAAACAAAACAATAAAACAATAAATAAAATTTCCTTTTTTTTCATAAATATCCCTAACTATTATATCAAATTATACTAATTCTTCATAAATTTCTTTTACAATTTGTAAATTTTCTTCCTTTTCTAACTTTTTAATTCCATCCTGACTATTTAAAAAAGAATTTAATTCATCTTCTAAAAATTTAACTTTATTGGCAATAGAATAATGATAATTTTTAACATTATGAGCCAAAAAATTTATAGCCTCAGATAAAGAAAATTCCGATTTATTTGAAGACGATAAATGATACTCTAATTTATGTTGATTAAATCCTAAATCCATAACAACTTTTTCTAAACATTCCTTAGAAACTAACACATTTTTTTTAAACAAAACCATATCACCATGACTCATTTCTAGCTGAAAATCAGCCAAAACTTCATAAGGCAAAGAAATTTTTACAGCATATAAAGTTGGCAAAGCCGACAAATTCAAGCAAATATCTTCAAAACTAGGAATACCAGCAAATACAAAAAGATTTCCCCTTCTATCATTTTCTTCCTCATTTAAAAAAGCATCTACAGTTCGTTCATTCGATATAAAATACAATCCTTCATTATACGCCTTTTTTATAACTTCTCTAGAAAGCAAAAAAGGATCTTGAAAAGGATTTTCCCCAAACATAAATTTCAAAAGATAGCTTGTTAAAATAATTTGTATATTCATAGCCTACACTCGTTTCTATGTTATATATATAAGTATAAACGAAAAAAATAGAAAAAACAACCAAGAATCCTGTAAATATTCCTTTAAAAAAGGAACAGAACAATTTCATTTGAATAAATCACAGGAAAGAAAGATTCCTGCTTAAAAGCTTTTTAAAATTCCTAACTATTAATAACGGTTTATAGAAAAGTACAAAATTCAAAAACATGAAAAAAAAGTTATCTATAAAAAACATAAGACAACTTTTTTATACTATTTGATCAACCAAAATTACATCTGTTCCAATTTTTTTGATTTGATCTATTGTTATCGTAATTTCACCTGCAGACTTCCAAAATTTCCAAAATTTATGATCCATCACAACAAAAAATTCAATAATTCCTTTTTCATTAATTGCTGCATCAATAATTTTTCCCAATCTTTTGCCGCTTTCTATATTAATGACATCTTTTCTTTGTAAATCGGATAAATTCATACTATCACCCCTACTATTTTATGTTAAAAAAAAGAAAAAAGCCCATTAAAGCTTTTTATCTAAAATTTTCTTTAATCCCTTATAAGGAAGATAAGCACAGGATTTTCTATTTCCTTGTTTAACAATTTCTTTAAATACAGCTGTTTCATGTAATTCTTCTTCATTATAAGGATATTCATAAATCATATTTTCAAAATTTTTAATAAAATCCTTTACTTCATTCAAATCTTTATTTATACAATTATCAAGAAGGATAGAACAAGAAGAAGTGGCAATCGCACATGCCTCTCCTTCAAAACAAGCATCCACAATTTTATCTTCTTCTATTTTTACAAATATATCTAAATGATCAATACATGAATCACTTTGAGTTGTCACTTTTTGATAGCTCTTATCAAGATTTTTGCTTTTTTTATAGGGAGAAGAGGTATAGTGATTCATAATGACTTCTCTACTTTCCATTAAAGCATCCCCTCTACAATTTTTTCTTTATTATTTAGTAATTCAACTAGATTATCTATATCACTTTCAGTATTATAAAAATATAGACTAACACGTAAACTATTTTGAACGCCAGTTTCTTTTTTCAATATCTTTGCACAATGATTTCCTGCACGTACACAAATCTTATATTTATTCAAATAATAAGCAACATCTTGACTAAAAACATCAGTAACATTAAATGAAATAATCCCACTATCTGATTCAATATTTAAAATATCTAAATGAGGTATACAAATAAGTTTAGAAATAGCATAAGCACGAAGTTTCTTTTCATAGTCTTCAATCTTATCCATTCCAATACTTTCTAAATATTTTATAGCTTCTCCAAGACCTATAGCACCTGCAATATTAGGTGTACCAGCCTCCAATCTAGTTGGCAAATCTTTTAAATAAACTTCATTTGGACTATCAAAGGACTCATTCATTCCCCCACCTACATTTTGGGGCTCCATTTCTTCTAAGAGTTCTTTTTTTCCATAAAGAATGCCTATACCTGTTGGCCCGCACATTTTATGTCCTGAAAAAGCAAGAAAATCAACGTCTAAATCTTGAACATCCGTTTTACGATGTGGCACAGATTGAGCACCATCCATAACAACAAAGATATTATTTTTATGAGCAAACTCACATATTTCTTTAATAGGTCTTTCATCACCAATAACATTTGTAATGCTAGCTAGAGAAATAACTTTAGTATTTGGGGTGATGGATTTTTTTACATTCTCTAAAGTCACATAGTGATGCTCATCTAAAGGAATATATTTTACGACAACTCCTAGTTTCATTGAAAGCCGAAACCAAGGTAAAACATTTGAAGCATGTTCACTTTGTGTAATCAAAATCTCATCATTAGGTTCAAGAAATTTTCCAAAAAAGCCATTTGCAATCATATTTAAAGATTCAGTAGTTCCACTTGTAAAAACGACTTCTTCTTTATACTTAGCATGAATAAAATTTCGAACAATTTCTCTAGCCTTTTCATATTCCTGATCCACCTTAAAAGAAATATCATAATCTCCACGATGAGCATTAGCTGAATATTTTGTATAATATTCAGTAATCTTATCAATTACACATTGAGGTTTTAAAGTTGTTGCTCCATTATCTAAATAGATTAAATCTTCTTTTAACATAGGAAAGTCTTCTATATTCATTCTATCACTCCTTTCTTCTCATTTTTTTCCTGTGCTTACTATAATGTATTCATTTTTCTACTTTTAGCATATAATATTAACCCAAAAAATAAAAAACTTCAAGTGTATTGTAGCACAAGAAGCATATTTTTTAAAGTGTGACCTAGCAAAAATCACTTGACGCTACGCACTCATAAATAATGTAAATAACTGTAGATACCACTATACAAATAAAGTATAGCAAAAGACTTCAGCTGCATATTTTTTGAGTATCTTTTATTTTAAATTTATATTATACCTTCAATTGGTGTTAGAACAATACGAAAGCCTGTAACATCAGTTTCTACTCCCGAAGCTCCCAAAAAAATAAACATACCTGCACTATTTCCAAAACGTGCCTCATAACTTCGAACAAACAATGGATTTTCATTTGTAATAAACCATCCATCATCATTGTACCAACTGCTTGAATTTCTATTGACCGACCCTGGCGGAGTTACAATAAAAAATGGGCCCGCCTCTCCAGTAAAATCTCCTAATATACGTGCTTGATAATTCCGATCACTTGTATTATAGATATATTTATCATAATATTTTTCTTCTGGCCAATCATAACCACTTGTAATTACCCCACCATCTCCTAATGCTCCTTTGAATCCTGAATAAGATTGACTATTTCCACCAGAAAGTAAATTACCATCACTATCAGTCATAGCTCCCATAACATATTCATGAGCTCCTCCACTCATATCATAAATACCGGATATATTTCCAGTTGTACTAGCAAGAACACTATTTGGATAAGCTCTATTACATGTTCCATCATCGCAATATCGATTACATTCAAGATTAGTTCCTGTCCATCCACACGTTGGCTCTTCATTTGCTTGATATCCTGTTAAATATGAAGAATAGTTATTAATTCTCACACTTGTTGCACTTCCATATTTACTATGTTGCAGATATGCTACGGCTCCCCACTCTGTATTTTTTATAGCATGACTATCTAAATCTCGTTGATAATTATAAGAAGTAAAATGAATATTAGCCAAATTAATATTTCTCCAACTATATGCATTGGGTTTAACTATAATTTTACTGGAATCATTTACATTTTGTTCGGCTTCTGTTGTACTTGTTGCACCATTATATCCCGTTTCAAATTTGCCTACCCAAAAACCAGTAGATGGAATAGATAAAAATGCGGGATGGGTCATATAATCTCCTATTTGACAATTTCCTGTTGCTCCAGATTCCATCGTTGTCGTACATTCACCACTCACATTATCACTTGTATTATAATCTCCAAAGATAATTGGTATTTCATGAACTTTAGAAGTATCAATACTTGTTAAACTGTCGTATAATCCTAAATCCCATAATTGATACCTGTATTTTGGGATCCATACAAAATAACTTTCTATCTCACTTTCTGGTATTACTTCTCCTGCTAAATAGTCTTTGCTTTCATCAAAAAGTATGACGGCATTTGCCCACTCCTTATTTTCATAACTATACCAGGCACTTCCGATATCTGCTTTTTTTACTGTTCCAGCTTTATCTATCGTAATAGGTATTAATGGTTCTTTTAATACTGGATCCATTCCATTTAAAATACTCTCTTTATATCCTGTTTTAAAATAAAGTTCACATGTAGTTTTATATTCACTCATATTTTTTATTATTGGACTCCATGATTCATAATCCCATATGATATAAGCTCCATTTGTACAACTACTTCTTGTTTCATCATATATATTTCCTTCTTTTGAAGGTATGGCGTTTGTTTCTTCATCATTTATATAGATTGCTAATTCAATATCTTCTTGATATAAATATATTTCAATTTCATTTTCTTTTTGAAATAAACTTATGAAACATACAGATATACATATACATAATAAAAAAAGAATAAAATGTTTTTTCATAATCTCATCTCTGCTTCTATTATGGTTTATTAGGAGTCATTATACTCATGACTTATTATGTCAATAGGCATTATGCCATTTTTTTTAGAGACACAAAAAATTATCATAGTTTCCCTATGATAATTCTATCACATTTTTTCCCCCCCCCCATGTCAATTTTTATTTATTGAGAGTTTATAATTTAAAATCGTCCTTTTTATTATTATTATTATTATTATTATTTTACTCTTTTTAATATATTCTCTACATTATTAGCAATATAATTCATTGTTTCCTGATTATATCTTTGATCTATAGGTAATAACAACACATTAGAAGTTAAATATTTTTCATAATCATTAGATTGATTATATAACACATTTGGCCATAATTGCATTACATAAACGCCTAATTCTCCCAAACAATTTCTGACTAGATTTCCTGAATCTACCAAAAGAGGATACATATACGTTAAAGAGGATAAATTTTTAAACTTGTTATATTTCTGAAGTCTCAAATCTAACGTTATAAAATTTTGTGTACGTTGGCATAATATACGTTCATAATTTATAGCATTGATACAGCTTCTTGTAAAATTTGACATATAACATAACGATTCATCTTTAAAATATCTATCAGCTTCTTCAAAAGATGAATAATGAAAAAATTCTCCAGTTTCATCTCTCGATACTAATTCAAAAATTTTATCTAAACTTTTTCCTATTTCATAATTATTATTTTTTTCAAGAGATGGACTAGCAATACAAGAACCGTCTGGTACTCCAAAATATTTCCTGTAATTATATATTGAATCCGCGTTATACATAATTTCATTGAAAAAATCATGAGTATTATCAACAATTACGTTTTTATAAATTGAGATCATTTTAGGAATTTGTTCTCTCAACATGCCATAATAATTTACAAAATATAAATAAGAGTTTTTATCCAATCTTTTAGGTTCTACATCTGGAAGAAATTTGTCTGTTATATGATAATAAATAATTTCAACATTTTCTTTAATGGCAGCCTCTGATACGGTTTCGCATAGAAAATAAGGTAAATATAGCACTTTAATGTTTCTTTCTCTAATTATATAACGTAATGAGTTTCTTCCAGAACTAAAAAACAAATTTGTTTTATGGTAGGGATTACCTTCAAAATATTCAAAACCAAAATGACAGCCAATATCTTTCATTAGTCATTATTCCTCAGACTTTTTTAAATATTCAGCTAATTCATGATAAGCATCGGTATTCCATACCAAGCATCTTTCTTCATCTGGGTAGTTTCCCATTGTTTTATCTTTTCCTTCTGGAATAAAAATAAAATCCCAACTCCAACCATAGGTACCTGACTTTTCTTTAGCAATTGTTCCTTTTGTAATTGATTTAAAAACAACTGGTTCTTTACCGTATTCGCAGTAAGCGAAAGCCTCTATAAAACAAGCATTTCTGTTTTCTTCATTTTCAAGTAATTTTAATATTCCATCTTCTCCAAGTCTTTCATCTACATAATGTGTATATGGTCCTGGAAAACCATTTAATGCTTCAATAAATAAACCCGTATCATTTTTTAAAACAGCACATTTTAGTTTATCACTTGCTTCTTTTGCAGAATGAATCGCTACCTCTTCTACAGTATCAGCTTGAATTTCAGTAGTTTCCATTTTAATGTTATCGACTTCAATTCCTAATGGTTCTAAAATGTTTTTTGCACTCATTATTTTTGACCAATTTCCTGTTACATATACAATTTTTTTCATTTAATCACTCTCCTCTTTCATTATAATATATTTATTCAAATTTATCATCTTTTTGGATAACAAATAGCCAAAATGCATTAGGTTTAAACCATTTTTTATATTCTAATAATCTTCTTATTTTATTATAATAGTGAAAATCGTCCTGTTCAATTACTCTCCCACCAGCTTTAAAAATTAAATTTTTCCATTCTTGTATAGTTAAGCCTCTTTCGTTACCTAACATTTTTTCATTCATGTTAAAATATGTACTAGGTATTCCAAATATAACATATTCAGAAATCTTCATTTGTTGCTTTAGGGTATCTACGATATCTTCATCATTAAAGTGTTCCAAAACTCCATTACTATAACTAACATTAAATGTGTTTGTCTTATATTTTAGATTTAATATATCTCCTTTTTCATATTTACAAGGCTTAATTATATTTGATTTCTCAGCAACTTCTTTTGCATAATCTAATACCTTTTGGCTTAAATCAAGTGCTGTCACATCTAAACCTTGTTTGGATAAATAACCAGCTACTAAACCTGTGCCACAACCCATCTCTATAACTTTTCCATGATTAGCATATTTTATAATTTTTTGAATAAATTTTCTTTTATATTTTAACTTATAGCTTATATAATCATCTGGAGTTGGGAATTCTTCAACATCTATTTTATACAATTCATACCATTTGTCTTCCTCATTTTTTTTCTTATCTTCAATAATTTCATCAATTTTACAAGAAATTTTATTTACAATTTCATTTTCGGCATCTTTTTTGCCTATGACTAATAATTTAAAATCACTATTATTATAACGAATTACATCTCTTAATTTATCATTAAAATGTTTCAATGTCTTCTTCTCTAAAGATGTAAACTTTCTTTTATCTCGTTTTTCAGCTCGTCTAATACTTACATTAAAATCTGGCTCAAAAAATACAAGTAAATCAATTCCTTTTTCTCCATGTTTCATACATTCTAAAACAAAATTCATAAATTTTTCAGAATCTTCTATAGCTTCATTTGCCAAAACAGATTGGTATGAAAAAATCGAGAAATAATTTCTATCAAAAAAATTAATATCATTATTTTGGGAATATAATTTTTCGCGCAAATAAAGATAATCTGCAGCTTGAACTAAAGTTTCATAGCGTACCGTATTAAATTCTTCTTTTAAAGATACAAGCACATTCTCTTGAAACATACCATTTATAATCGGATATAAAGGCGTAGATTCATCGATATCATTTGTATATCCAACTTTATATTTTTTAGCATATTTTTCTACTAATTGTTTAATTGTTGTTGTTTTCCCTGCACCAGTTGGACCTTCAAAAACTATATTAATCATCAATTATCCCTCCTGAAAAATCAATTGTAATATCTGGAACAATATCAATAAATCCTTTATAACAATATCCTTTTTTAAAATTATATAAGCCAAAATCTTTATTGTCTACATCATTTTCTTCACAAAAAACACCACCAAAATCATATTTTGGTATTTTATTTTTTATACAAAATTTAATTGCTTCCCACTGCAAATTATACATTCCAAGAAGATTACGATTTGTAGAAGAGCTAACTCCATATAAATAAATTAATTTATTATTATATATTATATCTATACTCATAGCTAAAGGTAGATTGTTATACCATACCTCAATAAAAATCAAATTATTTTTAAAATAATTGTATATATCATAAAAGTATTCTATAGCATGTGGTCGAAAGGCATGTCGTTCAGCAGTTTCTAAATACAATTTATAAAAGTTTTGAAAGTCAATAGTATTTGATATACGAGAAGTGAGATTTTTACGATAAGATCTCCTTGTGTTTTGCCGAAATTTGCTAGGCAAGCAAGATAGCATTTTTTCTTCATCATAAATTATGTCCATTATTGCTAATTTGCAAGAATCTAATAATCGTTCATAATCATTTTTCTGTGTGATGGTATATTTATAAGCATTAGGAAAATTTATTAATTGCCTTTTTTCAATACAGGGATTAATTATTAATTTTTTATAATTATGTTCTCTAGCCCAAATTTCAATACTTTTTAAAAATCTATTTATTAACTCGGAATTGTTGTAATCTAATACTGGACCCCGCGAGGCATATATTATATTTTCGCCATCAATATTTTTTTCTAATAAACTACACGTCCAAATAATATTGCCTTTTTCGTTCTTTTCAAATAAATAATATTTTCGTTTTTCTGTTCTAATAATATTCCATTCAATAGATTGGTTATATTCTGAATAGTCTTGATGAGCCAAAAATGATTTTATTTCTAAAACTATTTTTAAATCATTATAATTTAACTCTTCAATCATTTCACTACCTCTTATTTCTATTTATAAAAATTTTTAATAAAATCTTTATTTCTTGCTAAAACCATTTTACTTTTTTGATAATCATTCTTTTGTTCAACAATATTCATAAAGTCTTCATAAGTTCCTTTTAAATTATCAGTTTGCGATAGGAGCAAATAGTCAAACTTTTCTGCATTATTTACTGTTTCTTCGATGCCTAATAAATATCTCTCATATCCTCTATCCCCTAGTCTTCTAAGTAATTCTTCTTTATTAGGTGGTAATAAATAAATCATAAAAGTACTTTTTTGCATTGACTGAATTACTTGAGCAGAGGAATATCCAACATTAAACATGACATATCTTTCCCTTAATTTTTCCAACTCACTTTTAAGAACTCCATAATAATTATTTCTGTATATGCAGTATTCAATTAACAAATTTTTATCAATAAGTTGTTCAAATTCGTCATGACTAATAAAGTACATTTTACCGGTTTCATTTTCTCTCTTTTCTCGAGTAGTTGCACCATATGCTTCAATGAATAATGGATTATTTTGTTCAATATATTCAATCAAAACACTTTTACCAGAACCACTCGGACCAGTTATAACAATTGGTGAATATGGATAAATTCATTTATATCACTTCCTTCAAATCTACTTCCCAAAAAAAGTATACCCAATCATCTTTTGGAATTTCATATACATAATTAATAGGTATTATATTGTTTTTTTCTTTAATCTTCTTAAAATCCTCATCAATAATTAATGAATAAACAGCTAACACATTTTTACCCTTATTTTTCAACAATTCAATAACACCATTTGTCGTTTTGCCCTTGTATATAATATCTTCAAATAGAATACAGTTTTTTTTATTTGGAACTAAATTGTCGCTAATGTAACGTAGGTCTCCATAGTCATGACAATTGTCAGAATTACTCATCTGCGTTTGTATCATTGAAACTCTTCTTATACCTAATAAATGCGATAAAGTAACTAACATTGGCAATCCGCCTCTGGCTAGTCCTATAATTTCTATATCATCTAAATCATATTTACTTTTAATACTGCTAGCAATAAGCTTACAAGCAAATATATATTCATCATAATTAAATTTAATTATGCCTTTATTTGAATGCAATTTATAATTTGTAGAATTTTCTAATCTTTTCAACATATAATTACACCCCACATTTCAAAATGATTATAACACACAATATATGTAATATTTTGTACCATTAAAAAAATTGTATAAAAATTATACAATTTTCAAATTTTCGATTTTACTTAAATTTAATGTTTTAATATCATCTTCATCTATTGAATATCCAGTTATATAAATAAACTCTTTATAATAAGTAAATGAATAAGGTATAAAATTTCTAATTTTTTCATGATAAACAAAATTTAATTTTTGATTTTTCTCAATTGCTTTTGAGATAATTAAATACTTGTCATTTAAATCTTTTTCATCAATTATAATATTTCTTTTTTCATCAGCTGAATAAATAACAATTGAACGTAATTTTTCTAAGGTTATACTAATTTTATTACGTTCTTCTTCATTCAACTTATTTAAAATGCTTTCAATCGCATCTACATCTAAATAATCAAATCTAACTTCAAAATTATACGGTTTATGATAATAAATATATCCACCATATCTTCCTTTTATTGTATCTATATATATGCCACATTTTTCTAATTCTTCTTTATAAATTTTTACCATTCGTGGCGTTACTTCTAATTTATTTGCAAGTTCAGAAACAGAGTATTTTTTTCCAGTTTCAAGCATCTAAGCATATTTAAAGTATTACTAACCTTACTCATATTTATTTCCTTTTTATTTAATCATTATCTCTTAATGTGTGATGACTGTTCAAGGCCTAAATTTTTGGATTTTATTTCCACAAATATATCATTTCCATTTACAGAATAAGAAACTGTTTCACCCACTTTTTTTTGATATACTGCTTTTCCTAATGGACTATTAATTGAAACTTCTGGAATGTCAGATCGAGTATTTCCTTTATATGCAACCAGCTTAAAATCAAATTCTTCTATATCATCTGGCGCATACATTAAATTAGAATTAACTATATCACCTATATCTATAGAATCCATATCATTATGTTTTTCAACTATTACAACTCTTTGTAATTGTTCTTGTTTTAAACGTAACTCTCCAACTAATAAATTATCCACTCTTTCAATTTCTTCAAATTCAGGAGAATCCCATCCATCACCAGCTCCGGCATCAAATGCAGCTTTTCTTCCTTTATTGTTTTCAACGATTCTTTTTTTTATGTCTTCAATTTCACTTAACAATTCTTGATAGCCTTGCTCACTCATATAAAGTACATTCTCATTTTTTTCTATCATAATCTCACCTCTCAATAAAACTTTAAATATTCTATCATACTACATTATATAAATCAAATAGTTTTTTCTACTGGTAAAGTTATATTGAATTTAACATAAAAAAAGAAAGATGATTATATTTACTATTCAAATATAATCATCTCATATTTTATTAAATTTTCTAATAAATTTTCTTGATTACAATTTCGTTCTTGCTTTAAAAAGATATATTTTTCAAATAGATCACAAACAATATAATATCTTAATTTTCGTACATCCCACGAATATTTTTGACAAGCATTTATGTAAAAGGTTCTTTTTTCTACAGATAAAATATTTATTATTACTTTTACACAATCCCATGGAAGTCCTAGTAAATCATTCGGAGGATTATCTGGATATAGCATATATAACTTTTGCATGCAGTATAATTCCTTAACTGAATATTTCTTTTTAAATGAATCTGGTATTTTTTTTTATCACTTCATTTAAAAACATTTGATTTTTTTGCCATAAATAAATACGCTGATTAAAATAATTCAAATCTTTTATATCATCTTTTTCTAAAAATAATCTGGATGTTCTTCAAATATTTCAGGTATTATTTTCATCAAAAAATCATTTATATCATATCTCATACTCTTCTCCTTTCAAAAAAATTATAACGAGCTTTCTTTTTTTTGTCAGCGTTTAAATTTACTCTGTGATCAATTTTTAATAATATATCTATATAAATAAATTATTTTCTTGAATAATTTTTTTTAGAAGTTCATACATTACATTTACAACTATAGAATTTCCAGCTTGCTTATACAATTGAGTTTTACAAACATATTTAGATGCT
>CAJFEV010000006.1 GCA_904374795.1 uncultured Bacilli bacterium
AGTGGTAAGTAATATATGAGTCTATTACTATTTATCAATTCGAATATCCGAATTTAAATTTTATATCAATTCGAATATCGACTTTTTAATTAACAAAATAAAAAGTTTATTTAAGAAAATAAAAAAGATATGATATAATTTTATTCAAAGGAAGGGTAGTATGGTTACATTTGAATTACAAAAAACAGAAAAAAACACAAAGGCACGTTTAGGAAAAGTTTGCTATAATGGACAAGTTTATGAAACTCCAATGTTCATGCCTGTAGGTACACAAGCGACTGTAAAAACTCTAAGCCCAGAAGAAATAAAAGAAACAAAGGCAGGAATTATTTTAGCTAATACTTATCATCTATGGCTTAGACCAGGAGATGATGTGGTTAAAGAAGCTGGTGGTCTTCACAAATTCATGAATTATGATGGCCCAATTTTAACCGATTCGGGTGGATTTCAAGTATTTTCCTTAGCTAAACCTAAAGACATTAAAGAAGAAGGCGTTTTTTTCAAAAATCATATAAATGGAGATCGATTATTTTTAACGCCAGAAAAATCCATTCAAATTCAAGAAAATTTAGGAAGCGACATAGTAATGAGCTTTGATGAATGTATTGGGTATCCAGCTAGTTATGAATACGTATCGCAAAGTGTAGAAAGAACACTTAGATGGGCTAAAAGAGGAAAAGATATTTTTAAAAGAAACAATCAAATATTATTTGGTATAGTACAAGGTGGAGCATATGAAGATTTACGAAAACATTGTGCAGAAGAATTAGTAAAAATGGATTTTGATGGATATTCAATTGGCGGAACGAGTGTAGGTGAGGATAAACCTACCCAATACAAAATGGTTGAGTATTCAACAAAATATTTGCCAGAAAATAAACTGCGATACTTAATGGGCGTTGGGGATCCGATTGATATTGTAGAAAATGTGATTCGAGGAATTGACATTTTTGATTGTGTCTCTCCAACAAGACTGGCCCGTCATGGTCACGCTTTAACAAAATATGGGAAAATTAATTTAAAGAATGCAAAATACAAAAAAGATTTTACTCCTATAAGCAATGAATGTGATTGTTATGCATGTAAGCACTATACAAAAGCATACATTAAGCATTTAATTAACGCCGAAGAAACTTTTGGGGCAAGATTATTATCCATCCATAACATTCGCTATTTAGTACATTTGATGGAAGAAATAAGAGAAGCTATTAAAAATGATAGAATTTTAGAATTTCGGGAGCAATTTATAAAGGACTACTATGGCAAAGATAGTAAATAATCGAAACTGCATTCTTTTTACTGTATTCTTTTCTTTAATTCTTATTATAGGTTTAACTATTTACAAGATCTATGATACTCATTTGCAAAGAAGTTTTTTAGTCGTAGAAAAAAGAATTATTGAAGGAGCTAAAGAATGCGTATGGAATGATGAATGCAAAGAAAGCAAAATTACTCTAGGACAATTAATTTCTCTCGGATATGTTAAAGAAGAAGTAAATCCAAAAACCAAAATGTACTATAACCATAATTCTTATGTAATAAATGAAGACAATAATTACACATTTTATGAAGAAAAATAAAAAAAGCAGCTTACTGCTTTTTATTTTTCTTTTCGATTAATTCCAATCATACTTCCTAAAGTACTAGATAAAATAAGAACAACATAGTAAATGAATCGTGATAAAGAAAATCCCGTTTGATAAAATAATAAATTGATGATGACTAATAAAAAAATTAAAGAAACACCAATTTTCAAACCTTCTAAATATCCTTTAGCAGGAGCCTTTTTTCCAAAAGTAAAACCTATAAATGCAAAAATCAAAATCATCCCAACCATAATAATTATATCTGTACTTTTTGTGTACAAAATATCTCCTAAATTAAAACAAGCCAAAATTGCACATAAAAGAAGAACCATACCCAAAAAAATACCAAGAGTTTTTCCATATTTTTTTAAAGTTTTCATTTAATCACCTAGTAAAGTATATACAAATGATTAAAATAATAGAATATATCCCATAATAAAAATAGGTGATAATTATGTCTGAACTGCTAAATGTGATTTTTCGAACGATATTCTTCTATTTTTTTATAGTTTTGTTATACCGTTTAATGGGAAAAAGAGAAATAGGGCAATTAGGTATTATCGATTTGATCGTTTCTATACTGATTGCCGAATTGGTTGCAATCTCTATTGAAAATACCGAGAAGAGTTTATTTCAAACAATTATACCATTAAGTTTATTAGGAATACTAGAAATTTTTCTTGCTTTTATTAGCATTAAATCAAGAACATTCCGAACTTTTTTTGGTGGCAAGCCTTCTTTGATCATATGCAATGGTAAAGTTAATTATAAGGAAATGGTCAAACAGCGATATAGCATGGATGATCTCCTTTTAAGTATGAGACAAAAAAGCATTCATGATTTAAGAGAAATAGAGTATGCTTTTCTAGAGCCAAACGGAAAACTGTCAATCTTTCCATATCGCCCTTTTAGAATTCGTTCAAGTTATCCAATGCCTTTAATTTTAGATGGTGAAATAAACAAAAAAACACTGCAATTTATCCATAAAGACAAAATATGGTTAAAAGAAGAACTAGCAAAAAAAAATTTAGAAATCCAAAATATATTTTATGCTTTTTACAAAAACAAAAAAATTTATTTAATTAAAAAAAGTGAAGTATAAAAAAACGTATATATACATTTCTTTTTTTAAAGCATTTTCAAGAAATCTGCTTGATTTTTCTAGAACAAAATTTCGAAAAAATATTTTTCTTAATTGCAAAAAACTTTGCAATCTAAATTTCAGCTTTTTAAGTAAATATTAAAGTTTTTTTAAGAGAAAAGAGCTTAAAATAATAAAAATTCTAAAAAATTGCAAAAAGGGATAAATTTGTGTTAAAATAATAATATATAATTACAAGAGTTGGAAAACTTACATTTTAAAAGAAGAATTTTATTACATTAAGAAAAGAAATATTTATAGGTAGAAAAGAGCGGAGATATGGAGAAAACAAAAGAGAAAAAAGTAGTAGTAATTATCCTTATAGTCTTATTAGGTATATGCATAGGCGTAAGCTATGCTTACTGGCAACTAGTTTTAAGACAAAATAGTGAAAATAAAGTAGCGAGTAGTTGTATTAGCATTGAATTAATTGATGAATCAAATGCTATAAAAATGGAAGAAGCATATCCTTTAAGTGATGAAGAAGGAATGAAGACAACGCCATATACCTTTACGCTCAAAAATACCTGTGACACGTTCATAAGTTATGAGATTGTATTAGGAATGCTAGATACAACGACATTAAAAAGTGAGTATGTAGCAGCTGTATTAGATTATAATCAAATAAAAACATTAAACAATTATGAAGAAACCACACTAGAAGGCTATAAAGAAGGAAGAATATTACAAAAAGGAAGTCTTTCTCAAAAAGATGAAGTCACATACAACTTAAGATTATGGATGGATGAAGATACGCCATTATTAGATGAAACAATGAACCAAGTATTTGAAAGTAAAATAGTAGTAATAGCAAGCATTAGTAATTATAGTCCAGTCGAACAAGGATTTACCACACTTGCCGATGCCATGATCGTAAATGAATATCAATCAACAAACCTAGAATCAGCAAAAGAAATAATTGCATCCAAGCAAAAACCGGATTTCACCAAATCCGCACCTATCATAATTTGGCAAGAGAACCATGAATTGAATCAAACAACGGTAACCTCAACCATGCCTCATCCAAACTTAGTAGGAAATGGAGAGGCTTATACAGCCAATTTAACTGCAGAAAACATCTTACCAACCATCGGAACAGGATATGCCTTTAACTCAGAAACAGGAAGATATAATTTAACAGGTTATGAGTATATAGATCCAACCACATTAAATTATAGTAATGACTACTATTATTGCAGTTCTGATTTCTCTACCGATGAAAATGATTTAATAAATGTATAAAGAGGTATAACAGATTGTACAACAATTTATAAGATAGAAAGTGCAACAAAAGAAGAAGGAACAAAACAAGGTAATGGAGGAACGGAAATAAAGACTCAAATTTATCACATACTAGGTTATAAATATGCTCAAATTCAAAACGAAAGTGACAAATCAGATAAAGGGTTATATACCATGGAAGATGATTATGGAACAAGTTACTATTACCGAGGAAGTGTAGCCAATAACTATGTCTTATTTGGAGGATATTATTGGAGAATCATACGGCTTAATGGCGATGGTTCGGTTAGGCTGTTGTACGCCGGAGAAACCTCTGATGCTGAAGGAAACAATCTAAATATGAAATTAACAGATAGTAGCTTAGGATACACAAATCAAAAAACTTCATCATTTAATTCTAAAGAAAATAATCCCGGATATGTTGGATATATGTACGGTAGTACATTAAACAGTAGTTATGAAGAACAAATGCAAACGAGAACGACTCAAATATCAAAAAATATTTAGACAGCTGGTATAAACAAAATATTTTAGATAAAGGATTAAGCGAATACATAGCAGATTCAGGATTTTGTAATGATCGAAGTTTATCTACAAGAAGTAATAATGGCGACGGAGCACATGTGACAGGTGGCTATACATATTATGATGGTGCGGATAGATATAGCAATCACAAACCGAATTTAGTGTGTTCAAATTCAACAAACGATTTATTTACCACAAACACTGCTACAATTGGAAATAAAGTTTTAATTTATCCAATTGGACTAATCACCGTAGATGAGTTAATGTTAGGGGGTCTTGCTGATGAATACATGAATAGATCATCTTATACATACTCTTCTTATACTTATTGGACAATGACACCTAGACATTTCGGCGTTTCAGGAAATAAAGCAGATGAGTTTCACGTGAGCTCGTTAGGGTATACTAGTAGTACAGGTGTTACAAATGGCAATGGCGTCCGTGGTGTTATCAATTTAAAAAGCAATGTAGAAATATCCGGCGGGATTGGAACTGCAAATAATCCATTTGTAGTTAAAGTAGAATAAAAAGGAAGATTTTTGCTTCCTTTTTTTTAATTCTAATAAATGAGTTATCTTAGTAATAAATTAAATAGTCTTTTTTAATTTCATAGGTTTTTTAGAATAATTTTATCGGAATATTTATTTGCCAATTTAGAAATTCCTGTATATACGTGTTTTTAAAAAGTCCAAATAACGAAAATTGAATATAAATACGTGGAGAATACTCTAAAATCTTTTTTTCTAATTTATCATTTTTAGTAGTTGGATCAGTTAAGACTTTTAAAAATTTAAAAGATATTGAATTAAAAATTATCGACATTATTCGTTGACAGTCTGTAATAAACGATAGTTTTTCCTCTTCAGAAATTTCACCATTTTCACCATTTTCAATTGCTAGGCAGAAGAGCAATTTGCTTTTCTAATTCACCTGTATTTTGATAATGAACCTTTAATGCGGTGACAAGTTCTTCTTGGAAAATGTAGTCAACTTAAATCAAATTTCACTTCTATGGATCGCTTTCTTTTTTCGACAAATTTTACCGTTCTTTTTTGATATGCTGTTGATGGTGATGAAAGTGAAAAAAAAGCTTCTTTTTATTTTACTTGCTTTAATAACAGGAGCAATTTTAGCCTTTTTTACCTTATTCTATTTAGAGCCTAAAAAAGATTTAGAACAAGATATTCTTTTAAAAGTCTTACAAACAGGGGTCTATTCATCTTATGAAAATGCACTATCAGCAAAAGACAAGTTTGAAAATGCAATTATTTATGAAGATGGAGGATTATATAGAGTTTTAGTGGGAGCAGCTACTACCGATGCTGGATTAGAAAAAATAGAAAACATCATGAAAAAAAAGAAAATCGCTTATTATAAAAAAGATTTAACAATTCCAAAAAAAGATCAAGATTTATTTTCAAAATACAATATGATGTTAGAAAAAACAAATGAAGAAAAATCAATTTTACTTTTAAATTCTAGAATTTTAGAAAAGATGGTGGAAACATGAGCTATTTAATTAAAGATTTGCCCTTAAAAGAAAAGCCAAGAGAAAAAGCTAAAAAATATGGTATCACTTCTTTAAGTGAAATAGAATTATTAGCTATCCTATTACGTACAGGTACAAAAAATGTTTCAGCAATTGATTTAGCGAGAAAACTTCTCTTGGAATATCAGGATCTAAAAGGATTACTCCATGCTAGAATAAATAGTTTAAAAAAAATCCCAGGTATGGGGGAAGTGAAAGCCATTACTATATTATCTGCATTAGAGTTAGGAAAAAGATTACAAGAAAATGACTGCCAAGAAAAAATTCAAATTAAAGAAAGTAAAGATGTGTACACGTATTTTGCTTCTCTATTTCTTTATAGCGAACAAGAAAAATTTTATGTAATATTATTAGATTCGAAAAATTATGTTTTAAATAAAAAACTTTTATTTGTGGGAACAGCAAACCAAAGTTTAATTCATCCTAGAGATATCTTTAAAGAAGCAATTTTAAATAATGCTGTAAAAATATTATGTATTCACAATCATCCAAGCGGTCGAGTAAATCCAAGTTTTGCCGATGAACAAGTAACAAAAAAAATCAAAAAAATTGGCGATTTAATGGGGATAACTTTAGTTGATCATGTAATAATAGCTAAAGATAACTATTATAGTTTTCTAGAAAATAGAAAGGATTTGTGGGAATGAAAAAAAGTATAGGGTACATTGTTCTAGCAGGGATTTTGCTTTTCGTGTTTGTTTTTAAAGACGTATTTTGCTCTTATATAATTAAAAAGGATTTTAATTTAGAAAAAAATATTATATTAGATACAGATTATCAAAACTTGAAACAGGAATATGACGAGCTTCTAAAAGTCAATAATTTAAATTTACCCTTTGTAGTAGAAGGAGAAATAAGTAAAGTAATTTTACATGATCCATACATTTTTTTTGAAGAAATAACGATTTTAAAAGGAAGTAAACAAGGAATAAAAAAAGATGATGTTATTGTAAATGAACTTGGGTATGTTGGAAAAGTTACAAACGTATTAGAAAACACAAGCCAAATTAAATTACTTACAAGTACGAATACATTATTATCGGTTAAAGTAAAAAACTCTTATGGAATTCTAAAAAAAGAAGGCGAAAAACTAGTTATTAGCGATATTATAAGTAAAGAGACTATAGAAAAAGATACTGTTGTATATACATCAAGTTTTACCAATGTTCCAGGAGAAATACCGGTTGGAAAAGTTACTGAAGTTCTTTCGAACAACCTAGAACAAAAGATTGTTGTTGAACCATTTGTGGACTTTAATAATTTAAATTATGTTGTTATTAGAAAGAGTGTTTCCTATGAATAATTTTTTTCCTCTATATTTTTATATATCCTATTTTACTTATTCGAAAGAAAAAGTTCTTCCATTTTTACTTTTTTCCTCCTTATTTTTAGATATCATTGTTTATCCCTATACCTTGATTCATACATTGCTAACCATAGTTATTTATCTTTTGAATTTTTCTTGGCATATTCCTCATCGTTTAAAACTCTATGTAGGAAGAACAATTTTAAATACAGTAATGTATATAGGAGCACTGCAAGTGATTTATCTTCATTTTTCGCCCTCTCTTTTATTATCTAATATTTTTTGGAATATTTTAATTACATTCTTATATTTTAAAAAAAGAAGTTTTAATTTTTCAAAAAGATAGTTTTTCCTTGCTTTTTGATTTTTTTCTTTTTTTCTAATTCGTTTAGTTTTCGCATTAAACTACTTCTGTCAACCCCCAAATAATCGGCTAACTCTTTATAAGTAATAGTTATTTCGAATTTTTTGCTTCCACATTTTTTACTTTCTATACGAAAATAAGTGAGAAGTTTATCTTCCATACTTTTTTTTTGTAAAATAGAAATTTTTTGATTTAAATAAGTCATATATTGTATAGATTTTTCTAAGAAAAAGTTTAAATATTTCGAATTTGTTCCTTGGGTAAAAAGTGTATAGTCTAAAAAATAGATTTCAGCAGATGTATTGCAGACAAAAAACAAATCGTTTTCTTCATTATATATCCATAATTTTGAAAACATCTCATTTTTTATAAAATGATCGATATAAATCAAATTTCCGTTAATATCAGATTTCATTAAAGAGACTTTTCCTTTTTTTATCAAAGCAATTTCTTTTTTATTATTTTGAAAAAGAGGAATAAATTCACCTTTGTTAAAAGAAACTGTAGCCAAATTCTTTAAAATTTCTTCTACCAACATATCCGTTTCCTTATTTTTCATCAAATCATCACATCTAACAAAATTATAACAGATATAAAAGGCTGTTGCAATTGTCACACTATTACTTTTTGATTTACACTCTTTGACAAAGGTTGTCATATAGCAATAAAATTCTTTTTTCGATAAAATCGTAACTTTTCCTACTGGAATTCTTTTTGTTTTTTTATTGTTGCATAAATCACACATAGTAAAAATAATTATCTGCTATAATTCTGAGTAGGGTAGGAGGAGTATTTATATGAGTAAATTAAAAACAAAAATTAAAATAATTAAAAGAAATGGCAATAAGGAAGATTTTGATCCTGAGAAAATCAAAATAGCCATAAGAAAAAGTGCGGAAAGGGTAATGATAAAACTTACACCTGAAGCTGAAAACGAAGTTGTAAAGATTGTTTTAGATTATGTGGAAACTGGGACAGGTGACTTAGATGTTGCTCAGATACATAATTGTGTAGAAGCTGCGTTAGAGCAAGTAAATCCATTGGTAGCTAAAAGTTATCGAGAATATCGAAATTATAAAAAAGATTTCGTTCATATTTTAGATAAGGTTTATCAAAAAGCACAGGCTATTAATTATATTGGCGATAAAGAAAACTCAAATACAGATAGTGCTTTAGTGGCAACACAAAGAAGCTTAACTTATGGAGCATTAAATAAAGAACTTTACAAAAAATTCTTTTTAACGAAAGAAGAAATCGAAGCATGCGAAGATGGATATATCTATGTGCATGATATGAGTGCAAGAAGAGATACAATGAATTGCTGTCTATGCGATATTGGAGCAGTATTAAAAGATGGCTTTGAAATGGGAAATCTTTGGTATAATGAGCCAAAAACCTTAGAAACTGCATTTGGTGTAATGGGAGACGTAATTATTCATACCGCAGCGATGCAATACGGAGGTTTTACTGTCCCTGAAGTGGATACTATTTTAGCTCCATATGCCAAGAAAAGCTATGATAAACATTTTAAAGAATATTTAGAAATTCGGGGTGAAACAAAAGATAAAGACGGAAAAGCTGATCAATATGCTTGGAAGAAAGTCATTCGTGAATGTGAACAGGGATATCAAGGAATCGAATATAAATTAAATACAATAGGCTCAGCTAGAGGGGATTATCCATTTGTAACATTTACTTTTGGAATTGAAGAAGATCCGTTTGGTCAGATGATTACTAAGACAATTTTAAATACCCACCGTAAGGGCCAAGGGAAACCAGGCTTTAGAAAGCCAACACTTTTCCCAAAATTAGTATTTCTATATGATAAAAATTTACATCAAAAAGGTGGAAAACTTGCTGAAAGTTTTGATACAGCTTTAAAGTGTAGTGCAAAAACAATGTATCCCGATTACTTATCTTTAACTGGTGAAGGATATGTACCTGAAATGTATAAAAAATATAAAAAAGTAGTAAGCCCAATGGGGTGCCGAGCATTTTTGTCTCCATGGTATGAAAGAGGCGGAATGCATCCAGCCGATAGTAAAGACAAACCAGTATTTATTGGCCGTTTCAATATTGGAGCAATCTCTTTAAATTTACCGATGATTTTAGCTAAAGCACGAGAAGAACAAAAAGATTTTCATGATGTGTTAGATTACTACTTAGAAATGATTCGCAAAATTCATTTAAGAACGTACCAATATCTTGGAAAAAGAAAAGCCAGTATTAATCCAATCGCTTTTTGTGAAGGGGGATTCTATGGAGGGCATCTAAAGCCAAATGAGGCGATTGAACCCGTACTTAAAAGTGCAACCGCATCTTTTGGAATTACCGCATTAAATGAATTACAAGAACTATATAATGGAAAATCTTTAGTAGAAGATGGTGAATTCGCATTAGAGACAATGAAATACATCAACCAAAAAATTAATGAATTTAAAGAAGAAGACGGACGGCTTTATGCAATATATGGAACTCCAGCAGAAAGCTTATGCGGATTACAAGTAGAACAATTTAGAAAAAAATATGGCGTTGTTGAAGGCGTTAGTTCAAGAGAATATGTTTCAAATAGTTTCCATTGTGGGGTATGGGAAGATATAACAGGAATTCAAAAACAAGACTTAGAAGAAAGATTTTGGGATTTATTCCGCGGTGGAAGAATTCAATATGTTCGTTATAACCTAAACTATAACGATAAAGCTATGCGAACCTATATTGAAAGAGCAATGGACAAAGGATTCTATGAAGGAGTAAATTTATCCTTATCATATTGTAATAAATGCGGTCATGAAGAACTTGATATGGATGTTTGTCCAAAATGTGGAAGTGATGATTTAGTAAAAATTGACCGTATGAATGGATATTTGTCATATTCAAGAGTTCATGGTGACACAAGACTTAATCATGCAAAAATGGTTGAAATATCTGAAAGAAAATCGATGTAAGGAGGCAACATGAAATATCATAATATTACAAAGGCAGATATGTTAAACGGGGAAGGATTGCGAGTAGTACTTTGGGTGAGTGGCTGCTCCCATGCCTGCCCTGGATGTCATAATCAAATTACATGGAACGCAAATAATGGATTGCTTTTTGATGAAGATGCCAAAAAAGAAATCTTTGATGAACTAGAACATGATTGGTGCGCAGGTCTAACCTTATCTGGCGGCGATCCGCTATTTTCATTAAATCGAGAAACAATTGCCGAATTAATTAAAGAAGTAAAAGAAAAATATCCAACAAAAACCATTTGGTGTTATACAGGATATACATGGGAAGAGTTACAAAAAGAAAAGAAAAAAGATAAAAATATTGAAACGATTTTAAATAACATTGATGTTTTGCTAGACGGTCGTTTTATATTGCAACAAGCTGATGAAAAAATCCATTACGTGGGTAGCTGCAATCAAAGAGTTATTGATGTACCAAAAACATTGAAAGAAAAAAAGGTAATTTTATATATAGATAATAGTAAGGAGGTAGAAGAGGAATGAAAACACGCGGATTTGAAATAGTGAAAGGTTATGAAGATAAAGACATTCACATTCCTATACGAAAAACAAAATATGCAGCAGGCTATGATGTGGAAGCGGCTGAAGATACAACAATTCCAGTTTATACACCGGGAATGAAACCAACTTTAATTCCGACAGGTTTAAAGGCATACTGCGAACCGGATGAATTTATAATGCTAGTGAATCGAAGCTCTGGTCCTAAAAAAGGATTTTTAATGGCAAATAGCATAGGAATAGTTGACCACGATTACTATGGCAATGAAGGAAATGATGGGCATTTTTACTTTCAATACTTTAATTGCTCTGATCATGAAATAATAGTTCATAAAGGAGATATAATTGGCCAAGTGATTTTTCAAAAATATTTAACAATAGACAATGATGTTGCATTAAATAATATAAGAAAAGGCGGCTTCGGAAGTACTGACAGCCAATAAAGGAAAGAAGAGAATAAAATCTTCTTTTTTTTCATATACTTTTTTAGGTGAAAAAATATGAACGAATTAGAAATGGTAGAATTACGACACAAAAAAAGATTAGCAAAAGAATATTCAGATCAAGAAGATAAAAAAATAAGTAAAATTTTTACCAAAATTCTTTTAAGTATCATTTTAGTTTTAAGCTGTACAATTTATGTGAAATTGAGCCCTGAAAATTTAGAATTTTTCAAAACCCATGTATTAGAAAACAATTTAACTTTTACCAAAATCAATAATTGGTATCATGAAATATTCGGCTCATTTTTACCAAGTGTAAAAGAACCGGGTACTCAAACTGTAGCTGGAGAAACAAACCCTTTGATAAAAGAAAAATATTTAGATGGCTATAAAATTTCAACCAAAAAAGGAAATAGCGTTCTTTCCTTAGCAAGTGGTCTTTATGTATTCGTTGGAGAAAAAGAAGGGTATGGAAATGTTTTAATTATCCAAGGTGTAAATGGAGTAGATGTTTGGTATGGAAATCTAGAAAATACCAATTTAAAACTTTATGACTATATTGAAACCAATACAATTCTTGGAACTGCAAAAGAAGATTATTACTATCTAGCTTTTGTCAAAGATGGAAATTTTATAACCTATGAAGAATATCAAAGTCAAATGTAAAATAAATATTACAACTTACATATTTTTTCTCATCTCCTTTCTTTGTGGATATTTCAAAAATATTCTTTTCATTTTTTGTATTGTCTTTATTCACGAAATGGGACATGTTTTTTTAATAAAAATTTTCAAATATAAAATTGTCAAAGTAGAGTTCTATCCATTTGGAGGTATAACAGAAGTAGATAAACCAATTAATTCATCTATTAATAAAGAATTGTTCATTTCTTTAGGAGGAATTTTTTTTCAGTTACTTTTCTATATCATAATTTTTTTATGTTTTAAAAAAAATGGGATTTCATTTGAAAATTATTCATTATTATCATTTTACAATAAGACAATTATGATTTTTAATCTATTACCAATGATTCCTTTAGATGGAAGTGTTTTTCTACATGCTTTTTTAGAAAAGCTTTTTCCCTATCAAAAATCTTTTCAAATCTATCAACTAGGTTCTTTATGTGTTTTACTTCTTTTTGTTTTATATAATATCTTTTTTAGTATTGACAATTACTTCATATGTATCGTTTTATTTATTCAATTGCTACTTGTTCAAAAAAGGAAAAAATACTACGTTCACCGATTTTATTTAGAAAGATTTTTATATTCCTTTCCTTACAAAAAAATTCAAAATCAAAAAAATGAGGATATCTCTGTTCTAAAAAAAGAAACACGTCATTTTTTTTATGAAAAAACTCACTATATTACTGAAAAAGAAAAAATTATAGAATATTTTAAAAAGGGAAGAGAAAGTGAATTTTTGCCAAAGATAAAAAAACCAACAGATAAAAAGATTTTGAGATAGATTATTAAATAAAGCCAATAGGCAAGAAATCGAAAGTTTAAAATATTTCTTTTTTCAACGAAAATTCATTTAGATTACGTTTATCCTGTCTTTACATTGAAAAAAAATGAAAAGTACAGTATACTCTATATAGAGTAATGAATTGTAAATCAATGTTTAGATATTTGATAAGTACAAGTAAAAGGAGAATGAAAATATGAAAAAAATGATATGTATAGCCATTCTCACTAATCTGTCTTAATAGATTTGCCTTTCTTTCATTGCCAAGTGATGTATCCTTATAGTGCTTTTTTAGATACAATCAACAATTAACGCATTTTCATATACTAATCTTATTAGATTCAATTCTTTGTAAAATTAGTGGTTGACGTTTTTTAAAAAATATAGTAAACTTAATAAGTAACCACTTGGTAATGGAGTAGTACTCAAGAGGCTGAAGAGGCGCCCCTGCTAAGGGTGTAGGTCGGGAAACCGGCGCGAGAGTTCAAATCTCTCCTGCTCCGCCATATAGTTTATAATCCATTTAATGGTTTATATATAGAGTTTTTTTCAAAAAGTGAAAAAAATACTTGTCAAATGCATTATTATAAGGTAAAATGTAATAGTCGATTGACAAAATGGGCTTGTAGCTCAGCTGGTTAGAGCGCACGCCTGATAAGCGTGAGGTCGGAGGTTCAAGTCCCCCCAGGCCCACCATTTTGTTTTTTTGGCCCGTTGGTGAAGTGGTTGAACACACATGCCTTTCACGCATGCATTCATGGGTTCAAATCCCGTACGGGTCACCAAATTAAAAAAAATCCCCAGAAATGGGGTTTTAAAATATGTCTCCATAGCTCAGTTGGTAGAGCAACTGACTCTTAATCAGTGGGTCCAGAGTTCGAGCCTCTGTGGGGACACCATTGAAGTAAGTAACAAACCCTTTATTTATAAGGGTTTGTTTTAATTTTTAAGTCTTTTCGAATTTTTATAACTATGAATAAAATTAGGCTATTTTTTTAGCTACAACTAACATTTTTTTTGAAAGAATCATTTATGGTCTAATGATTTAGTTCTGTCGAAATCCTATTTAAAGTTTCTTGATAAGATGTTTTAGATAGATAACTTTGATCTAACAATTCCTCGTTCTCTAAATAAGTAAATTTAAATTTTAAAATCTTTTTGACTGATTCATTAATTCGTTCTTCAGATAGATTTTCTTTCAATATTTCAATAGCTTTTTCCGGATTGCTTGGCATTAGTAAAAGATCAACACCAGCATTAACAGCCATTGTATAAATTTCCTCTTCAGAATAATTATCAGTTAAAGCTTTCATGTTTAAAGCATCTGTAATTACTAGGCCGTTGTAATGAAGCTTATTTTTCAAAATATCTGTAATCATTATTTTAGATAAACTTGCTGGAGTTTCATCATTTGTTATATTTGGAAACGCGATATGACCTACCATAATAATTTTGGCGTTATTTTCTATCGCGGCTTTAAAAGGAATAAGCTCAAAATCTTCTACTTCTTCTAAACTTTTATTAATAATGGGTAGGGAAGTATGGGAATCTGTGATAGTATCACCATGGCCTGGAAAATGCTTATAAGTGGCAAGAACGTTTTCTTCTTCAATACCCCTCGCAAAATTCGTACACATGGATGAAACAAGAGTAGGGGTATTTCCAAAACTTCTGTTTCCTATTCCCGTGTTTTGTTCACTTGTTACAATATCGCATACAGGGGCATAAACAACATTAATTCCTAAAGTTTTTACTTGTTTAGCTAAAATTTTACCAACTTCATATGCTAGTGCAGAGTCTTTAGTATCCCCAATTTCACGCATGCTTGGCAAATAGGTAGGAGCAAGGTCTTCTAATAACTGTAGTCTTTGTACTCTACCACCTTCTTGATCTACAGAAACAATGAGAGGAATATCGTTTAAACTCTTGACTTTTTCAATGTAATTTTTTGTGTTTTCATAAGTAGTTATATTTTCTTGATTTAAGATAATTCCTCCTGGTTTGATTTTGTGAAACAGAGAAAGTACTTCTTCATCCACTTTAGAATGAGTTTCATATAAAATAAGCATTTGCCCAATTTTTTCTTCAATAGTCATAGAAGAAAGAACTTGTGAAATTTTTTCTTCTAGAAAAGAGTTCGTTTTACTAATAGAATTGAATTGCAAGAAAAAAAGCAAGAATAAAGAGGCTAAACACAGTAAAATAAGTATTTTTTTCATATAGATCATCTCTACAATAGTATAGCAAAAAAAGCGCTTAAAATACAAAAAAGAAGATGAATAACTCATCCTCTTAATAATTCGTTGCCGTTTTTAAATTGTTAATAAAATCTTCCATAATTGTAAAATAATTTTCATTACTTTCTCGATCTTCCTCAGATAACGTATTCATCATATTTACAGGAATTGTCTTCGCATTCGTTTGCGTAGTAATTTCAGTAATTAGTTCATTTGTAGTTTCAGTACTTTTAATAAGTAAATATTGGTAAGTACCGGAATTAAAATTGTTTTTTAGAGTAGTCAGACTAGCGCTTCCGTTTTCATAATCTTCTAAAGAAATTACTTGAAATCCATAATCTTCCAAAAATTTAAAAACATTGGATGAAGTAACAATAGTATTTTGATTTCTTTCACTTGCATCTTTAGCAATACTTCGGATATCCGCATCCATTATAGATAATTGCTCTTTTAAATCATCATACTTTGCATCGATTTCTTCATTAATGTACTTTGTTCCAATTTGTTCTTCTAAGTTATCTTTAATATTTGAAGCAAGCATTAGATAATTACTAGGATTTAACCATAATTCTTCTACGCCGTATTTATATTTCAATGAGTAAGCTGCATCGATAACTTTTAACTTTCGATTACTATTTGAAAAATCTTTAGCAATTTCCTTTTCATCAGTTGTACCATTATAAATAAAAATCTCCGCCTTGCTATACGTGCTTTTTTGACTATCCGTAAGTTCATAGGTTGTGACATCTGTACCATTTGGATAAATAGATTGAATGGTGGAATGCTCCCCATATAAAGATTGAGCTAAATATTCAATAGGATAGGTTGTAGTATAAACATTAGCATTTTCCAAATTATTGCACCCACTTACAAGAAAACTTCCTATAAGTAATAGAAGAATTTTACCAATTTTTTTCATTTTTCCAACTCCTTATTTAATGGTTGATACCCGTAAATTCCCCCTGGGCGACATTTGCTTATTCTTATTAATCCGAGTTTTAATCCTTTGAGTACTCCATAACACTCGATAGCTTCAATCATATACTCACTACAAGTGGGAATACATCGGCAAAAACTATGAGAAGATAAAGGCGTACATTGATATAAGCGAATAAAAAAAATAAAAATCTTTTTCAAATAATCACCTTATGAGTATTGTACTACAAAAAAGTTTACTTGTAAAACAACTTTTTCTTGTAGTATAATGATTGTGTTGAAAGTAGGGTTATTATGGACTTCAAAGAATTTTTTAAAAAATACAAAATAGAGTTGCAAAATCCAGAACTCATGCAAATTGCATTCACGCATAGTTCTTATTCTAACGAGCACCAAACAGATAACTATGAACGTTTAGAATTTTTAGGAGATGCTGTCTTAGAACTTATAACAAGTGAATATTTTTATTTACACACCAATTTAAAAGAAGGAGATATGAGTAAAACGAGGGCATCTTTTGTTTGTGAGAATGCTTTAGCAACCTACGCTAAAAATATTGGCTTAGATAAATATATTTTAGTTGGTCACGGTCAAGAAGGAAAAGTAAATGATACAATTATCGCGGATGTTTTTGAAAGTGTTTTAGGCGCTATCTATCTAGATTGTGGTTTTCAAAAAGCAAAAGAATATGCGGATGCAATTATTTTACCTTATATCAAAGAAGGAGCTCATTTTCTAGGAGATTATAAATCCCTTTTACAAGAAATGATACAAACAGATCGAAAAAGCTTAAGCTACGATTTGATCCGTGAAACAGGTCCAGCTCATGACAAAACCTTTACAGTAAATGTCATAATTGATGGTATAATATACGGAACGGGAACAGGAAAAAGCAAAAAAGAAGCGGCACAAAAAGCAGCATATGATGCATATCAGAAAAGAGCGAGGTAACATGAAATTAAAAAGTATTAGAGCATATGGTTTTAAATCATTTGCCGATAAAATGGACATTGAATTTAAAACAAACATAACAGCAATTGTCGGACCTAACGGTTCAGGAAAAAGTAACATTGTAGACGCTGTTCGCTGGGTTTTAGGAGAACAGTCCGTTAAAAGTCTTCGTGGCTCATCTTCTATGAGCGACGTTATTTTTGCCGGTAGTCAAACAAGAGCCCCATTTAAAAGATGCGAGGTTGCCTTAACTTTTGATAATGAAACCCATTTTTTAAATACAGACTTAAAAGAAGTAGAATTAAAGAGAATTCTTTATTATACCGGCGAAAACGAATATTTCATCAATAACGTAAAAGTACGTCTTAAAGATATCACCAATATTTTGCTGGATAGTGGAATTGGCTCAGATGCCTATAATATTATTAGTCAAGGAAATATCGAAGAAATTGTAAATTCAAAGCCAATCGATCGAAGAGTAATATTAGAAAGTGCCGCCCAAGTATTAAAATACAAAAATCGCAAAAGTGAAAGCTTACGAAAGTTAGAAAAAACCAAAGATAATCTAGAAAAAGTGGATTTAGTGATTAGAGAATTAGAAACAAGTGTATTACCTTTAAAAGAACAAAGTGAAGTAGCTAAAAAATATTTAGAATATGAGGGTGATTTAAAAAATCTAGAAATTTCTTTAACAGTTCATGATTTAAGCGAAATTCACGAAGAATATCAAAAAATCACTAAAAAAGTAGAAGAATTAGAAAAAGAAAAAGAAAGTTTATCTACAAAAAATACAAAAAAATCTTCAGAAATTGAAAAATTAGAAGCTGAGCTTTTAGATGTGGAAAATAAAATTGAAGATGCGAGCCAAAGACTCATTTCATTAAACGAAAGATTAGCTAAATTACAAAGTGAAAAAACATTAGTTATTGAACGCCAAAAATATGAAGTAGCAAGCGAGAAAATTGATGAAAATTTACTAACTTTAAAAGAAGAAGAAAATTCTATTCAAAAAGAAATATCTTTATTAAAAGAGGAAATTCATAGTCTACAAGAAGAAAGAAAAAAAATCGATAAAGAAATATCCTCTGTAGATGAAAAAACAAGTTTATTTGGCATTCAATATGGTAAATTTCAAAAAGAAAAGGAAGATTTAACGAAAAAAGTTTTTGCTTTACAAAATGAAATTTCTATTTTAGAAAGTACCATTGAGAATGATCCCGGCCTTTCTTATGCTGTAAAAAATATTTTAAATCATCCACGACTAAAAGGCATTCATAATACCATTGGCAAATTAATAACGGTTGATGAAAAATATAGTACAGCTATTGATGTAGCTTTGGGGGCCTCAGCAAATTTTCTTGTAGTGGATAAAACAAAAAGTGCTGAAGAAGCGATTAAATTTTTAAAAGAAAATAAATTAGGAAGAGCAACTTTCTTTCCATTAGATGTAATCACATCTAGATATGTTCCACAAACAATTATTGAGCTTGTAAAAAAAGAAGAAGGCTTTATTGGTGTAGCTAGTGACCTAGTTCAAACAGAAAATATTTATCAAAATATTTTAGAAAATCAGTTAGGAAATGTTTTAGTTGTAAAAGACATGACCGCATTAGAGAGAATTGGTCGTCTTTTAAACTATAAATATCGCCTAGTTACTTTAGATGGAGAACTTAGTCATGCTGGTGGTTCTTTAACCGGTGGTTCTCTAAAGAAAAGTACAAGTATTTTGCAAATGAAAACGGAGGTCGAAAAAAAGAAAAAAGAACTTGAGAGTGCCCAAAATGCTTTGCAAAAATACGAAGAAAAAGATATAGAATATAAAGAAGAACAAACAGAAAATGAAGAAATTCAAAGAAAAAATTTCTTAAAGAAGCAAATGCTTACTGAAAATTTAACGTATAAAGAAAGAAATTTGACAGATTTAGTAGAAAAATTAGAGGAAGTCTCTAAACAAATAGCAGGAGCATCTTCTATGAAAAGTGGTAGTTTAGAAGAAAGTTTAGTAGGACTCATGAAAACAATTACCGAAGTGGAAGTCGATAAAGAAATTGTATCGAAAAAAATTCATGAATTAAAAACACAGAAAAGTGAAATTTCTTCTCAAATTGCAAGTATTGAATTAGAAAATAAGAAGTTTTCAAGTGGTTTATATCAAGTAGAACAAGCACTAAAAAATGAAAGTATTACTCTTGGTAAAATGGATACAAAAATGGATTATTTATTAAGTGTTTTAAGTGAAAATTATCATTTGACTTATGAAAAAGCAAAGATGGACTATGTTTTAGAAATCGATCCTGAACTTGCCCGAATGAAAGTGAATTCTTTGCGAAAAGAAATGAAAGATTTAGGTACCGTTAATTTAGGAAGTATTGAAGAATATGAAAGAGTAAATACTCGTTATGAATTCTTAAATTCCCAAAAAACAGATCTAACAACAGCTTGTGAGGATTTATTAAAAATAATTGCTGAAATGGATGAAATTATGGTGGAAAGATTAAAAGAAGCTTTTCTAAAAATTCAAAAAGAATTTTCAACAGTTTTCCATCAAATGTTTAAAGGTGGAGTAGGAAAACTTGTATTAACGGATCCAGATAATATTCTAGAAACTGGAATCAACATTGTTGCAGAACCTCCAGGAAAAAAATTAAATAATATCCAATTATTATCTGGTGGAGAAAAAACACTGACTGCCATTTCCTTATTATTTGCTATTTTAAATGTATATCCTGTACCATTTTGTATTTTAGATGAGGTAGAAGCTGCCTTAGACGAAGCAAACGTTGATACTTTTGGAAAATACTTGGTAAGTCAAAAAGAAAAAAGTGAATTTATTTTAATTACACATAAAAAAAGAACGATGGAATATGCCGACACCTTATATGGAATCACTATGCAAGAACAAGGAGTTTCCAAAGTTGTTAGTGTAAAATTAGAAGGAGAAAAAAAGGATGAAGCATAAAAAAGTATTTATTTTAGGAATGGCGCGAAGCGGTTTTGAAGCAGCCAAATTATTAGCTAAGGATCATGAAGTTCTCATAACCGATATGAAAGAGCAAGATGAAAAACAAGTAGCTATTTTAAATGAACTAAACGTTAAAGTAGTTATTACGAAAGAACCACTTGAACTATTAGATAATTCCTATGATTTACTTATAAAAAATCCTGGCATCAAAAAAGATCATCCGATTCTTATTAAAGCAAGAGAACTCCATATTCCAATTATTAACGAATTAGAGCTAGCGTATCATTATTTGCCTCAAAAGGTTTTTCTTATTGGTGTTACAGGATCAAATGGTAAAACTACTACAACTACTTTGATTTATGAATTTTTGCAAGCGGCAAATAAAAAGGTACATCTAGGTGGTAATATTGGAATTCCTTTCTCGCAATTTGTTTTAGATATAAAAGAAGGAGATTATGTTGTTTTAGAAGTGAGTGACCACCAATTATGTGACGTCAAAGATTTTAAAACAAATGTAAGTGTATTAACAAATATTTATCCTGTTCATTTAGATTTTCATGATTCATTTGAACAGTACAAAGAAATGAAAAAAAGAATTTTTGCTCATCATACTAAAAAAGATCTAGCTATTATCAATAAAGATAATATAGAAGCGTTTACTTTGACAAAAGATATTTCAAGCACCAAAGAATATTTTAGCCGTATAGAAAAAGAAGAATGCTATTTAGAAAATGATGCTATATACTATCAAAAAGAAAAAATAATAGACACAAAAGATATTCTTTTAAAAGGAAATCACAATTATGAGAATATCATGGCAGCTATTTTAGCTGTCAAAGCCTGTGGTATTTCAAATGAAGCAATAAAAACTGTTTTAACAACCTTTAAAGGTGTGGAACATCGAATCGAATTTGTAAGAAATATTAAGGGAGTTTCTTATTATAATGACAGTAAAGCAACCAATTGTGAATCAACAAAAATTGCGTTAAAATCTTTTCAAAATCCAACACTTCTTATTTTAGGTGGCTTAGATCGAGGCCACTCCTTTGAAGATTTAACAGATGCGATGACCAATGTAAAATATGTTGTTTGTTATGGTGAAACAAAAAATCGCATCAAAGAATATTGTGATTCTTTAAATATTTCCTGTGACATATTTGAAAACCTTCAACAAGCTACACTTGCATGTTTTAAAAAATCACAAGCGAATGACGTCGTTTTACTAAGTCCAGCATGTGCTTCTTGGGATCAGTATGATTCATTTGAAACAAGAGGAGAAGAATTCAAAAAAATCGTAAATAGTTTAGGGGAGTAATCATGAATAAAGAAAATAAACATATTTATATGATCGGCATTGGAGGCATCTCAATGTCAGGAATAGCTGAAATTTTAAAGTCATGGCACTATGAAGTGAGTGGTTCAGATAAAGTAGAATCTAGTCAAACAAAATATTTAGAAGAACACGGTATCAACGTTTATATTGGTCAAAAAAAAGAAAATATTACCAAGGATATCGATTTAGTTGTTTATACCGCGGCTATTAAAGAGGATAATCCTGAACTCATTGCAGCAAAAAATTTACAAATTCCTTGCATGGAACGTGGAGCTTTTTTAGGGGAAATTACCAAACTGTTTCCAAAAACTATAGGTATTGCTGGTACTCATGGAAAAACAACTACCACAAGTATGGTTTCAAGTGTATTTCTCGCAGCAAATCTTGATCCGACAATTCAAGTTGGAGCAGTTCTAGAACTTTTGGGTTCTAATTATCGTGTAGGAAAAAGCCCTTATTTACTTATTGAAGCCTGCGAGTATAAAGATTCGTTTTTAAACTTTCACCAAGAAAGTGCGATTGTTTTAAATATTGATAATGATCATTTAGATTACTTTAAAAATATGGACAACATGGAAAAAAGTTATCAAGAATATGTCTCAAAATTACCAGCAAATGGTGTCCTTGTTTTAAATAAAGAAGATGAAAGATGTCAAAAATTAGCCGATTTTACCAAAGCTAAAGTAATCACAGTAGGAAAAACTAATGCAGACTGGACCTATGATAATGTTTCTTATGATGAAGAAGGGTACCCATCATTTGATGTATATTACCAAAATACATTTCAAAAGCGTCTTTTTCTTCGTGTAACAGGTGAATACAACATTTTAAATAGTTTAGCCTGTCTTGCACTTTGTAGTTTCTATGGTATCTCATTAGATATTATCCAAAAAGGTTTATCTTCTTTTACAGGCGCATCAAGAAGAATGGAATTTAAAGGAGAACTTAACAGTGCAAAAGTTTATGATGACTATGCTCACCATCCAACTGAAGTAAAAGAGACAGCTAAAGGTATTTTAAAGAAAAATTTTCATGAATCATGGGTAGTATTTGAATGCCATTCCTATAGTCGTTTTGTAACGTATTTAAAAGAATTCGCTGCATGCTTATCCTTATTTGATCATATTATTATAGCAGATATTTATGCAGCTCGAGAAACCAATAGCTTTCAGGCAAACGAAGAAGATTTGGTGCAACTTTTACAAGAAAATCAAAAAGATGCCATTCATTTGAGAGATTACGAAACCATCAAAACATATTTAAAAAACAAAGTAAAAAAAGGGGATATAATCATTACAATGGGTGCTGGAAATATCACAAAACTAGCTGACATATTAGTAAAATAGGAGGAGAAGAAAAAAATGTTAAAATATGAAACAGATTCACGAAAAGTAAAACCAGGACAAACCTTTGTTGCTATTAAAGGACATACCGTTGATGGTCATGATTATATTGAAAGTGCCATCAAAAATGGTGCCACAGCAATAATTGCTGAACGGCCAGTTGAAACAAGCGTTCCTGTAACAGTTGTTCAAGATTCAAGCAAATATTTAAAAGAACAATTAGTAAAAGAATATAGTCAATCCTTAAAAAAATTAAAAATCATTGGAGTAACAGGAACAAATGGAAAAACAACGACATGTTATTTAATTTATCAATTACTGAAATCTTTAGATGTAAAAGCAGCATATATGGGAACAATCGGCTTCTTCTTTGAAGAGGAAAAAATAGAATTACCCAATACAACACCAGAAATTTTAACTATCTATAAACTATTTTTAGAAGCAATGGAAAAAGGGTGTACAACCATTGTAATGGAAGTAAGTAGTCACGCTCTTTCCTTAGAAAGAGTTGTCGGCTTAGAATTTCAAATTGGTGCATTTACAAATTTAACAGAGGATCATTTAGATTACCATAAAACAATGGAAGAATACTTACAGGCAAAATTAAAAATTTTAAATTATATGTCTTTAAACGGTGTATTTATTGTAAATCAAGATGATATAGCAAGCAAAAGATTTCAAGAAGCCTTTAAAAATACAAAAACTATCGGAATGAAAGAAAGCAATTATTGGATAAAAGAATACACTTTTAATCCCGTAAAAACAACGATTTTATTGGAATATAACAATCAAGATTACACAATAGAAACAAATCTTACCGGAAAATTTAATGTATATAATTATTTAACTGCTTTAGCTATTCTTCATGAATATGGATTCTCAATCGAAGAAATTCTTTCCAAAACAAATAAAATTTATCCTCCTAAGGGACGCTGTGAAACATACAAGGTAAAAGATGGTTATGCGGTAGTTGATTACGCGCATACTCCAGATGCCGTAGAAAAAGTAATAGATGCATATAAAGAGCTTAGTAAAGGAAAAATCATTACTTTAGTAGGTTGTGGAGGAGATAGGGACCCATTAAAAAGACCTATTATGGGACATATTGCAACAGAAAAAAGTGATTGGGTAATTTTTACAAATGATAACCCACGAACGGAAGATCCAGAAAAGATCATGAAAGATATTTTACAAGGTGTTGAAAAAACAAACTACGAAGTAATTTTAGATCGCCACGAAGCAATAAAAAAAGCTTTAGACAAAATAAATAAAGAGGACATTGTTTTGCTTTTAGGAAAAGGGCATGAAGATTATCAAATTTTAGGTCATGAAAAAGTTCATTTTGATGATAGTGAAGAAATAAAAAATTATATAAAAAAATGCGAAGAAAATTAAATTTCTCGCATTTTTTCTTGATCTTTATAAGGATTTTTTGGATCGATATGATCAATAAACAAAATTCCATTTAAGTGATCAATTTCATGTTGAAAAGCAATAGAAATATCTTCACGAACGCGAATTGTATATTTGTTACCATCCATATCATATGCTTCAACAGTAATTCGTGCATATCTTGGAACAATACCTTCTACTTCACGGTTAATACTTAAACAACCTTCGCCTTCGCCAACATAAATTTGTTCTTCACTATAAGAAAGAATTTTTGGATTGATTACAATATAATTTTTGAATTTTTCTTTTTCCACTTCTTCAACAATAACAAAAATTCGTTTTAAAACACCAATTTGAACTGCTGATAAGCCCATGCCAGCTCGCAAATCATATTTTTCTCGCTCTTCATCAATTTGACTAAGAGTTAAATAATCAATCATATCTTGAATCATTTTTTTATCAGTTTCTTTTAATGGAAAAGAAACTTCCTTACTTTTTTCACGTAATCTTTTATCCACTTCATCTAAAATGGTTATATTTGGTAACTTCATAATTCACCCCTAAACATGGAATATTATAGCAAACTTTTTAAAAAATAGAAAGAATTTATTTTTCAAGGAGAAATATAGTCATATTCACAAGGAGTTTTACAAAAAAAGAAGAACTTTTAAAAGCCCTTCTAGTTATTATTGTTGTTCCATGTCCAACCTGCACCAATGATAATTACTAATAAAATGAATAAAACGATCCAAATAGCAGCTCCTGCTCCGTAACCAGTAGTGTATCCAGCGTAACCTACGTTGCAACATGGTGTTTGGTATCCATAGTTTCCACCATAGTACCCATTATTTCCGTAATAATACATAATAGTTACCTCCTAATCTATCTACTATAGTTTATTTGTTTTTTGAAAATTTGACATCAAAAATCGAGAAAATTAAGAAAAATATAAGGTTCATCTATATCGTAAATCTTAATTGAACAATTTTAATAAAAATGCTATTTTATAGAGAATTCAATAAAAAATTCTCAGGCTATTTTCCAATAAAAAATGATGAAAAATGAAAATGCTTTATTAAAATTGTAAAATACAAAAGATTCTTTCTTTTTTTCATTTCTAGTTTAAATGATTTATGATATGATTAGTATAGGTGATAACATGAAAGCCTTGTTTCAAAAAATGGATAAACCATTACTTTTTTTCATGGTTTTATATACAATTTTAGGTTTAGTAATGATTTTAAGTGCTTCAAGTGTATCAGCCGTATTACGTTACGGTGTTTCACCATCTTATTTTTTTATAAGACAGTTAATCTTTGTAAGTGCAGCATTCTTAGTTGGGTTTATTATAGTTCTTAGAATTCCTACTAAAAAATATCGATTCTTGGCGCCTTTATATTTACTGATTGTTTTTTCTTTATTATTCTTAGTTTTTGGTTATGGAATCGTTGGTGGTGGAGCCCAAAGTTGGCTAGATTTAGGATTTTTTAATTTGCAACCAACCGAATTTGCTAAAACTGCATTAATCCTTTATATGGCTGTTTTTTACGAAAAAAGTATTAAAAAGAAAAAGCCTTTTGTCTATAATTTTATCCCGATTATTTTTGCATTAATAATTTTCTTCCTTGTAGCAATGCAACCGGATTTTGGTGGGGCGGTAATTATTGCAGGGATTGTTTTCTTTATATTTTTGGTTATTCCTTTTGAAAAAGATAGCAAAGTGCAGATTATAAAATATTTAGGCTTTGCGGCAATTATAGGCGGGATTGTCCTTCTATATAGCGGCTCAGATCTCTTTAACAGTACGCAGTTGGCTAGATTAAAATTTCAAGAGCCTTGCCAAAGATATATGGAAGATACTGGGTATCAGGTATGTAATGGATTTATTGCTTTTCATAACGGAGGATTATTTGGCGTCGGATTAGGAAATTCAAGTCAAAAATATTTGTATTTACCAGAAGCGCATACCGACTTTATTTATCCAATATTAGTAGAAGAATTAGGCTTAATTGTAGGAATACTGGTATTGCTAGGATACGGGTATATGTTATATCGAATTTTAAAAATAGCAAAATCTGCTGATTGCATACGAAACGCCATAATTTGTTATGGAGCATTTATGTTGATATTATTACACTTATTAGTGAACTTTTTAGGAACATTGGCACTAATTCCATTAACCGGTGTACCTCTTCCATTTTTAAGCTATGGTGGAAGCTTTAATATGAATGTTATTTTAATTCTTTTTGTAGTCGAAAGAATCGCAATCGAAAATAAACAAAATCAAGAAAAAAGAGAATTAGCTTTATTAAAATAAAAAAATTCTCTTTTTTTGTGTAAAAAAAAAGGAAATTAAAGATTTTTTTTGAATGTATTAGTAGAAGAGATAAAAATCTTCTTAGAAAGGAGGAGCTATGGAACAAATATTTAACTGGATTAAAGAGCAAAAAGTTCTTTGTGGATTTCTTTTTTTGATCATTCTTTGTGGTGTTTTTGCTAGTTTATATTTAGTTGAAGTAACAGCCGAAGAAGCTTACGTTTGTCCTAAAACAGAACCAACAGTAAGTGAAGAAGTAACAGACGAAATCATCGTAGATATTAAAGGCGCGGTCAAAAACCCAGGAATATATCGTGTCGAAAAAAACGCAATTGTTCAAGATATAATAACATTAGCTGGTGGATTAACTGCTGATGCAGATACATCAAATTTAAACTTAAGCAAAAAAGTGACAGATGAAATGGTCATTACAGTATACACTCATGAAGAAGTAAAAGATTTGGAAAAACAAGATGCGATTGTTGAAACTGGAAAAGAAACGACAGAAAAAGAAGAAAATACACCAAGTGGGCTTGTATCAATTAATACAGCATCATTAGAAGAATTAATGACTTTACCAGGAATTGGTGAAGCAAAGGCAAAAAGTATTATTCAGTATCGTGAAAATTGTGGGAAATTCACAAAAAAAGAGGATCTATTAAATATTAGTGGTATCGGCGAGAAAGTCTATGCAGAACTTGAAGCCTATATTACAATCTAATAAATTTTTAGTCATTCTTTTTGTTCTAACTTTTCTTTGGTGTTTCCTTTCATTTTCAATTTCTTCAAAAAGCATTTTCTCTTCTGAACAGACTAAAATTGAAGGAAAAATATTCTCTTTTAAGGTGGATGGGAACTTTCTTTCAATTACTGTAGATGCCAAAGAAAAAATTCAAGCATTTTATTATTTCGATTCCTTAGAAGAAAAGACGAGGGTGGAAAGTACTTTAGGTTACGGGAAAAAGATAATTTTAGAAGGAACATTACAAAAGCCATCCTCTTCTTCTATTCCTCATACCTTTGATTATAAAAAATATTTATCTTATCAAAAGATTTATTGGACAATGAGTGTTGATCGTTTAAGTATTTCTGATGGAGGAACAATATTCGAAAAAATAAAAACAAAGATATATCAATATATCTCGCAATTTCCTAATAAAGATTATTTATTAGCTTTATTACTTGGCAATACTTCGTATATGGATTTAACAGCAATTCAAGAAAATGGCATCAGTCATTTATTTGCAATATCCGGGATGCATATCTCTCTGTTTGCCGTTGTATTACAAAAAATATTTAGAAAATTCGGGAAAAAAGGAGACATATTCATTTGCTTTTTCTTGCTTTTCTATGCTTTTTTAGTAGGATTCACGCCATCAGTCATGCGCAGTGTCTTACTTTTTATCTTTTTGTTTTTAAATGATTTTTTTCATTTGAAATTATCAAAAATGCGTGTTTTTCTATGTACGTTCTCATTTTTGCTGATTGTAAATCCATTTAACATAATGAACTTAGGCTTTCAATATTCCTTTTTAATATGCTTTACCTTCTTCTTTTTAAAACCAAGTAAAAACTATTGGGTAAACTTATTAAAAACGAGTACTATAGCTTGTTTAGCAAGTATTCCTATCAGTGCGATTCATTTTTTTGAAATAAATTTTTTATCTATCATTTGGAATATATTTTTTGTGCCTTTTGTAACTTTTATTATGTATCCATTATGTTTTTTAGTAATGATATTTCCATTTGTTCAAGGACTACTAGAATTTAGCATTACCCTTTTTGAAGCGATGAATACGTGGTGTCAAAATATTACTCTAGGAGTAGTCGTAATTCCCTATATTTTACCAGGATTATGGATAATTTTTTATGTACTTCTTTTAAAATTTTTAAAGAAAAGCAAGAAGAAATATCTGCTTTTGGCTCTCATGTTTTTACTATGTGTAAAAGTAGGACCAAAAATAAATCCAAGTGCGTACATGTATTTTATAGATGTTGGTCAAGGGGATAGCAGCGTATTCATAAGTCCTTATCAAAAAGAGGTATTATTAATAGATACAGGTGGGAAAATAAACTATGCAACAGAAGAGTGGGAAAAAAGGAAAAATCAAGTGAAACTAAGTAATACAATTAAGACCTTTCTTTATTCGTTAGGAATATCAAAATTAGATTACTTAATTTTAACTCATGGAGATTACGATCATATGGGCGAAGCAACAGAATTAGTAAAAAACTTTAAAATTCAAAACGTTTTATTTAACAAAGGAAAATATAATGCATTAGAAAAGGAATTGATAAAAGAATTAGAAAAAAGAAAGATTCATTATACACAAGATGTTTCTAAAATTCCTTTAAAACAAAATATTTTTTATTTAGTAAACGCCAAAACATATAATAATGAAAATGATAACTCAATTGTACTCTATACAAAGATAAATAATACTAAGTTTTTACTAATGGGAGATGCTGGGACAAGTGTAGAGGAAAACCTTTTAAAGAATATAAAATTTCAAAATATCGACTTTTTAAAAGTGGGACACCATGGAAGTGATAGCAGTACATCCGCATTTTTTGTAAATACAATAAAACCCATAAATTCCATTATTTCAGTTGGAAAAAATAATCGTTATGGACATCCGACTTCTAAAGTTTTAGATAATTTAAAAAAGACGAAAATCTATAGAACAGACCGAGATGGAACAATCAAGATAAAACTGGATAAAAGAAAAACAGTAATTCAAACCTATCCTTCATAAAAAAAGAATGAGAAACATTTTTACCCTAAAACAAAAGAACTATGATAAAATAAAAACGGTGGGAATATGAACATTTATTTAGTAAAAAGTGATTCAAGAGTGCTAATTGAAGAAGAATTAAAAAAATTAATACCTAAAGATCAGATTTCAATTAGTTATGTGTACGATAAAAACTTAGAAAATATTTTAGAAGAGGCATCTTATGTTTCTTTGTTTGATGAAAAAAAATATCTTATGGTAAAAAATGCAAATTTTTTTGGTAAAGAAAAATTGAGTGAAAAAGAAACCAAATTATTAAACGAATATTTAGAACATCCATATGCAAATACCATTTTATTTTTTATTACTTATGAAGAAATTGATAAAAGAAAAGGGTATACCAAAAAAATAATAGAAACATATTCATATAAAGAACTAAATGCGCCAAAAGGATATGAACTTACAAATGAAATAAAAAAAAGAACAAGCAATTATAAAATACCAGACAATGCGATTAAATATTTAATTGAAGCATCTTTAAACAATTTCGATTTAATTATGAATGAAATTTCAAAATTTTCTCTTTTATTTTCGAAAAACGATTCCATTTCTTTATATCAAATGAAAGAGATAGTAGCTCAAAACACAAATGAAAATCTTTTTAAATTTACAGATGCCGTGATAAATAAAAATATGAAAGAAACCTTCAAACTTTTAAATGATTTTCTCAATTTAAAAATGGATACCTTACAATTATCGAATCTATTAATTCGAGAATTCCGTTTATTGTTCTATTATAAAATTTATGAAAAAAAACAATTTGCCAATAAAGAAATTGGAAAAAATTTAGGTTTACAAGATTGGCAAGTAAACAAAATTATGAAAAATGCTGTGAACTTCCATGAGGATGATTTAAAAGCATCTTTACTTTCTTTGTCAAAAATGGATTATCAAATAAAATCGGGTAATCAAGATAAAACTATGGCTTTATATAACTTTTTAATAGAATATTTTGCTTAAATTCACAAGATAATTTTAATATAAAAAAGAACAAACACTTTTTTTGCGTTTGTTCTTTTTATAAATACATTTTTAATTTTTCAGTATTTTTAAAATTTAACTTAGCAATGTCATTTAATTTTTCTTCGCCATATTTTTGTACAATTTCAGCTGCTAATTTATCTACATCTTCGCCAGCTCCCTTTAAAATAGGAGTGTGTATTTCATCAGAAATCTCATTCATTTTTAAAAGAAAAATATAACGACTAATGCAACTTGAAACAGCAACGGATGCGCATTTACTTTCTGCTTTAGTTGTAAAATCAATATCCGTAACCTTTTCGTGTGCTTCTTTAATATGCTCAAAATATTTAGCAGGATATACAAACTGATCTACCACAATCTTATCGTATTCAGGTTGTCTTTTCTTCATTTCTACCAAAACCTTATTATGTAAAATAGCTTTGATTTTATTCATATTATAACCCATTTTTTGATATTTATTATATTCTTTATTTGTTAAAATAAAAGTACAATGAGGGATTTCTTTAATAAGAGTAGGTGCGATACTAATAATCTTCTCATCAGTTAAAACTTTAGAATCACGAACTCCCAATTCTTCAACAAAATCAATCTTTTCCTTAGAAACATAAGAAGCAGTTACGACAATCGGGCCAAAATAATCGCCCGTACCAACTTCATCTGAACCAATTGTACTTTGTTTATACATTTTTGTTCTTTCCTTTTTCTCTTTTTCACGTTTCTTTTCAGCCTCATAAATATTAATACTTTTACCGGTTAGCTTTTTCTCCATTTCTGACCACATCTTTGCATCTATATCCGCACTTATTCCTTGAAACATAACTTTACCAGATTCATAAAGCGTTACAATGGTATCTGCATCCATAGCTTGAAACACAGCATAAGGAGGTGTTTTTTCTCGCCGTAAAGGTTCATAATACTTGACCATTTTTTCTTTTAACTTGTCACTTACTTTAAATACTATTGTCATTATTCTTCACCACCTTCATTTTACTAAATTTTTTCATATTTGTCTATTTTCATATGCATTGGTTTTACTCGTTTTAAAGATGCATAATTATCCTCTAAAAAAGTAATTGGACATTTTTGCAAAAGAATCATGAGCATACTTTTTCACTTCTTTTTTGAAAGGATCAGGTAAGGTCTGAGCAAATTCATAAATCATTTCGATGTAATCTTTTGGCGTAAAATCCTGTTTAGATAAACGTTTTTGAAATTCAGATTCCTCATAATCTTCAGTAATTTTAAATGCTTTGAAAAGAATAGGATTTGTAAACTTAGCAATAAAATGATAATCACTTAAATTATTTTCAGTAGCTATAAGTGGTGAGGAATAAAAATGACGAGAAAAAGACTTATGAAAAAAACTTTCTTTACCTAATTCTGCTAGCATTTCTTTGATATTTTCTAAATCATTCTTATAAAAAGGGCTTTTCTTGTCTAAGGCTTTTTTTCTTTTTTTGATTTCTTCATAATTCCAACTCATAAAATTCACCATACGATTTATAACAAAAGTATTCTTATGAATTGTCAAAAATTTTTGCATTTTCTTAACGAATCGATTATACTATTTAGTAGAGTAGGAGGAAAAAAGATGTCTTTGATGATTGATATAATCATAATACTAATTTTACTTGCCGGTGCGATTGCTGGTTTTAAAAGAGGAGTTATTAAAAGTGCTACCATGTTTATTGGGGCAATCCTTGTGATTATATTGGCCTTTAGTCTGAAAAATCCAGTCTCAAAAATTTTATATTCATTTTTACCGTTCTTTAATTTTGCTGGGGATTTTACTGGATTGACTACATTAAATATAATCATTTACGAAGCAATAGCGTTTGTATTAGTTTATGTGGTTTTAATGGCAATTTTACAAATCATTGTTAAAATTACAGGTTTATTTGAACACATTTTGAATTTTACTATAATATTAGGAATTCCATCAAAACTATTAGGTGCGGTTTTCGGATTTTTTGAGGCATACTTATTTGCTTTTGTTGCTTTATTTTTACTAAATCAAATTCCAGCAACCAATGCATTTGTAAGTGAAAGCACATTTGCTTCAAAAATTACAAGTTCAAGTCCAATTCTATCAAACGTAACGAGTAGTTACTATGATGCATTTGAAGAAATTTTAAGTATTAAAGATCAGAATATGGCTGATAAAGAAGAATACAATCGAAAGTGTTTGGACATTTTATTAAAATATGGTATTGTAGATATAAATTCTGCTGAGGATTTACTTGAAAGTGGTAAATTGGTAATTCCTGATGCAGATAGTATATTAGATAAATATAGATAGGAGAAAAGAGAATATGATAAAATATTTAAAAGATGAAAATTTTGAAGAAGAAATAAAAAATGGAAAAGTTTTAGTAGATTTTTATGCTGACTGGTGTGGCCCTTGTAAAGCCCTAGGCGAAATTTTAGAAACAGTAGATAACATAAATATCTTAAAAATCAATGTGGATGAACATCAAGATTTAGCGATTCAATTCGGCGTTATGTCTATTCCAACAATTCTTTTATTTGAAGACGGAAAGCAAAAAAAGAAAAATATCGGTTTAATGAATAAAGAGGATCTAGAACATTGGATTGAAGATTAAATTTTAAGGTTTGTCAAAAGCGGTCATAGATTTCTATGCCGCTTTTACTATTTGTCTTGAAAACAGAGAAAAAATTTTGACAAATGATCTTTTTTTGATAAAATACTTACATGGAGATATTTAGTCAAAAAGAATTTAATCTTAAACAAGTAGAATATTTTGAATTGTTCAATCAAAATATGATTGAAGAAGAACAAATCACTTATGAAAAACCCAAGTTTGGCGAGATATGGATTTGTAAAATTCCAGTTCTAATAGTAGGGGAGGAAGTATTTTTCAAAACAATGAAACGTCCCGTTTTAATAATTGATGATACTCATGAAAACTTTATGAAAAATGATACCAAAAATTATTATGGACTAAAAATAACTTCTCAAAAAGATTCTTATCAAAGAATAAAAATTGAAAATTTAACAAATACAGGCTTATATAAAGAATCTTTTATCCGCATTGAACTTCCCATAAAAATTGAACAAGAACAGTTCTTATATCGAATAGGTATTTATGATAAAGAAAAAGTAGAGAAAATTAAAAAGAAAATTTTAAAAAAACTAAAAGAGGATTCTTGGACTGAATAAATTTCTAAATGAATAAGTAAAGAAAGTGGATGAGTTAAATGAACGATATTCAAAAATTTTACAGTTTTATGTATTAGGAAATAAATTAAAAACAACGATTTTAAATAATTATAAAATTTATAGGTTAATTTAAGTTCGGATATTCGAAATAGATATTCGAATTTTGAAAAATAGGCAGATAAATACAATGCCTATTTTTTAATGAGAATAAAATTCAT
>CAJFEV010000007.1:0-34100 GCA_904374795.1 uncultured Bacilli bacterium
GGTTCTATAATAAATAGTGTTGGTGAGTAAAATCCTGACACTATTTTTAGATAATAAAAATGAGTCACATCAGAAACTTATGATACAATGAATTTGCAAATAACATTGAAAGGTTCTGATTAAATGACTCATACTGATTATACTAAAGATATTCTAAATATTAAAGATGATAATATCTATTTTTATGAAAATTGTTTAAAAAATATTAAAATTAACAATATCACTACTAAAGTTTTTCATGGTTATCTTACTTATATTCCTAAATCTTGTCCTAAATGTGGAAGTATTAACGAAGGCTTTGATGATATTATCAAGTGGAATTGGAAGAAAGGGTGTAAAATTAAATTACCTAAAGTTTCTAATTTTAATACTTTGCTTATTTTAGATAAACAACGTTTTTATTGTAAACATTGTCATTCTACTTTTACTGCTTCCACTAATATTGTTGATTTTCACAAACAGGTATCTAATCATTCAAAAACTAGTATTATCTTAGAGCTTATGGGTAAAAGTAGTGAATTAGATATTTCTAAACGTAACAATGTTTCTACAAATACTGTAAACCGAATTTTACATGAAATATCTAAAGATAAGGAAGTTAAAAATAATGGACATCTTCCTACTTCTTTTGGCATTGATGAATTCTCTGCTACTAATGATACCATTAGTAAGATGGCCTTTATTATTGTTAGTCATCTTTCTAAAAATATCTTTGATATTAATAATAGTAGAAAGTCCTTGGATATTGAAAAGTATTTTAGAAAATATCCTAGGTACGAAAGAGATAAAGTTGAATTTATTACTATGGACCTGTATAAACCTTATTATAAATTCTCTTTAAAAAGGCTATTTTAATTCCAGATCGTTTCCATATTGTAATTCAATTTAGAAATGCTTTAGACAAAACCAGGATTAAATTATGTAAAAAATCAAACAAAGACTATAACAAATTTAAGAAATATTGGAAACTTATTTTAAAAAATAAAGATGATTTGAATAGAAAGACTACATTTTATTCTCCTCATTTTAGAAAAGAAGTTACTGAAGAATATATTGTTACTTATCTTATCAACACAAACGGCGAATTAAAAGTTACTTATAATTATTATCAAGGTCTTCTTAAATCCCTTAAAAACCGTGACAAAAAGAAATTCTTCTCCATTATTCATAATCTTCCTGCTAATATCTCTCTTTATGCAAAAAAATGTAATACTACTTTATTAAACATGGAACATTATTTAGTGAATGCTTTTGATTATGATCTTTCTAATGGTTTAATTGAAGGAACAAATAACGTGATTAAACAAATTAAACACACTGCTTATGGATACAGAAAATTTTCTCATCTTAAAGCAAGAGTCATGCTTATTAAAGGGTTATACAATCCTTTTACTGCATGAAAAAAGGAAGATTTATCTCTTCCTTGACATATAATTCATTTATCACTAGTTTTGGGTTTCACCAACACTATTTGACATTGAACCAAGATAAGACTTATTCATTCCAACCAATACGAAGCACATCATAACTTTTTGTTCTACGACCAACATACTGAACAGCAGCTTCTTCACTAGGCATTAACAAATCTAAATCATTTCCTAAAACACCACGATCTAAAACAATGGCAATAATAGGTTCAGAAGAAACACTTGGAAGTTCAAACCGAACTACTGATCCACAAGGTAAATTACTTGAAGATGCAACAATTCGTACTGTACCATATTCTTCATCAGGATATGTTGTAGTACCATCTTTAACATAATATCTAGAACAAGCTAAATTTCCACTACACAAAGGACAATTTGCACCATATCCAGTTATATCTCCGGTAAATGTATCTTTTGCACTATATAAATCATTTTGCAAATCTTCTTCTAATTTTAAAGCCATTGTTGATAAATTTATCACACGATTACTCGCATTATTTGAAACTGTAGTCATTTCTTTAGAAGTACTTACATTTGCTAAAAAGACAAATAAAATCAATAAAATTAGTTGTACACTAAGACAGATATTTCTTTTTAATTTTATCATTTCTACACCTCGTCTTATATAGACATGATATCATACCTATATAGAAATGTCAAAAATAGCTTTTATATTTTGATTAGTAATTCCTACCAATTCATTCATAGAAATTCCTAAATAATCACATATAAATTCGGCAATAATCTTTATATTTTTTGGAGAATTCTTTGTTCCTCTAAAAGGATGAGGAGTTAAATAAGGACTATCCGTTTCCAAAACAATAGAATCTTTGATAGTAGGTAAAAGTTCTTTCAAATGGCTATTTTTAAAAGTAACCACTCCATTAATTCCCAACTTATACCCCATTTTAATATATATCTGAGCAACCTCTAAACTTCCTGAAAAAGAATGGATAACTCCCTTTAATTCAGGAAATTTCTTTAAAATAGTAATAGTATCTTCTATTGCATCTCTCGAATGAATAACTACAGGCAAAGAATATTTAGAAGCAAGCATTAGCTGTTTTTCAAACAACTCTTTCTGAAGCTCTTTATTCTCTTTGCTATAATGATAATCTAAACCTATTTCTCCAATTGCTACAACCTTAGATTCACATAAACAAGATTCTAAAAAGCGCAAATCTTCATTTGTGTAAGAATCTACATATTCAGGATGAATACCTAAAGAACAATACACATTAGGATATTTCTTCACAATTTCCAATGCTTCTTGATTACTCTTCGTATCACAACCGGATACAATAAACGAAGAAACTTCATTTTTTTGCGATTCTAAAAGAACATCTTCTATAGAATCATAATATTCTTTATATAAATGACAATGAGTATCAATAAGCATGTTACTCTCCCTTACTCTTAGCTATTTCTTCTAATTTCTTAGCAATATCAATTCTCATAAAAATTGGAGTTGGATCATTTACTTGATAAATAGCCGTACCATCAAAACCGAAAACTTTATTATCTATACCAATTTGTCTTAAGATTTCGTCAGCAGTTTCAGGTAAGAAAGGACTTAAGAAAAGAGCACAATTACGAATTCCTTCTAATAAATGAAATAATACAGTTTCTAAACGGTCTTTTTTAGTTTCATCTTTTGCTAAACTCCAAGGCATCGTATCATCAATATACTTATTACTAGCACGTAAAGTATCAAAAATTTCATCAAGAGCTAAACCAATTTCCAACTTAGACATTCTTTTTTCAACTCGTTCTTCTAAGCTATTTATTAATTCAATATATGCATCATCAAGACTTTCCATTATTTTTTTATTTTCAACATAACCATCAAAATACTTTTTAGCCATAGAAATCGTTCGATTGACTAAATTTCCTAAAACATTAGCTAAATCACTATTAATTCGCTCCATAATAAGTTCATAAGAAATCGTGCCATCACTTGCAAAAGGAATCTCGTGAAGCAAATAATAACGAATCGCATCCACACCAAATAATTCTACCAAATCATCTGCATATAATATATTTCCTTTACTTTTACTCATTTTATCATTATTCATTAAAAGCCAAGGATGTCCAAAAATTTGCTTAGGTAAAGGTAAATCAAGAGCCATTAACAAAATTGGCCAATAAATTGTATGAAAACGAATAATATCTTTTCCAACTAAATGTAAATCAGCTGGCCACCACTTTTTAAAAGTTTCATTTCCACCATCAATATCATAACCAATATTGGTAATATAATTAGATAAAGCATCAATCCACACATAAACAATATGTTTGTCATTAAAAGGAACACGAATTCCCCAATCAAAAGAAGTTCGAGAAACGCATAAATCTTGCAAGCCTGGTTTCAAAAAATTATTCATCATTTCATTTTTACGTGCTTCAGGTTGGATAAATTCTGGATGACTTTCAATATACTCAATTAATCTATCTTGATATTTTGACATTCTAAAAAAGTAAGACTCTTCGCTTTTCTTTTGAACTTCCCTACCACAATCAGGACATTTTCCATCCACAAGTTGAGTATCTGTCCAAAAAGATTCACAAGGTGTACAATACCATCCTTCATATTTATCTAAATAAATATCTCCTTGATCATATAATTTTTGAAAAATATGAGCAACGATTTCTTTATGATGTGAATCTGTTGTCCGAACAAATTTATCATAACTAGTATTCATAATATCCCAAATTCTTTGAATTTCTTTTGAAATATCATCTACATACTCTTGAGGAGTTTTTAAAGCATCTTTGGCTTTTTGTTCAATCTTTTCACCATGTTCATCCGTACCTGTTTGAAAATAAACATCAAATCCTTTTAATCTTTTATAACGAGCAATTGCATCAGCTAAAACAATTTCATAAGTATTGCCTATATGTGGTTTAGCAGAAGCATAGGCAATAGCTGTCGTAATATAATATTTTTCCATATGAATTCCTTCCTTTCAAAATTATTTCCCGGGAAATAATCCAAATAAAAAAATCATGAACATAAGGACGAGGAAAACCCGTGGTACCACCTTATTTCATGATTATCTCATGCACTTTCCCTTATAACGCTTTAGAAGCGATTCAACTCCAGAGCCATCTTCTATAAAAATTCCATATTTATTTTCACCAACCATAAACTCTCTAAAAAGAATTTTTATATACTCTTTCCTTCAACATTGATTATCCTTATTTTAACATAGATTCAAAAAAAGTCAATTAAGGAAAAACAACTAAAGCACATCAATTTTATTAACCAATAATTTAGATAAAAATTTCAAAAATTTCTTTTGTTCAGCAGAAAATGTAGAATCAGCTAGAAAAACCATTAATCCTACAACATCAGTCGATATAATCAAAGGATTTATATAATAATAACTAGGTTCCACTTCATCTAAAATTTTTTCTTTACTTAATGATTCATAACTTTCTCGATTTTCTAAAAGCTTACTCAATTTAGTATTAATAGAAATATGTTTATACTCGTTTTGAAAAGATGCGATCACTTCTTCACGATCAAAAATCAATATTTTATAATTCATAACTTCATAAGAATAAGTACATAATTGATTGGCTAATTCCTGATAATTTAACAATCTTGAATGTTTTTGCAAACATATACCTTTTTCTGAAACAAAAATTTCTAAATTTTCGCCATCTCGAATACCTAAACTTCTCCGAATTTCTTTTGGAATAACAATTCTCCCTAGCTCGTCAATTTTTCTGATTACACCTGTATCTTTCACTTCTTAAATTCACTCCAATCTAAGAAATATTTTGGAAAATTTTTCAAAAATTATACTTCTAAATCAAAAACAATTTTTTGAAGTAAAGCTACAACGTCATAAATAAAATGTTTCTTTAAATTAAATATATTCAAAGAAATAGAAATCTTTCTATTCTCGTACTTTAATTGAAATTTAGGATTAATATTGTATACTTCCAAAAAAAGTTTATCCCCTTTAATTTTTGAGGAAATTTCTTCGGGTAAATAAATTGTAAGCAATCGTTCTGTTTGACGAACATCTTTAATTTGTAATTTCTCAGCCAATTTTTCAAACCATTCTTCATACATATAAATTTCCATTTGTTCAGTAATCGTTCCAAAGCGATCAGTAAGTTGCTTTTTAATCGTTTCAAACTTTTCTTCAGAATCTACTTCATTAATCATTTGATGAATTTCTATACGTACAGATTCATCTTCAACATAATTTTTATCGATATGGGTTTCAACGTTAATAAGCGATTCCTTACTATCTTCTTCATCAACAACTTCCTCACCTTTTAATCTTTTCATTTCTTCTTCAATCATTTTCATGTATAAACTAATCCCAACTGAATCAACAAATCCTGCTTGTTCACTGCCCAAAATATCTCCTGCACCTCGGATAGATAAGTCACGCATAGCAATTTTATATCCACTACCTAATTCTGTAAAATCACGAATAGCTTGTAATCTTTTTACAGCAATATCATTGAGGGTTTTTTGTTTTTGATAAAGAAAATATGCATAAGCAATTCGATTACTACGACCAACTCTTCCTCTTAACTGATAAAGTTGACTTAAACCAAAATAATCCGCATTATAAATAATTAATGTATTTGCATTTGGAATATCAATACCTGTTTCAATAATAGTCGTACTTAATAAAATATCAAATTGATGAGCAACAAAATCTTCCATAATTGTATCAAGTTCTTGTTTATTCATTCTTCCATGAGCATATCGAATTCGTGCTTCTGGAACTAGTCTTTGTAATTTATAAAGAATATCCTCTATTGTTTCAATTCGATTATACAAAATAAATATTTGACCATCACGCGCTAATTCCTTATAAATTGCATCTTTAACAAGCATTTCATTTTCAGCAATAACATAAGTTTGAACTGGATAACGGTTTACCGGAGGTGTATCAATAATTGATAAATCTCGGAGTCCTGATAAAGCCATTTTTAAAGTTCTAGGAATAGGTGTTGCCGATAAAGTTAAAACATTAACATCATTTTTATATTTTTTGATTTTTTCTTTATGTGTTACCCCAAAACGTTGTTCTTCATCAACAATTAATAAACCAAGTCTTTTAAACTCAACATCACTACTTAATAACCTATGTGTTCCAAAAACCATATCAATTTTACCAGATTTCAAATCTTCCAATATTCTTTTAGTTTCTTTAGGTGTAGTAAAACGATTTAATAAGGCGATTTCAACCGGATAATCTTGAAATCTAGCTAAAGCTGATTCATATTGCTGTTTAGATAAGATTGTAGTAGGACACAAATAAAGAACTTGATAATTATTACATACAGTTTTAAACATCGCGCGAAAAGCCACTTCGGTTTTTCCAAAACCAACGTCTCCACATAACAACCGATCCATTGGAACCGGACTATCCAAATCCTTTAAAACATCTTGAATTGCTCGCTTCTGATCTCTTGTTTCTTCATAAGGAAAACTCTCGGCAAATACTTCTTCCTCTGGATAATCAATATACGCAACTCCTTGAACTTGATTTCTTTTCGCATAAAGTTCGATAAGTTCCTTAGAAATATCATGGATTCTTTTTTGAATTGATTGTTTTTTCTTCTGCCAAGCAGTGGAACCTAATTTATTAATTTGAGGCTTCATTCCATCTTTATCACTATATTTATAAATCGTCGAAATTTTCTCGACTGGAATATAAACTTTATCATTTCCTAAATAAGAAATTTGAACATAATCTTTTTTCACACCATGATTAGATAAGGTAACTACACCATTATAAACTCCTATCCCATGTGTTCTATGAACAACATAATCTCCTAAAGACAAAGAATCTATTCCATGAATCTTTTTTCCAATCCGAATAGGATTTTTATAAATAATCTCTTTTTTGATTTCCTCAATATCAAATTCACTAATAACAACGAAATCATCCCAAATAAAACCTTTATTTATTTTACTTTGAAAAATTTGAATCTTATTGGGAACAACCTTTAATTCCTTTAAAAGGATTACATCATCAAAAAGTTCTTGAATAGTTTTAATTTGCTGACTTTTAGATAAAATAAATAGAACCGTTTTCTTCTCACGTATATAATGCAATACCATAGATTGCAGTTTCGTAAAATCACTATGAAAATTTTCAATTTCCTTCGTAGAAAATCTCAATATCTTTTCTTTAGAAAAAGAATTAGTTATTTGATTTAAATAAATCTTTTTACTAGGCTTTAGTTCATCATAAAACCAAAAATGTTTTTTTGAAGGGGTATTTTCTTCTTCATTAAAATGAGTCATTTCTTCTAAAAGTTTTTGATAACTGCTTTGAATTTGTTCTTCATCATAAGTAATTAAAGTAGTTTCCCCTAAATAATCATATAAAGAACTAGGTTGTACAGAAATAATTTCCTCATTAGCTTGACATTTTATAGAAGAGATACTTTCTAAAGATAACTGAGATTCTTCATCAAAAAAACGAATGGATTCAATAGTTTCTCCAAAAAATTCAATACGTACTGGATGTTCCGCTTGATGAAAAAATACATCAACTATAAACCCACGAACAGCATATTCCCCAGTTGAAGTTACCATAGAATCCCTTTGATAACCTAAAGAATCTAAAATTTCTACAACTCTATCCCGGGAAATTTCCATATTAACTTGTAAAGAAACCTCTAAATTTTCTTGTTCTTTTTGATTTGGTAAAAATTTTAAATATCCCATTAAATTTGTTACTACTATATGATTTCCTTGTTTTAATTTTTCCAAAGTTTCCAATCTATTTAACTTTAATTCTGGAGAAACAGCTATGGCAGCAGAAGTAAAAAAATCATCCATAGGAAATAACAATACTTGATCCGTATACGTTTCCAAAGATCGAAAAATTTGATTAGCAAAATAAAGATTACTAGTTAAAACCAAAATATTTTGCTTTTCTCTTTTAAAAGCTTCTAACACGTAAAAAACGGATAACTCATTAGTTAATCCTTCAATAATAATTCCGTTTTCATAGGAAAATTTTTCAAAAAGTTCCATAAAAATTCCCCCTTCAATTAAATTGATTCATTGTTTTATCAATGCCATTCAAAACAAAAGATTTTATAATTTCATGATAAGTTGCATAACTATTTTCAAATTCTTGAAGATCTTTTTTAGAAAACTTTCCTAATACATAATCAATTACGGCCCCACGTTCATCATGGGCTATTCCTATTTTTAAACGACAAAATCCTTCAGTATGCAAAGAAGAAATAATTGATTTAATCCCATTATGGCCACCAGAAGAACTATGAATTTTTAATTTGTAAGATCCAAATGGTAAATCTAAATCATCTTGAATAACTAAAATATCTTCAGGAACAATTTTATAATAACTAGCAATTTTAGAAACAGCTATACCACTTAAATTCATAAAAGTTAAAGGTTTAACAAAAAAAACATCTTCTCCATCAATATTTTTTTTAGAAATCATTGCTTGAAAGTTATTTTCTTTTACAAAATCATCAACAAATGAATCTAAAACCATAAACCCAACATTATGTCGTGTATTTTCATATTCTTTTCCAGGATTTCCTAATCCAACAATCATTTTCATAAAAACAACCCTCAATTCTTAAACAAATTTTGATAGGATTCTACTCCTTCTATAGAAATAGGTAGCAATATCTTACAACCAAACTTTCCATTTTTTACTAAAGCAACCAAAACAATGATTGGTGTCTCTGTTAATTTAGAATGTACAAATTGAATCTTTTTAATTCCAAAACCATACTTATTTGCAAAAACAATAATTTCATCTAAACGTTCTGGAATATGTACTAAATAAAATCTACCCTTATTTTTTAGCAAACTACCAGCTATTTTAATAAGCTCTTCCAAACGAATAGCAATTTCGTGACGCGCAATACTTTTTAAAGAATTATGATTTACAAAATTAGGATGATGATACTTAAAATAAGGTGGATTTGACAGAATTACATCAAAATTATTTCCCGGGAAATAATTTTCCAACTCTAAAACATTATCTTCAATAATAGAAATAGCTTGTTCCATTCCATTTTCCTTTATGGATTCTCGAGCTAAATTAGCAATTTCTTTCTGAAGCTCTACTCCAACAACCTTCTTTTTATATTTAAAATGAAGTAATATTGGAATAACGCCATTTCCCGTACATAAATCAAGAATATTTTCATCCGATTTCCGAATCGTTGCAAACTCTGCAAGCAAAATAGAATCCAAAGAAAACTTAAATCCTTCTTCGTATTGATAAATCTTTAAATTAGGATAATCAAACAACCAATTAAGTTGTTTCTTCATTATCTAAACCAATCTCCTTTAATTCATCATTAATTAAAACCTTATATTTTCGATTCAAAATATCAACACTCTTTACTTTACCTTCTCCATATGGAGTTACAACATCATCTCCAACACTAGGCATTCCTTTAGAAGCTTCAACATATTGCTCATCTTCATATGCCAAACAACAAAGAAGTCTACCACATGCTCCATTAATTTTTGAAGGATTTAAAGCCAAATTTTGATTTTTGGCCATATTCATAGTCACGGATTCTAAATGTGTTAAATAATTAGCACAACATAAACCTCGACCACAAATACCTATCCCACCGACATGAAAAGCTTTATCACGAGCCCCAACCTGTCTTAATTCAATTCTTGTATGATACACACCAGCTAATTTTTTAGCAAGTTCACGAAAATCTACTCGATCATCAGCAAAAAAATTAAAAAGTAATTGCTTTCGATCAAAAGTAAAACTAGCATCAATAAAATTCATACTCAAATTTAAATCTTTACTAAATTCACGCGCCTTCTTTAAAGCTTCATCAGCATCTTTCAAATTCTTTAAATATTGCTCATAATCTTTCTTGGTTGCTATTCGTATAATATTTTTTAAATCATTTTTATATTTAAAAGCTTTTTCTTTATCTAATTTACTAACAACTCTTCCAAATTGCTCTCCTTTTTCAGTTTCTACAATAACCGTAACTCGATTTGGAATTCGTAAATGTTGCCCATTAAAATAATAAACTTTACCACGATCTTGAAAAACTACACCATATACATTCATTTCTAATCACCTTCTTCTAAAACAAAACGGTCTAAAACCAAAGAAATATTTAAATTATAATTTAATTCATCTAAAATTTCTAGAATTAATTGAATTTTTCGAAAAAAATACTCCGAATTTTTCTTTAATAAAAAGCGAAATTTTTCATTTTCTTCCTGTAATTCAGAAATTTTTAAAGACGAATAATACAAATTTTCATAAAGTTTCAATAAAGACTTAAATAACCAAAATGCACATTTTTTATCTTTAATTATAGGAAGAAGAATATCTTTATTATAAAGTAATGCATCATCATGAGTCGTTTCTACTTCTAAAGCATAATCCAAGGCTATTTTTTGATATTCACTTGGAATTTCACTCATATCATCCACATCATAATAATCTAAAAGAATTTGGCAACGACTTTTAATTGTGTCAATGACATTTTCTTTATTATTTGTAACAAAAAAGCCTATAATATGCTCTTCAGGTTCTTCCAAAAATTTTAACATAGTATTTGCACTAGAAGAATTCAAATTCTCTGCACCCATAATGATATACATATTATATTTAGAAAAAACTGGTTTTGTTTGAAAAGCTTTTTTTAATTCCAAAATTTGTTCTTTCTTTATATTTTGACCATCAGGATAAATGGTTATTAAACTAGGCAAAGAATTTGTATCAAACAAGTGACATAAATTACAAGTAATACAATTTTCTTGAAATTCTTTTGGACAATTTAATACTTTTAAAAAATGAAGAATTGTTTGATAACACTTTTCTTTATCATTTGTTTCAAGCAAAAAAGCATGAGCTAATTTATTCTCATGATATGCATGAACAAGTTCTTGAAAAATTTTGTTATCCACAATCTCTCACCCAAGATTATTTTACTATAAAATACAAAATAATTAAAGAAGAAAGCCCGGGAACTCCTAATAAACTAACTACTCCAACCGTAATAAGATTAATAGGAATATAAATTTGTAAGGAAGAAATAAAATAATTTAATCCATAAAGCATTAAAAAAGCAAATACAATTTTCTTTATTACAGCATAAATTTTCTTTAACATAGGCATTTATCTCCTAATAAAAGATATGAAAAAAATCGGATTTTTATTCCGATATAATTTTTCGATCAAACAATGCTTTATCCAAAGTCATCATATCTAAGTATTCAATCTCAGCTCCCATAGGAATTCCGTGAGAAAGACGACTTATTGTAACATCTTTAGATTTAAAAATTTCTTTAATATATAAAATAGTAGTTTCAGCCTCAAGAGAACTTCCTAAAGCTAAAATAAGTTCAGGATGATCTAAATTCTCAATTCGACGACTCAAAGAAGATAAATTGATATCTTCTGCGCCCATATTCAGCATAGGAGAAATTAGTCCATTTAAAATATGATAAACGCCCTTAAAATTTCCCACTTTTTCAAAAGCAAAAGCACTTTTATAATCTTCTACAACACAAATTAAATTTTTATCTCTTGCTTCATCAGAACAAATTGGACAAATCTCTTGATCAGTTAAATATCCACAAATAGAACAAGGATGTAAATTTTTCTTACAATATGAAAGAGAATCTCTTATCAATTCGATATCTTCTAAAGACATATCCAATGTAGATAAGGCCATTCTTTCTGCACTTTTTTCACCTATCCCAGGAAATTTCTTAAAAGATTCTACTAACGCTTCAAAATTTTTTGGATAAACTCCCATTTTACATCAAACCATCTAACATTCCAGCATATTGACCCATTTTGGACTGAAATTCTTTATCAATTTTTTGAATTGCATCCTTAGTAGCCAATACAATAAAATCTTCTAAAAGTTCAATATCTGAAGCATCTAATCGTTCTTTTTCTATTTTACATCTTACCATTTCTTTTTTACCATTTAACGTAACTTCAACAAACTCATATTTCCCGGGAAATAATTGAGCATTAATTTCTTCCTTCTTTTTTTGTAAATCTCTTTGCATTTTTTGAGCTTGTTGCATAATACTTTGCATATTCATAACAATTTCTCTCCTTTTCTGTTAAACCATCTCTATTTTATCACGATTAAATACATTTGTGGCAATTTCTTCAAGTTCTGAATGAACTTTAGGCTTTAATTCCTCAAGTTCTGCTTCAGAAATAATTTGATATTTTCCACCATTTTTAATTGTTTTAGCGTATTCTTGCTTTTCTTGTTTCCATTCACTTTCACTTAAAGAAACAAAATAAACAGGATGATCAAAATAAGATTGTAATTCTAAAGAAAGCTTATCAACGTTTTTATTAATCAAATAAACCGTACTTTCCAACTTTGAAGATAATATACAATATTTATCAGAAGCAGCAACTACAGATGAATCCAAAACAAAAGACTTAATATTAGGAGAAACATCCTCATCATCAAGTACTTTTTCCCATACAGATTGAAATAATTTTAAAGATTCCTTTTTGGCTTCAGCAAAACAGTTATTCACACGAATTTTAACCATTTTTTTGATATATTCCTCTTCTTTTGCTTTATCTTCATTAGATGATGAGTCACTTTCATCCTTAATTGGCATATCTTTTTGAATATTTTCCTCAGAAGAAGCACTTTTTTCTAATATCTTATGCACATTTTCTGCATAGTTATCCACATTTTTCACATTTTTATCTTCATATGAACCTACCAAGATCATTTCTATTAAAACAAAAGGATTAATATTAATATTAATTTTATTTAAACAATCATTTAATTCAAATATAATTTTTTTAATTTGTGAATAACTAAAATTTCCTGTATAAGTATCTGTTGCTATAGAAACGGCTATTTCAGATAACTGCTGGATAATTTTCTTAATAAAAACCTTATAATCAGATGAGGTATTGGCTAATTCTTGTAATGACTCATGAATTGAAGAAATGTTATGATTAGCAACATTTTCTAATAAATCACGAATAAATTTCATAGAAATAGACCCATAATTCGTTAAAATACTATCAATAGTAATTTCTTCCCCTAAAGAAGATAGCTGATCAAGTAAACTTAAGGCATCTCTCATGCCACCTTCAGATAAATAGGCTATTTCAGTAATTGCTTCATCAGTTATAGCAATATTTTCTTGCTCACAAACATAGCGAATTTGCTTAATTAAATCTTCAAGAGAAAATTTCTTAAAATTAAAGCGCTGACAACGAGATAAAATAGTTATCGGAACACTTTCGACATTTGTAGTAGCCATGATAAAAATAGCATGAGCTGGAGGTTCCTCCAACGTGAGTAATAATGCATTAAAAGCACTAGTTGTCATCATATGAACCTCATCAATAATATAAATTTTATATTTTCCTTCTGTTGGAGCAACTTTTACATTATTAATAAGCTCACGAATGTCATCTACCCCATTATTTGAAGCCGCATCAATTTCAATAATATCAGGACTTTGTTCAAAAGATAAACAAGCATTACATTTTCCACAAGCTTCTCCATCTACCAAATGTTCACAATTAATTGTTTTAGCAAAAACTTTAGCAGTACTTGTTTTACCAGTACCACGTGGCCCCGTAAATAGGTAAGAATGAGCAATTTTATTGTGGATAATCGCGTTTTGAAGCATTTTAACAGTATATTCTTGACCAACAATATTTTTAAAACAAGTTGGACGATATTTACGATATAAAACTTTATATTCCATAAAAACCCCACTTTCTTATAAAAGAAATCCTTAACTATTATTATAGCATAAAACTATCTTTTATCTTTAAAAAAATCACTAAGAATTTTAGAGTACATTTGTTCGTTTTCTTTGCTTTCAAACTTCAAAAATTTACTCTTAGAAAACTCTTTCTTATAATCCAATTTATCAAGTAAATAATAAACCTTTAAAATGCGTGATTGTTTAATAATTTCAGAACACATAGAACAGGGTTTTAAAGTAACATATAGTTCACAATCGGACAAATTCCATCTTTCTAAAATTTTAGAAGCTTCTTTTATCACATTAATCTCAGCATGTCCCAAAATGTCATGATTATTCTCGCGAGTATTATGCCCTTTTGCTATAATTCTCCCATTTTGAACGATAACAGCTCCAATTGGAACATCTCCTTGTTGATAACTTATTTTAGCCTCTTCGATGCATATATCTATATAATGATTATTCATAAATTTCCTCCATAAAAAAAGTGCACACAAATAGGGATTGACGTGGCTGCTATCTTCCGATCCTGACCAGATTACAATATATTTGTTGCACAAGATAATTTTAGCAAAAAAAATATCTACTTTCAATACATTTTACAATGTTTCACGTGAAACATTGTAAAAAAGTATATATAAAATATAAATATAATAAAAAAAGAGAGTATTTATGATGTTTCACGTGAAACATCACTTATAAACAAAATTATTTCCCGGGAAATAATTTAAAATAAAAATGCAAAACTTATTAATTAACAGTATATAACATTTGTTATATTTTATAAAATATCCTATGTTTCACGTGGAACATTTAGGTTATTCACACAAAATTCTTAAATAATAATAAAAATAGATCAATAATATATAATAAATAAATTATTAAGTTAAAACATACAATGTTTCACGTGAAACGTTGTTATCCACTAATACTTTTTACAAAGCATTTTTAAAAATTAAATAAACATAAATATATTCAAGTACATTTTTTTATTTTAAATATATAAAAAAATTAATATTTTATTATAATAACTGAAATAAAAAGAATATTATGTTATGTTCCACGTGAAACATAGTAGTTATTCACAAAAAAGTATTATAAAAATAAGTAAAATAAATAATTTTATCAAAATTCATTTTCTATTATTTTGAAATTTTAAAAAATTAATAATGTTTCACGTGGAACATTGTTATAAACAAATATATTTCAAAGAAATAAAATTCAATATAGTTTAAAGAATAAACATAATTTAAAAATAATAATAGATATCTATGATTAATTATATTTTATCTTAAATAAAATATATAAAAACTATAATAAATTAATCTAATATAGTTTCACGTGAAACATTGGTTATAAACATTTCTATTTATTATGTTTCACGTGAAACATAATAAAAAAAGAATCATTAAGATTCTGATTCTTCTTCTACTAAATTTTCTTTTTCTTCATGATCAACAATACTAATCGTCGCAACATTTTGATTTTCTTTTAAATGAATCAAACGAACACCTTGAGTTACTCGGCCTAAAGTTGAAACTTGATCCAATGGCAATCGTATCAACATTCCAGTATTGGTAATAATAACTACGTCATTATTTTCTCCAACTAACTTAAATGCAGCAATCGAGCCATTTTTCTCAGTAATATTTAACGCCTTAACCCCTTTACTACCACGACTTGTTTGTCTGTATTCACGAACATACGTTTGCTTTCCGTATCCCTTTTCAGTAACAATTAATATCTTGTCATCATCTGTTGCTATTTCAGCTCCAATACAAACATTACCATCTAAATTAATTCCTCGCACACCACTCGCAGTTCTTCCCATTACACGTATTTCATTTTCATTAAATTTAACCATTCTACCAGAGCTAGAACCTAATAAAATCATATCATTTCCATTAGTTTTTCGAACACTAATTAATTCATCATTTTCACGTAAAGTAATACAAATTTTACCATTAGTTCTAATATTTTCAAATTCTTCTAAAGCTGTCTTTTTCACTATTCCCTTACGAGTTGCAAATAGTAAGAACTTAGCTTCATCATCCTTCGTTATTTTAATCATAGAATTAATAGATTCATCTTTATCGATTTGTAATAAGTTGATAACTGGAATTCCCTTAGATTGACGACTGAATTCTGGTATTTCATAACCTTTCAATCGATACACTTTACCTTTATTTGTAAAGAACAATACATAATCATGAGTGGATAAGTTGAGTAAATGTTCTACAAAATCCTCTTCATTTGTAGCCATTCCTTTAACTCCTACACCACCCCTATTCTGTGATTTAAAAGTATCTGTAGTTGTTCTCTTAATATATCCCTTGTTTGTTAAAGCAATCATAATATTTTCCTCAGGAATTAAAGACTCATCCTCAATATACTCAATTGCTGTCATATCAATATTTGTACGACGTTCATCTGCATATTTTTCTTTTATTTCTAACAATTCCTCTCGAATAATAGCTAAAACCTTTTCATCACTAGCCAAAATTGCTTTATATTCATCTATTTTCTTTAATAATTCGGCTAATTCTGCTTCAATCTTTTCTCGCTCTAAACCTGTTAAACGGCGTAATCTCATCTCTAAAATAGCTTCAGCTTGAATTTCATCTAAACCAAACCTATTAATTAATTTTTCTTTTGCTTCTTCATCAGTTGAAGATTCTCTAATTGTCTTTATTACCTCATCTAAATGATCCAAAGCAATTTTTATACCTTCTAAAATATGCACACGAGCCTCAGCCTTTTTTAAATCAAATCGAGTTCGTCGAATGATAATTTCACGTTGATAATCAATATACTTAGCTATAATATCTTTTAAAGGCAACACAACAGGTGATTTTTGATCTAACATTAAGAAATTTATTCCATATGTTGTCTGTAATTGAGTATGTTTATACAAATTATTTAAAACAACATTTGCATTAGCATCTCTCTTTAAATAAATAACTACCCTAACTGGATTCTCCAAATTTGATTCTTCATGTAAATCACTAATACCATCCAAAATTTTATCTCGAACTAATTCACCAATTCTTGATTGAAATTCTGCTTTATTTACTTGATAAGGAAGTTCAGTAACTATAATTCTAGACTTACCATTTATTTCTTCAATTTCTACCTTACCACGAATAGTAATAGTCCCTCTACCTGTTTCATATGCTTTTTTTATTCCACTATTTCCTAAAATAGTAGCACCTGTTGGAAAATCTGGACCTTTAATATATTGCATTAAGCCATCGGTATCTATATCTGGATTATCAATATAAGCAACACAGCCATCAATAACTTCTCCTAAATTATGCGGAGGAATATTCGTAGCCATACCAACAGCAATACCCATTGTTCCATTTACCAAAATATTTGGAAATCTACTTGGAAGGATTTCTGGCTCCTTTTCAGTTTCATCAAAGTTTGGTGCAAAATCAACAGTTTCCTTATTAATATCCCTAACCATTTCCAAAGATAATTTTGAAAGTCTAGCCTCAGTATAACGCATTGCTGCTGCACCATCACCATCTAAATTTCCAAAGTTTCCATGGCCATCAACAAGCATATGCCTAAAACTAAATGGTTGAGCCATACGAACCATTGCATCATATATAGAGGAATCTCCATGAGGATGATATTTACCCATAACATCTCCGACAATACGTGCACTTTTACGGTGAGGCTTATCAGGTGTATAACCCGATTCATACATAGAATATAAAATACGACGATGAACAGGTTTTAAACCGTCTCTAAGATCAGGAAGAGCACGCGCCATAATAACACTCATAGAATAACGAATAAAAGAATTTTCTACTTCATTAACAACATTATTTTCTATAATTTTATCCATCTAACACACCTCATTAAATATCCAAATTTTCTGCAAATTTTGCATTTTCTTCTATAAAAGTTTTTCTAGGAGCAACATCTTCTCCCATTAAATCTGAAAAGACCTTATCTGCACTCATTGTATCTTCTACAGTTATTCTTCTTAATACACGATTTTCAATATGCATAGTTGTTTCTCGTAAATCTATTGCATCCATTTCTCCTAAACCTTTAAAACGATTAACTATAGGTTTGGCATTAGGTGGTAAAGAGGCACGATACTCAGCTAACTCTTCATCCGTTTGTACATACTTAATTGTTTTACCATAAACTACTTTATACAAAGGAGGTTGAGCTGCATAAACGTGTCCAGCTTCAACAATAGGTCGAAAAAAACGATAAAATAACGTAAGTAATAATACTCGGATATGATCTCCATCTACATCAGCATCTGTCATAATAATAATTTTATGATAACGTAATTTTGATAAATCAAATTCATCTCCTATACCTGTTCCAAAAGCTGTAATAATTGTTCGGATTTCTTCATTAGCTAATGCTCTGTCCAAACGCGCCTTTTCTACATTCAATATTTTACCACGCAAAGGAAGTATAGCTTGTGTAGCAGGAATTCGTGCATCTTTTGCAGAACCACCTGCTGAATCTCCTTCGACTAAAAAAATCTCAGAAATAGACGCATCTTTACTCGTACAATCTGCAAGTTTACCAATAGTATTAAATCCATCTAAAGCTGTTTTTCTTCTTGTTAACTCTCTTGCCTTTTTAGCAGCAAGTCTAGCCCTAGAAGCAGTCATACATTTTTCAACAATTGCTCTAGCTGCATCAGGATTTTCCATTAAAAAACGCTCTAACCCATTACCAAATACATCACTAGCAATTTTTTTAACTTCGCTATTTCCTAATTTTGTTTTCGTTTGTCCTTCAAATTGAGGATTTGGATGCTTACAAGAAATAATCATAACGATTCCTTCTCGAACATCTTCACCCGTTAAACTATCATCATTATCTTTTAAAAGTTTATTTTGTTTAGCGTAGTTATTAATAACCCTAGTTAAAGCTTGCTTAACACCATCCTCATGGGTACCTCCCTCAGTTGTATGTATATTATTAGTAAAAGAATAAATAGCTGCATTATAACTATCATTATATTGCATAGCCACTTCAATTAATACATCATTTTCTCGACCTTCAACATAAACAATATCATCAAATAAAGGTTGTTTATTTTTATTAAGCATTTGAACATATTCAATAATTCCACCATTATAATGAAAAATTTCCTTTCTTTCATCTTCACGGTGATCAATTAAAGTAATTCTTATTCCTTTATTTAAAAAAGCCATTTCTTGTAGTCTTTTATACAAAGTATCCCAATTATAAACGGTTGTTTCAAACATAGTTGGATCAGCATGAAATGTAACTGTAGTCCCTGTACGATCCACACTACATTTATCAATGATTTTTAATGGTTCAACAGGATGACCTCCATTTTCAAAACGTTGATAATAAACATTTCCATCTCGATAAACACGAACTTCTAACCAATCAGATAACGCATTAACAACGCTAGCACCAACACCGTGAAGTCCTCCAGATACTTTATATCCGCCGCCACCAAACTTACCACCAGCGTGTAAAACAGTAAAAATGGTTTCAATGGTTGATAAGCCTGTTTTTTCATTCATACCAGTTGGCATACCACGACCATCATCTTTTACAGTAATAACATTTCCCTTTTCAATTTCAACTTCAATATCATCACAATAACCAGCTAATGCTTCATCCACAGCATTATCCACAATTTCCCATACTAGATGATGTAATCCGGCTTCATTTGTATTACCAATATACATACCAGGACGTTTACGTACAGCTTCCAAGCCTTCTAAGACTTGAATATCACTATCATTATAATGTCCTTTATTTTCTTCTTTCATGTTCACTCTCCTCCACTACTTTTCCACTTTGAATATGAATTTGTTTATATGAAAGATAAGGCAAAAAATTTAACTTATCCACATCCGTTGTTGTAATAAAAGTTTGAACTTCTACTTTTAATAATTTTAAAATATTTTGAATTTTCTCCTGATCAAGTTCACTAAACAAATCATCTAATATTAATATTGGATAATATCCCTTACATTCTTTAAACACTTCTATTTCACTAAATTTATAAGCAATAATCGCATTTTTTTGCTGACCTTCACTTCCGTACTCTTTTAAATCTTTATCCTTTAAATAAAATTTCACATCATCCATATGAATTCCTAAAGAAGTTTTACCAAAAGACAAATCTTTAGATAAAGATTTTTCATAAAGTTCTCTGATATTATCCTTATTTAAATCATTATAAGAAGAAATATACTTAAGTGTTAACCCCTGAATTCCTGTAATATTTTCATAAAAAGAAGAAATATATGAATTAATTTTTTCTAAAAATTCTTTCCTTTTTTCATGAATATACTTACCATATTGAATAAGCTTATCTGTTAAAATAGTTAAATACTCAGAAGAGGAATTCCCATTAACAATCATTTGCTTTAAATAAGCATTTCTTTGTTTTAACAACTTATTATAAAGATTTAAATAACGCAAATAAGGTAAATCTAATAACGAAATAGAAATATTTATCGTTTTACGTCGGGTACTTGGAGTATCTTTAATAAACCTTAAATCATCAGGATGAAACAAAACAATTGGAATTTTAGATACATAATCGGAAATTTTAGCCACTTTATCATGGTTAATTTGTACGGTTTTGCCGTCCTTATTAAGTAAAATTTGATAATTTGTACGATAAGTATTAAAAATAGTTCCCTCTATCTTACACATAGAAACCGTATCCATAATAAGTGTTTTATCCCCTACTAAACGAAAACTTCTTGTTAAAGCTAAAACATAAATAGCTTCAACCAAATTTGTTTTTCCAGAACCATTCTTTCCATAAATAATATTAAGATTTGGATGAAAAGATATAGTTAACTGATTATAATTTCTAAAATTATATAACTTTAAAACATCAATCCTCATATATTTGCCCCTTAATTTTTATTTACAGAAAAAATATAGGTATATTAATACTCCTATACCTAAGTACATTATATCACAAAATAAGCCTACATAACAGTTTTTTTTGAAGTTTTTCGCCCTCTTAAAGCGCTTTCTAACCGCGTCGCACGCAGAACTTGATTATCAATAATACCATAAGACGTTTTGATAGCTATTTTTGTACCATTTTCAAAAACAATAAAGATAACATCTCCATCCCGATAATAAGATTTAATATATTTTAAACGAATCCAATTACTATTCTCTCGCGTATTAGAAGTAGGAAAAAAAATAATTTCCTTTGTTTCTTCTACAATAATCGGTGCTTTATAATTTATCCCGATCATATATTCCGTACCTTTTCTTCTTCCTTCTAATGAACTTCCAAAATAACGACAACTATCTTCCATAATTTGATTTGAAGCTTGTTCAACAATATAATGATCATTCATTTCATAAACCTCTGAATAATTTTTATCAATAGATAAAATAGCCATGGTTTCATCATTAATTTCATATTGTGTTTTCATATATTTTCCCCCATTCACAATAAAATTGGTCTTACCCTACCATATAAAAAAAGAAAAAATTGTCGAAATAAAAGAAATTAGAAAAAAGTTTAATTTATACAAACAAAAAAACTGCCATTTGACAGTTTAATATGTTTTAATTGGTAAAATTAATTGAATTAAGCTTTCATCCGTTAAAGACTTAATAACAATTGGTTTAACATCATTGTTTAAAAGAATTAATATATCTTCATCTTTAATTGTTTTTAAAGCATCCATCATATAACGAGCACTAAATGAAATATCAATTGCTGATTTTTCATCCGTGTCAATAACTACTCTCTCCTCAGTTTTTCCAATTTCAGAAGCATAAGAATTAATAATCATTTCTTTATTTTCAATCTTCATTTTAATAATATTTTTATCTTTACCTTGAGTTAACAAAGCAGCACGATCAACAGCTCCCATAAATTCGCTTTTCTTTGTTTGTACAATAATTTCGAATTCTGTTGGAATTAAATTAGAAGTATTAGGATAACTACCAGATAAAATATTTGTTTGAAATTTAATATTTTTATATTGAAATAATACACGATTATTAAAAACATTCATATAAACATCTTCGTCATCTACCAAAATATGTTCTAATTCTGTAATATTTTTACCTGGAATAACAATATTTACATCTGTATCTACAGGAGTATCTAATTTAATGTTCTTTTTAGCTAAACGATATGAATCCGTCGCAATTACTTCAAAAAGATCGCCATTAATTTTCATATTTAAACCGGTTAAAATTGGACGTAACTCTTGTGTAGATATAGCAAAAGAAGTTTGATTAATTAATTCTTTTAAAACATCTGCCTTAATAACAATTGGATCTTTATGAGTTATCAACTTAATTGCTGGATATTCAGTTGGATCCAAACAATTTAAATTATATTGATTAAAATCCGAATAAATCTTAATTTTTAAACTATCCATCATTTCAAAGTTAATAACATCACTAGGCATTTTACGAATAATATCTAAAATATACTTACTACTAATAATAATAGTACCTGTACTTTCAATATTACGAATTAACTTGCTTTCAATAAAAGATTCAATAGTTAATTCACTATCACTAGCAGTTAAAGTTAATCCGTCCTCTTTTAATTCAAACTTAATACCGTTTAATACTGGAATAACATTTTTAGTAGATATTCCTCTAACAACATTATTTAAATTTTCTAATAATATGTTTTTATCAATTGCAAATTTCATTTTTCTTCCCTCTTTCTTATTTTATATTTATATATTCATATTATTAATGGTGTGGATAATGTGCATAACTCTTAAATTCATTATAAAGATTGAAGAATTTGTCGAATTTTCATGTGCATACTTATTCACATCAATAAAATTTATCCACATTACATCTTATTTTGAATCTCCTTAAGTTGTTGTTCTAATGCAGGATTTTTCTTTAAATCACTTGTTATTTTATCACAAGCGTGGATAACTGTCGAATGATCTCTTCCCCCAAATTCTAAACCAATGCGATTTAAGTTTTCTTCGGTAAGAGTTCTAGATAAATACATAGCTATTTGTCTAGGATAAGCGATATTTGCACTCCTTTTCTTGCCTTTTAAATCATCCACCGTAATTTTATAGTAATCGGCCACTGCTTTTTGAATTCCTTCGATGCTACTTCGACTATAAATATTATGATTAACAAAGTCAGCTAAAGCTTCAATTGCAAAATTTAAATCAACCACCTCAGGAACAATCATAGCCGTATAAGCGAGTAATCTGTTTACCGCGCCTTCTAGGAATCGCACATCATTTTGACAATTATTCGCGATATATTCAATAACATTTTCATCTATCTTATTCACAATAGAAGTATTTTTCAATTTGGAACGAATAATTTTACATCGTAGTTCAAAATCAGGTGGATAAATATCTACAGGTAAACCCCACATAAATCGACTACGCAATCGCTCTTCTAAGAGTTTTAAGTCATCCGGGCTACGATCAGAACTAATAATTATTTGTTTATTAGCCTGATGTAAAGCATTAAAAGTATGGAAAAATTCTTGTTGGGTCTTCTCTGCACCAACTAAATATTGGATATCATCAATAATGAGTACATCTACTTCTCGATATTTTTTCTTAAAATCCGCCGCTACTTGAATGTTATTTCCTTTATTTTCATTACTTATAATATTAATATAATCATCTTTAAACATTTCACTAGTTGTGTATAAAACCTTTTTATTAGAATGGGTTGCAATATAATTACCGATTGCATGCATTAAATGAGTCTTCCCTAACCCACTTTTCCCATAAATAAATAAAGGGTTATGCACTTTTCCAGGTTGTTCAGCTACAATCATTCCAGCTGTTTTAGCTAATCTATTAGAATCCCCTACTATATAATTATCAAAATTTAGATCGGGAATTAAATTAGATTCCCACTCTTTTTCCACAGAAACAGGAGGAGAATTCACAAAGTTTATTAAGTTATCCACATTATCCACATTAGAAGGTTTTTTTTCTTCTTCAGTTTCGATTTCTTCTTTTAATAAAAATTCAAATTCATAATTATGATTCGTAATTTTATAAAATGCATCATCTAATAATGTATAATAATTCTGAGTTAAAATACGCTTGTGTATTTCCATAGGCACTTGAATAAAAACCTTATTATTTTGAATTTTAATCAACTTTAAATCGTTGAACCAAGCATGAAAAGAAGCGGTATTAACTTCTGGATATATCTCATCCAATACAGATTGCCAAAGATCTTTTTCGCCCATGAAACCACCCCGCTTTAACATTTGTCAACAATATTCTACACTTTTTTTTTTCAATTTAAAAGACTAAAATGTATACTAACACACTATTCACAACTTATCAACAAAATAAAGTTCGATAGATACAGAAAAAAATACACTTATCCACATTATCAACATATTCAAAAAATTTTAATTGTGCATTAGTGGATAATGTGAAAATAAATTATCCACATGATGTGAATATGTGTATAAGTAGAGAAAATGATCAATAAATAAAGGAAAAAATAAAAAGTACTATGTGCATAATTGTTCACAATGACTAGGAAAATACAGTAATTGTTGACTTTTATTAGATTTTAATATTATAATAAGGGAGCTTTAGGAAAAAGGAGGGAAGAACTATGGTAGGAACTTATCAACCAAATAAACGTAAAAAAGCTAAAAAACATGGATTTTTTGCTCGTAAAGAAACAAACATTTTAAAAAGAAGAAGAAAAAAAGGACGTAAAAAACTATGTAAGTAAAAAACCACAACTTTTATGTGGCTTTTTTTATATAAGGAAAGGAGCATTTTTTTGAAGAAAATAGAAATGATTAAATCTCATCAAGAATTTACGGAAATAATTAAAAATGAAAGATATATAAAGAATAAAAACTTTTCTATATATATAAGGAAAGGAAAATATGCTTTTCCACATTATGGAATAGCTGTTTCAAAAAAATTAGGGAATGCAGTAACTAGAAATAAGCTAAAACGAAGAATGAGATTTATCTTAGATGAATGGAAAAAAGATTTGAAGTACAATGAAGATTATATTATAATAATGAAAGAAAGTGTTCGTGATTTAAGCTTTAAAGAAATGCAAGATAGCTTTCTAAATTTAATGAAACAAAGGAGCAAACATGAAAAAACAAAATAAGATTTTAGCCTTAATTTTAATTGGTATCATATTTCTAGCAAGTGGATGTGGTTCAGATGATTATTTAAAAGATGAAAATGGAAATATTTTAGTCAATGAAGTTACAGGACAAAGTGTACAAAAAAATATTTTATGTCAACCAGAAAAAGATTCAGAACTGTATAAAATCTATGAGAGTCATGCAGACCAAATGGAGACACCAGTTAATGAGTTACCAACCTGTGAAGAATTTACTTTAACTTCAAATAAATATGATGGACTATGGGAAGCTATTTTAGTTAGACCACTCGCATTTATTATTTTACAAGTTGGATTTTTATTTAACAATTTTGGTATTTCCGTAATGGTTGTTGGACTTTTAATTCGTTTGGTATTGATGCCATTATCAATTAAAAGTATGAGACAATCAACAAATTTACAAAAAGCTCAACCTGAAATAGCGAGAATTGAAAAAAAATATGCTGGAAGAACCGATAGTGATTCAATGATGGCAAAAAGTCAAGAAACGATGATGGTTTACCAAAAATACAAAATTAATCCAGTTTCTGGATGTTTAGTAGCATTAATTCAAATTCCTTTATTCTTTGCATTTTTAGCAGCAATTAATGAAGTGCCAGCAATATTTGAAGGAGAATTATTTGGTATGCATCTTGGTATGACACCATGGAAAGGATTAGCAGAAGGGCAATACATTTATATTGTATTAATTTTCTTAATTGTTGCAACAACATATCTTTCATTTAGAAATACAATGAAAAATAATCAAAATAACGAAATGATAAAACAAATGAATTTTATGGTAATGTTTATGATTATAAGTATTTCCATAGCATCATTTAGTTTACCAACTGCAATTGCATTTTACTGGATTATAATTAATGGATTCTCAGTAGTTCAAAATTATGTTATAAAAAAGATCTTAGCAAAAGAACAAAAAGATCCAAAAGTTATTGATGTGAAACATAAAGAAAAAAAGGATAACACAAAAAAGAAAAAGAAAGAAGTGAAGTAAAATGCCAACGGTAGTAGAAGCTAAAACATTAATTGAAGCAGTAGAAGAAGCAAAAAATCTTCTTCATACAGACAAAATTTATTATACAACTGAAGAAAAAAAGGGCGGATTATTTAAAGGAAAACTATATCAAGTGTCTGCAATTTCTTATCCAGAGATTTTAGAAGAAATAAAAAATTATTTAAAAGAAATCATCGAAGGATTAGGATTAGAAGTAAAGTTTGAAACGAGTATTAATGAAGAAATATTTAATATTACTATGTACTCAGATAATAATCCAATTTTAATTGGAAAAAATGGACAAACTTTAAAAGCTTTAGAAACTTTAGTAAAAGCAAAAATAAATATGGATTGGCATGTTCATCCTAAAATAGTGTTAGATGTTGAAAATTATAAAGAAAAAAGAATTGCAAACTTAGAAAGACTAGCAATTAAAATGGCTAAAGAAGTAAGACAAACAAAGAATGATGTGATTTTAGAAGATATGAACTCATACGAGAGAAGAATAATTCATAATAAATTAGCAAATTTTAAAGGAGTTTCAACAGTAAGTGAAGGAGAAGAACCACATCGTCATATAGTAATAAAAGCAGAGTAATCTGTTTTTTTTGACTAAAAAAAGAAAAAATGCTAAGATACTTTCCCAGAGGTGAAAAATGATGGAAGAAAAAATTATAAAATTAATTATGGATAGTATATCAAACGGTCAGTTTTCTGAAAAAGAATTTATTAATAAATTAGTTGAAATAGAAGTTACATATTATAATTTGAATAAATATATAAGAAATATTAAATTTGAACAAAAGCCAAATGTCACTGGAAAAACAGATATGGCATATGATTTGCAAACTAAAAGTATAATTATTTATTTAGTAAATTATCATAAAATGCTTATAGAAAAGCTAAAAAATATCTCTCTTATTAATAAAAGTATGTTTCCTTTTGTCATGCCAATAGCCACTTTCAAATCAGTATCTCATGAAATAAATCATGCAAATCAAATCCAACTTCTTTCAAAAAATCGAAAAAGTATTGAAGCTGAAGTACTTAAAATTGCTTTTTTACCATATATAATGACGTCGAAAGAAATACTATTCAAAGTATTATTTAATAAATCAGCATCTCCAGATAGAATCAAAGAAACTGAAGAAATATATCAAAAAAGTTACATTATCAATCCTTTTGAAAGAATGGCAGATATTAAATCATTAGAAATCACCAAAAATATCTTATCTTTAATGAAAGGTTGTTTATCTTTACAAGAATATTATGAAGTAGAAATGTTATCTAAAGAATTAAGCGCATATGTCAATTTTCCTGAACAATTTCCATTATTAACTTATATCCAGCAATGTCATCTAGAAGAGAAGATAAAAGACTCATCATTATTTGATTCCTTTCCAACAATACTTACACAACAATGTTTAGACTTACCTTTGAAAGAAAGAATTAATTTTGGTTTTCCAATAACAAAAGATGAACAAGAAAATCTAAAAATAAGATTAGATGTTCAGACAAGAAGATTATTTCCCGGGAAATAATTTTTTTTACATATAAACAAAATAATGATATAATACCCGCGAGTGGAAGTGATATTATGGATACAACAATTGCCGCAATTTCAACCAATAGTATTGGAATAGGAGCTATCAATATAGTTAGAGTAAGCGGACCAGAAGCAGTAGAAATTGTTAGTAAAATTTTTAAAAATAAAAAATTCAAAAATGCAGAATCTCATACAATTCATTACGGATTTATTAAAGACGGTGATAATGTAATAGATGAAGTATTAGTAATGCTCATGCGTGCTCCAAAAACCTATACAAAAGAGGATGTAGTAGAAATAAATTGTCATGGAGGAAATATAACAGCTAATAAAATACTAGAATTATTGTATGTAAATGGAGCAGTACCAGCAGAACCTGGTGAGTTTACAAAAAGAGCTTTTTTAAATGGGCGGATTAATTTATTAGAAGCAGAGAGTATTGAAGATTTACTAGAAGCTAAAAATGAAAATGCAAGAAAAATGGCAATTAATGGTGTAAGTGGCAAAACAACAAAACTAATACAAGACTTGCGAGAAAAAATGGTTTCCTTACTTGCAAATATTGAGGTAAATATTGATTATCCAGAATATATTGATGAATTACAAATTACCAAAGAAAATATTACTCCAGTTTTAACCGAGATAAAAAATGAATTACAAAAAATAGTTGAAGAATCTGAAAATAGCAAAAAAATAAAAAATGGAATAAATATTGCAATCATAGGAAGACCCAATGTAGGAAAATCATCTTTGTTAAACGCATTATTAGAAGAAGATAAAGCAATAGTAACAGATATATCCGGTACAACTAGAGATGTTGTGGAAGGAACTATTGAATACAAAGGAATCGATTTAAATTTTATCGATACCGCTGGAATTCGAGATACAGAAGATACTGTTGAAAAAATAGGTGTAGAAAAAAGCAAAAAAATTCTAGAACAAGCAGATATCACCATTTTAGTTTTAAACAACAATGAAAAATTAACAAAAGATGATAAAAAATTGTTAGAAAAAATAGAAAAACAAAAAGCAATTATTTTTATTAACAAAGTAGATTTAGATTCAAAAATAGAAGATTTAGAAACTTCGAAAAAAATTCTTTATGGAAGTACGAAAACAAATAGAGGATTAGATGATTTAAAAGAAGAAATTTTAAAAAGTTTTTCTTTAGAAGATATGAGTTATAAAGATTTAAGCTTTTTATTTAATACTCGTCAAATTTCTCTAGCGAAGCAAGCTTTAAAAAGTATCAATCATGTAATGGAAGAAAATCAAAAAGATATCCCCGTAGACATGCTTGCTATAGATATTAAAGATGCTTGGGAAAACTTAGGAAAAATCATAGGCGAAGCTTATGAAGAAGAACTAGTAGATAATATATTTAAAAGATTTTGTTTAGGAAAGTAGGTGAGCACATGAAATATGAAGTAATAGTTGTTGGTGGCGGACATGCCGGTATCGAAGCAAGTCATATCGCTGCATTTAAAGGACATAAAACTCTTTTAATTACAATGAACAAAAAAAATATTGGAGACATGCCATGCAATCCATCAATTGGCGGTACAGCTAAAGGAATTATTGTAAGAGAAATTGATGCTCTAGGTGGAATAATGGGACGAATAGCCGATATTTCACATTTTCAAATTAAAATGCTAAACAATTCAAAAGGACCAGCTGTTCGTTCTCTAAGAGCTCAAGCAGATAAAATCACTTATCCACAAAATATGCAAAAAGAACTTGAAAATACTCCAAATTTATCTATTTTAGAAGGAACAGTAGAAGATTTAATAGTGGAAAAGAATAGTGTAAAAGGAGTAGTTCTAGCAGATGGGACAAAAATCGAATCATCTATGGTTATTTTAACAACCGGAACATACTTAAAAGCAAATATTTTAATAGGCTCAGAAAGTACGCCATCAGGACCACATGGCGAACCAAGAAGTAATCATTTAAGCGATAACTTAAAAAAATATGGCTTTACAATCCAACGCCTAAAAACGGGAACACCACAAAGAATAAAAGCATCATCTATTGACTTTTCAAAAATGCAACCAGAATATGGAGATAATACCTACTGGACATTTTCTTTTGATAACCCTCCAGCATATAAAATCAATGAACAACAAAAATGTTTTCTAATTTATACTAATGAAAACACTCATAAAGTTATTTTAGATAACCTAGATAAATCGGCAATGTACGGTGGATTTGTAACAGGAGTAGGACCAAGATATTGTCCAAGTATTGAAGATAAACTTGTTCGTTTTAAAGATAAAGAAAGACATCAATTATTTTTAGAGCCAGAAAGTCTTTATTATGATGAATGGTATTTACAAGGTTTTTCAACATCAATGCCTAGAGATATTCAAGAGCGTATGGTCCATAGTTTAAGTGGACTAGAAAACGCAGTGATTTCAAAATATGCTTATGCAATTGAATATGATGCAATAGACCCTCTTCAAATAACTCCATCATTAGAGTCAAAAATCATCCATAATTTATTTACTGCAGGCCAAATAAATGGTACAAGCGGTTATGAAGAAGCAGCCGGACAAGGTTTAATTGCTGGAATAAATGCTAGTTTAAAACTAGAAAAAAAAGAGCCTCTTATATTAAAGAGAAATGATGCATATATTGGAGTTTTAATAGATGATTTAGTAACCAAAGGAACGGCTGAACCTTATCGTATGTTAACATCACGAGCTGAATTTCGATTAATCCTTCGCCATGATAATGCCGACTTAAGATTAAGAGAATATGCTCATCAAGTAGGAAGTATAACTGAAAGACAGTATCAAAATTATCAAAAACGGTTACAAAAAATCCAAGAAGGGGAAAAATATCTCCAAGAAACAAAATTAAAAATCACTCCAGAAATTAAGGAAATATTTGAAGAAAACCAAAAAGAAATCCCAAATATAACAGATAGTCTATACAATTTATTAAAAAGACCCGAAATTACCATGGAATTTTTAGAAAAAATTTTAGAAATTCCTATGGATAATCAAACAAAAGAAGAATTAGAGATTCAAATAAAATATGAAGGATACATAAAAAAGACCTATAAAGAAGTTGAAAAAATGAAAAAATTAGAAGAAAAAATGATTCCGAAAGATATAGATTATCAAAAAGTCAAAAACTTGGCTTCAGAAGCTCGTCAAAAATTAGAAAAAGTAAGACCAATTTCAGTCGGTCAGGCGGCAAGAATTAGTGGAGTAAATCCTTCTGATATAGCTATTTTAAGTGTGTATTTAAAGAAAGAGTATAGTAAAGATGAATAAAGAAGAGTTTTTAAAAGAAATCAAAAAATTAAATATAAAACTTACAGATACAATGCTTCATCAACTAGAAGAATATGCTGATTTCCTTTTAGCGTATAATGAACATACAAATTTGACAGCAATAAAAACAAAAGAAGAAGTATATCTAAAACATTTCTATGATTCTTTAACCTTAGTTAAAATTGCAAATTTCCAAAATGGTAAACTTTTAGATGTTGGAACAGGAGCAGGTTTTCCAGGACTTGTATTAGCCATTGTATTTCCAAACCTAAAAGTTACATTACTTGATAGCAATAATAAAAAAATAACTTTTTTGAATGAATGTATTGAAAGATTACACCTTCAAAATGTTCAAACAGTTTATAGTAGGGCAGAAAATTATACGAGAGCTCATCGTGAATACTATGATTTTGTAACTTCTAGAGCTGTTGCTGAACTACGAATTTTACTAGAACTTAATATTCCAGCTTTAAAAGTAAATGGAAATTTTCTAGTAATGAAAGGTAATCTTGAAGAAGAATTAGAAAAAGCATTAAATACAATGAAGATATTAAATTGCAAAATACTAACACAAGAAAAATTTAACTTACCGAATAATGGCGGAACAAGAACCTTAATGTCCATTATAAAAGAAAAAGAAACAGATAAGAAATATCCTAGAACATATGATAAAATAAAAAAGAAATCAATAAATTAAAGGAGTAGAAATGAATAATATTAATCCAAAATTAAAAAAATATATAGAAAATGAAATATTTCCCTTGTATGCAAAAAATGATGAGGGACACGGAATAGAGCACATTAAATATGTAATAAGAAGATGCATGGAATTCTCAAGTCAATTTCAAAATATAAACATAGATATGCTTTATACAATCGCTTCTTTTCATGATCTTGCTCATCATATTGACAAAGATCAACATGAAATACTTTCAGCAAAAATTTTTTATGAAGATGGAAAACTAAAAGAATTTTTTAACGAAGAACAAAGAAAAATAATGAAAGATGCAATTGAAGATCATCGTGCAAGTTTAGAATATACACCAAGAAATGATTATGGAAAGATTCTATCTTCAGCAGATAGAACGACAAATTTAAATAAATCTATTGAACGAACACATTTATATTCAAGTAAAAATTATCCGGAATTGACATTAGAGCAAAAAATTGAAAGAGCATATAATTATATTAAGAAAAAATATGGAAAAATGGGATATGCTCCTACATATTGTAAAGATCCAGATTATGAAAAAATGAACGCAGAAGTTGAAGCATTACTTAGCAGTAAAGCTAAATTTGTTTTAAAATACTTACAAGTTAATAATATACAGGATATAAAAATAAAAGCAAAATATTTTGCAATTGAAGCTCATAAAGATCAAAAAAGAAAAAGTGAACCTGATAAACCAATGATAATTCATCCTATCAGTGTAGCTATGATTTTAGAACAATATGGCTTTGATGATCATGTCATCGCGGCAGGTTATTTACATGATGTAGTAGAAGACACAAAATATACTATAGAAGATATTGAAAAGGAATTTGGTAGGGATATTGCCTCTTTAGTTATGGGAGCATCTGAACCAGACAAATCTTTATCGTGGGAAGAAAGAAAACAACATACAATCGAAGAAACAAAAAAACTTCCTTTACGAAACAAATTAGTTATATGTGCTGATAAAATTAATAATGTCGAAGATTTATATTTAAAATTTGAAAAAAATGGTCAAAAAGATTTTTCTTCATTTAAAAGAGGAGAAGAAAAACAAAAATGGTATTATACAAATATTTATAAAAGTTTGATTTTTAATGAAAATAAAGATCTACCTATTTTTAACCGTTTAAAAGCAGCATTAGAACTTGTATTTGGTAAAAAAGAAGATCTTTTTTTAAGAGATAAAGTGTTTTTTGGAAAAGAAAAATATTATCAAGAGTTAAAAAAGATAAACGCTCAAAGACAAGAGTTACTCCAACTAAAAAAATTATGCTCGTCAAATCCATCTTTTGTTATCGATTTTAGTGGAGCTCCAAAATATGATAATTCAAGAATCATAGAAAGTTTATATGACTTTTTTCAAATAGCAAATTTCGATATAAAACTAATTGAAAATACTTCTAACTTAGAAAATATTTCTCAAATAAAAGGAATAGTATTTACAAGGGGTTTATTAAATGAATTAATTCACTGTTATATTCAGTTTTTAAATAAAGAAATCTCAAAAAATACTTATTTGGAAATTCAAAGAAAATATTTAGCTTTATTCAAACAATCAATTGATTTTCACATTATAAATTACATGGATCCTTTAGTTTTATTGCAAAAAGAATATTTATCTAGAATAGGTTTTGGATTAAATAGTATTGCAGATTTTAATAAAATTAATAAATTTAATGATACATTAACCTTTTTTTATCACCAATTTTTAGAGAAAGAAAAAAAATGTAGTTTTATAGATACTACATTTAAAAGTACCTTAGATACTACTATAGAATTAACTGAACAAGTTTTACCATTAATAAGAAAAAAATATATAAAAAAATTTCAAAAAGAAATTGAATAAAATTTATCTTAAATGATAGCCAGAAGAATTAAATTGATATTTTTTTAAGGAACGAGCTAGTTCCTTATTTCCATTTCCTGTTTCAGCATATTTATGACCAGCTCTTAAAATATTATCTATTATTGCATCACCATTTTTTAAAGTGCCTAAATTTTCACTTTTACATTGTAAAGGTAAGAAGCCTTGTTCTTCATAAATAGACCATAAATAGTCATTATCGTTTTTAGGAATAAAAAGACAATAAAGTTCCATACCATTATAAATAAAATAGTAATCATCAAATAATAAATTTTGATTAATTATTCTATTTTTATTATTAAGGATGAAACTTAAAGCATCTTGAATAGAAAGACCTTTATCTAAAAAAGTTTGAAAAATTGGAAGAAAATCATTAAATTCGTTTCTCATTTTGGGTACTC
>CAJFEV010000007.1:34117-63093 GCA_904374795.1 uncultured Bacilli bacterium
CTCCTTTCCAAATATAAATGAGTTATATTTTGAATGTTTGAAAAATGCAATGAAAAAAGATTCGTAATATAGAAATATAAGTTATTATTCATTGTTATTCCATTTTTTTCTTCTAACATACATATAATATTTTCTAAAAAATTTTTGGGGATTTTATTGATAGTAGAAATTATTTTTTTACAAGTATCCTCATCCGATTTTTCAAGCAAATCTTCTAATACTTTTAATGCATTATCTTTTTTTCTAAGAGAACTATCAATTATGTTATCTACAGAAAGTGTTAAATTAAGACCTGTATCGTATAAATAATGATTTAAGACTTCTAAATTTTGAGTAAAACGCCCGCTCATTAACTCATTTTTAAAATCTAAAACCCTGTCAGACATATTAATATATCCAAGTCCAAAAGACTTTTGATTATCAAAAAGAATATTTGGTAAATAACGTTGATCACTTTTTATATAACCCCAATTATTCGGATATCAGTCTAATTGTAAAGTTACAATATCAAAAATCAAAAGATTAAGTAAGGAAGAAATAATATTTTGACTCTCATCTGCATGAATTTTTTTATTATTTTCAATAATAGACCAAATTTTATCTAAATTGTTTAAATAATTAAAAATATATCTTTTTTGATCATAAGAATCCAGCTTTAAAAAAGAGGGAGGAATTTGATAAAGCGACAAAAATTGCTGATCATCTAATATATTATGAATTTCCTTGTTTTTTAAAAAATTCTTCGTAATCACACCATAACGATCCCCAAATGCTGTAAATCGATAAGAAGCACAAAGAAACCCAAATAATTTAGCAAATTCTTCAGAAATTAACTCTCCCCAAATATCTTTAAATAAGTATTTTTCACCTTGAAAAGTAATCCAGCACAAAGCATCTACACCATATACTTCTAATTCTATATATGGCTTAGAATAAAGATCCTCTAAAGATACCGCTTGATAATGATATTCATCATAAATCACTTTAAAAAGATCAATTGTACCTTTATATTTTTCAAACATAGAAATTTACCATAAATTAATTATAGTATTTGTAATAGAAAATGGGAAGAAAAAACTAGAATTTTAACAAAATTTTAAATTAATATTGCCTATTTTGGAAATTATTGCTAAAATGATATATAGATAAAATAGGCGGTAAGGGGCTGATTTTTGTGAACACAGAACAAAAGGTACTTCAAGTAGCAATTGAAGATATAATACCAAATCGTTTTCAACCACGGTTAGCATTTGATGAAGAAGGATTAAAAGAATTATCAGAATCTATTAAACAACATGGAATTATTCAACCTTTAGTTTTAAGAAGATTAGGAAATAAATATGAAATTATTGCAGGAGAAAGAAGATTTAAAGCCGCAACAATGGCAGGATTAAGACAAGTTCCCGCAATTATATCTGATATTGATGATAATAAAAGTGCTGAAATTGCGTTAGTTGAAAATATTCAAAGAAGAAATCTAACACCAATTGAAGAAGCAAAGTCTTATAAAAATTTATTAGACCGTGGATATATGACTCAAGAGCAACTTGCAGAAAAAATGGGTGTTAGTCAAAGTTCTATTGCAAATAAATTGAGACTTTTAAATTTAGCTCCAGAAGTTCAAGATGCATTATTACAAGAAAAAATTAGTGAACGTCATGCTAGAAGCTTATTAGTTCTTCCAAAAGAAGAACAAGCACAATGGCTTCAAAAGATTCTTGCCAAACGCCTTACTGTTCGTCAATTAGACTTGGAAATAAAAAAAGCTAAAGGGGAAGTAAATGAAGATGTTCCTTTAGTAAACATTTCTCCAGACGTAAATAAAATAATCAGCAACGCTAGTGATATAAACCAAAAAGAATCAACGAAAGAGGATAAAAATATGGAAATTGAACAAAAAGACAATATTTCTGAAATAAAACCAGAAGAACAAAAAAGTATTCCAAACAAATTTTTTAACTTTTTAGAAGATGAAGCCGCAAATATGCAAATGATTGAAACACCATCACCAATTCAAAATGAAAGTACATCATTGGATGAAATAGAAGTTTTAGATGATCTTGGCTCACCAGCTCCAACACCATCACCAGCTAATCAACAACCACAAGACGAAGTAATTATGCCATTTTTATTTTCGGATTCTCAAGTTCCAGAAAATAATAAAATCGAAGAAATTAAAGAAACTTCAACTGAAAAAATTGTTGACCCAATGGATTCCGTTATTAAATTAGACCCGAATTATAAGCAAATGGTTGAAGAGGAAAAAGGAATAGATTTGAAAACGGCTATTAATGAAGTTCGTGATTTAATAGAAAAAATGCAAAAACAAGGATTTCAAATTTCTCTAGATGAAATAGATTTAAATGGAAATTATCAAATGACAATAACAATAAAAGAAAACGACTAATTACGAGTCGTTTTCTTCTTTATTTGCTGATACAGATTTTATTTCAGAACCTTTAACATAATAAAATACTGTACTATTTTTTCCCTCTAAATCTTCCTCACCAGTTATTCCATTACGAATAAGTCCAATAACATTTTGAGGCTTTTCATACCAAACTGCCTCATGTCCTTCTAAATAAGCCTCCATTGTATCTAGCCAAATGTTTTTCGAATAATAACTAGCTGTACTATCAATCTCTTTTGCTTCGTCATTTCCAATCCATACCATCATTAAAAGCTCAGGATTATATCCTGCAACCCACGAGTCCGTATTTGTTGTTCCAGTTTTTAAAGCATACTTACGACTCATTTTAGAGGCCAAAGATAAAGCAGTAGGAGTTGTATAATCCGTATAAGCAGAATTTGTTGTGCTAGTAAGCATTTCATTTAAAATATAAACACTGTTACTATTTAAGACATAATTTTGTTTATCTTTATGTTGATATAAAACATTTCCATTTAAATCTTCTACTCGCTCAATCAAATAAAGTTCCTTTTGATTTCCGCCATTAGCTAAAGTAGTATATCCTGTGGCAAAATCCATCATGTTAAGCTCACTAGTTCCAAGTGCAAGAGAAGGATTGCCAACAAGCTCCTCTTTAATACCCGCTAAATGAGCTGTATCGATTAAAACATCGGTGCCTAAAAACAAATGAGTTTTAACCGCATAAACATTATCCGAAAAAGCAATGGCAGCAGACATAGTAATATCTTCATTTGCATAAATATCGTTATAATTATTTGGGGAATAGCTTTGGTCATTTGAAAAATAAAAAGTCGTTTTTTCACTTTTAAAAGTAGAAGAAGAGACAAGTCCATTTTCTAAAGCAGCATAATATAAAAAAGGTTTCATAGTACTTCCAACTTGCCTTTTACTTTGAGTCGCGCGGTTATATTGGCTTTTCGCATAATTAAGCCCACCAGTTAAAGCTAAAACACCTCCAGTTTGGGGATTAACCATAACACTTGCAATTTGCAATTCCTCTTGATTTCCCATATATTTTAAAATATTTTCTTCCATCTTTGTTTGAGCATTCATATCAAATGTTGTATATATTTTAAGGCCGCCGGAATCGATTAAAGAAGTAGGAATCGTTTTGATTTCAGCAAGCTCTTCCATTACAGCATCTTGATAATAAAGAATCGTTTGCGAATTATTCTGTGTTCTTTTTCCATAAATAGGAATTTCTTCTTGAAATAAATTATTATATTCTTCTTCTGTAATATATCCGTTATTTAACATAGTAAGTGCAACAATCCAAGCCCTTTCAATACAAGCCTCATAATCGCTAACAGGATTATAAATACTTGGTGCTTTAGGAATTCCAGCTAACATCAATGCTTCTTCCAAAGTCAAATCTTTACTACTTTTGTTAAAATAATAATGACTAGCATCTTCAATTCCATAATTTCCCTCGCCATAGTTAATCGTATTTAAGTATCCTTCTAAAATTTCATCTTTACTATAATGAACTTCTAATTCAACAGTTAAAAAAGCTTCTTCTATTTTTCTAGCCCAAGTTTGGTCAAAAGTTAAAAACATATTTTTAATATATTGTTGGCTAATGGTTGAAGCTCCAATTCTAGTATTTTTTTGAATATTCGTAAGAAAAGCTTTTCCAATTCTTAAAAAATCAAAACCATGATGATTATAAAAGTTTTTATCTTCTACACTAATAACAGCATTAATTAAATTGGGAGAGATATCTTCTAAACTAATCCAATCGTTAGAACCAGAACCTTGATAAACCAAATTATTTTCATAATCATAAATAAAAACCTTTCCCATATTTTTAAGCTCTAATTTAGGTGAAAAAAATGCATAAACATAAATACCAGTTAAAACAATAATTCCACTTAAAAGGAAAAAAAGAAGCAATCGACATATAAATTTAAATTTTTTCATGCAAAACACCTAAAGTTAGTATGAATCAAAAAGAAAAAAATATAAGAAAAAAATTGTTTAATATAGAAAAATATGCTTTAATAAAGATAAGAAAGAAGGATTTTTGATGAGAAAAAATGAAGAAACAGAATTATCAACTCTTAAAGAGTCATACAAAGCAAATTATGAAGCTGTAATGGCATTAATGGATTTATATGCATATTTTCAAGATGTAAAATTAGGAAAAATTGATTCAACAAGTGTATATGGCGAAACAATTTTAAATAATTTTTTGAACATATTTTCTCAACCAGAAAATAACATATCTTATAAAAATATAGATATATTAGAATACATTAAAAATTTGATAATAAAAAATGAATCCCTTAAAAAACAATTATGTAGAGAAAAAAACAAAATATCTATGGAAAATTGTATACTAGATTCAAAAACAAAAAGAATCACATACAAAGAACAAGATGAATTAAAAATGGAACAACTACAACATGAAATTAACATATTAATAGAACAAAATGAGAAATTAAAAAAAATTTTAGAATACTTAAAAATACATGATATCTCAAAGATCAAAAACATTTTTTTAGAAACAAGAGTCATTCCAGATAAAGAAGTTCGTATTTCATGGCAAAATAAATTTTTAATTTCTAAAATGTCTTTAATGGATAGATGTGAAATGCTAAAAGATTTAATCTTAAGTACTTGGGATACACTAACTTTAGTAGAAATATTTGATGACATGTGTGAAACAGAAGAATTATTCCAAGCGTTTCGTAGCAACGAAAAATCATTTCAACAAGAACTATTATATATGGATAACGGATTAGAAATTACTTGGCTATTAAATCTATATGAGTTAATTGATGTACAAAATATTCTAGTAAGTAATCCAAAAAATCCAAAAGAAAAGCAATCGGTTCTTTCTTTTAATTTTTTAGATGAAATTTCATTTGAGGATGTATTTTATGATTTATATCTACAATTAAATATTCCACAAAAAGTACGAGATATAGATGATATAATTATAATTCGAAAAATTAATCTTGATGATCTTTCCGAGCTTATACGAACAGAAGAATTTAAATTAACAATGAAAAAAGCCGAAGCAATATTAAGAAGAATTAGAAAAGAAATGAGCATTCCTGAACGTTGTCAAAATTCGCGATATGAATACTTCTTTGATGATTTATGCGATGCTCTAGAGCCATATGGTTATATTGGAAAACAACTTATAAATCAAATAAAAAAAGAAAAAAGTGAGAAAAATATCAAAGCATTACATCAAAAAAGACAAGAATTAACATCAATTCTTAAAGGATTAAAAGAAATTGAAGATACAACAAAAGTAAGTGAAATACTAACTAAAATTCGAACAAAAAAGGAGTACAAATAATCCTTTTTTTTCTTGGTATTCCATGATATAATGTTCCGGTTAAGTGAGGTGACCCATGGAATATATTTTAAAAATAACGTTAAAAAATGGTGAAAATATAGTTATAAATGAAGAAAATATTCCAGCATTGTTAGAAAATAATATTTTAAGTTTTCAATTAAATGATATGAATCATAGTGTAAATTTACAAACCAAAAAATTTCTAAGAGAAAACGATGAATATGCGTTTTTATTAGATATTGAAAATCAAAAAAGTCAAATTACTTTAAAAAAAGAACAATATAACTTGCAAGTTTTAGTAGAGTATGCTAATCTATTGACGAATAAAAATGAAATCCAGTTATCCTATTTTATTGAAACCGATGATCATGAAAATGTTTTAACAATAGAATTGGAGGAAGGAAGAGAAAAGTGATAATAGAATATATAGAAGAAAAACTTCAAAAAGTATTAAATGATTTAAACTATGATTTACAAGCAAAAATCATTGTTTCTAATCGAAAAGAATTATGTGATTATCAATTTGATGGTTGTTTTGCTTATGCCAAAATAGCCAGAAAATCTCCATATGAAATTAGTGAAGAAATTGTGAGTAAGTTTTTAAAAATATATAAAGATGAAGAAGATTTTTCTAAAGTAGAAGCAGTTAAACCTGGATTCATAAATTTTACATTAAGTAACAAATTTATAAATGAACGTTTAAAAGATATGTTTTATAAAGAAAAATTCAATATTCATATGCCAGAGAAAAAGAAAATTATTATTGATTATGGTGGACCAAATATTGCCAAACCTCTTCATGTGGGTCATTTAAGAAGTGCTATTGTTGGTGAATCCATTAAAAGAATCCTAAAATATTTTGGTCATGATGTCATTGGAGATGTTCATTTAGGGGATTATGGTTTGCAAATAGGTCAAGTAATATATGGGTTACAAAAAGAAAATATAGCAAAAGAAGATATTACGATTGAGATTTTAGACGAAATTTATCCAAAAATGAGCGCATTATGCAAAGAAGACGAACAAGTAAAAGAAAGATGTGCTGAAATAACAAAAGAACTACAAGATGGAAATGCGGAATATCAAGAGTATTTTAAAATAATTCGTGAAGTATCAGGAAAAGATATTTTAAAAATCTATGAATATTTAGATGTTCATTTTGATTTATGGTATGGAGAATCCGATGCCTATCCTTATATAGATAAGGTAACAGAAGAATTAAATAAAAAGAATTTATTAACTACAAGTAATGGAGCTAAGATTGTTGAAGTATCTAAACCAGAAGATGAATTAGAAATTCCACCATTAATTTATCAAAAAAGTAATGGAGCCTATCTTTATGGAACAACTGACTTAGGCACGATTTATGAAAGAATAGAAGATTTTCATCCAGACAATATGATTTATATAACAGATATGCGTCAAAGTCTTCACTTTAAGCAATTATTTAGAGTATGTGAAAAACTAGGATATACAGACACGATTACTTTTGAACATCTCGGATTTGGAACAGTTAATGGCTCTGATGGCAAACCATTCAAAACTAGAGCTGGAAGCGCTCCAAAATTAGATTCTTTGTTTAAAGAAACAAAAAATGCCTTCTTAACATCAAATCCAAAAAATGACAACATGACAGAAGAAGACTTAGATATACTAGTAAATGCAATCATTAAATTTGCTGACTTACAAAACAATAGAGAAAAAGATTATATCTTTGATTTAAACAAATTTTCTGAAGTAGTAGGTAAAACAGGTCCTTATATCTTATATACTTATTTAAGAATAGCGAGCATTTTAGAAAAAGAAACCGAAGCCTGTGAACTTGAAGAAACAGAAATATATAATAAGGAAGATCGAGATTTAAGAATAAAGTTATTAGATTTGGAAAATACTTTAAAATATAGTTATAGTACAAGATTACCATCTGTACTTGCAAACTATTTATATGATTTATGTGTAAATATGAACGCTTTTTATGAAAAGAATCATATAAATAATCTAGAAGATAAAAAGAAAAAAGAAAGTTGGTTATTTGTACTTAATTTAGGAAATAAAGTTATTAAAGAAATGTTAACTTTATTAAGTATTAAAATACCTAAGAAAATGTGAGGAGAATAATTATGAAATTAAAAGATATACCAAAAGAAGAATTAGAATTAATGGGATATGATGATATCGCTTATATTATCTTAGAAGAATCTAAGAAAAAAATGAAAATTACAGATTTATTTCAAAAAATTTGTGATGCATTAGGTTTATCTCAAAAAGAATATGAAGATCATATTGCTGATTTTTTTGAAATTCTAACAACAGATAAAAAATTTATCATGTTAGAAGACGGTTACTGGGATCTTCGTACACGTCATAGTGAGAAACCAGTTATTGAAGATGATGACGAAGAATATGAAGATGTAATTGAAGATGAACCAGTTACGGAAGAAGAAGAGTCAGAAGATGTATTCTATGATGAAGAAGCTGATGATGATACTACAGATGATGATTTAAAAGATTTAGTAATTATTGATGAAGACGAAGAAAATCTTTAGCTACCTTTCTTAAAAGTAAAAAAACAAATAGAAAGGAAAAGATTATGAAAGAAAGATTAGAAAGCATAAAAAAAAGATATGAAGAAATAACAACTCTTTTAATGGATCCAGAAACTATGAGCGATTTCAATAAAATTAAAGCTTTATCAAAAGAACAAAGTGATTTAAAAGAAATTGTTGATAAGTATAAAGAATATGAAACTGCTGAAGAACATTTAAAAGAAGCAAAAGAAGTCATAAATGATCCAGAATTAAGAGAGATGGCTGAATTAGAAATTGAAGAAAATACGGCAAAATTAGAACAATTAAATCATGAATTAGAAATTTTATTAATTCCTAAAGATGAAAACGACGGGAAAAATATTATCATGGAAATTAGAGGTGCAGCAGGTGGAGATGAAGCTAATATCTTTGCTGGTGACCTATTAAGAATGTACACATACTATGCTGAAAAACAAGGCTGGAAAATAGAGATTAATCATCAAGTAGAAGGAACATCCGGAGGATTTTCTCAAGTGGAATGCACCATTAAAGGAGAAAATGTTTATAGTAAATTAAAATATGAAAGTGGAGCTCACCGAGTTCAACGTGTTCCAGTAACCGAAACACAAGGTAGAGTACATACTTCAACAGCTACAGTATTAGTCATGCCAGAAGTAGAAGATGTGGATATTGAAATTAAGGAAAGTGACTTAAAAATTGATGTTTACCATTCAAGTGGCGCAGGTGGCCAATCCGTAAATACATCCAATTCTGCCGTTCGTATTACTCATTTACCTACCAATACAGTAGTTACTTGTCAAAATGAACGAAGCCAATTAAAAAATAAAGAAAAAGCTATGAAAATATTGCGAGTAAAACTTTATGATTTAATGGAACAAGAAAAAGAACAAAAATTAGGTAATACAAGAAAGAGCAAAATAGGAACAGGAGATCGAAGCGAGAAAATAAGAACATACAATTATCCACAAAATCGTGTTACAGATCACCGAATTGGATTTTCTGTAATGTCTTTAGATCGAGTAATGGATGGGGAATTAGATCCAATAATTGAAGCGTTAATTACTGAAGATCTAAAAAGAAAACTAGCAGGAGAATAATCCTGTTTTTTTAAAAGAAAGAGGAGAAAGTATGTATCCAGAAGAAAGAATATTAATAGATAAAGAACTAAAAAAGAGAAATTTAGAACATTTAAAATGTGACTATTTATATTTATGTAGTTATAATACTATACTAGAAATTCTCAATTTACCTTATTGGAACGATCCAAAATATCAAGGCTTACTCACATCAAATATCTGGCAAAGTAATGCCCAAGAAATTCAAACAATATTAAGCTTAAAAGAGTGGAAAGACCCAAAATATCAAGGCTTACTCACATCAAGTATATGGAATAGTAATGCTGAAGAAGTCCAAATAATATTGAGTTTAAGAGAATGGGAAGACTCAAGATATCAAGGCTTACTCACATCAAGTATATGGAATAGTAATGCCCAAGAAATTCAAACCAAATTATTGCTTTCATACTGGAAAGATGAAAAATAAACTACTTACACCAAGTATATTTACTATTTCCAATAAAAGAATAGCAGATGCTATTGAAGTAGCTGAAAGTTTTGGGATTGAAGAATGGATTACAACATCGTTTTTAAGAAAATCGAAAATACAATTACTTGCTTTAATACATTATTTACAAGATAATCAAATACCTTTAAATCATGAATGAAAAACTACATCCTGTTTTTTCCGTTGCTCCAAGTGTTCTAAAGAAAAAATACCATATTGATTTAAAATTGTTAGTAGAACAAGAAAAAATAAGAGAGGTAAAATTATGTTAAAAAATTATTTAGATGAAGAAGAACTAGCTCAAATTTATGAAACATTTGAACCTAGTATGTTAGAATCTCTTGATGAAAAAAATATGAACGAAATAATTGAATATTTAAATAAAAATGTAACGATTACTAAAGATATACTACTTTATTATTTAGACTTATTTACATTTGAAAGCAAAGAATTTATTCGAAAATTTGAAAGATTAAAAAGTATCTTAGGAGAAAATTATTCTATTCTTTTAGAAGAAAATATAGATTTTTTAGAAAGAATGTATAAATTATAAAGATTTATAAAAAAAGAAAGAAGAATATTATGAAACCTGATTTTATAACAGATACAGATTGGAAAATTTTAAAAGAAAAATATCCACAAAATATAAATGAAATCCTCAAAAAATTAGAAAATCATTATCCTGTTCAGTATTTAATTGGAAATGTTGAATTTTTAAACACCATAATTAATGTAGATGAAAGAGTTTTAATTCCTCGTTTTGAAACAGAATTATTAGTTGAAAAAACAATTAAAAAAATCAAAGCTTTAAATATTCAAAATCCAAAAATCATCGATTTAGGTACAGGAAGTGGATGTATAGCCATTGCTTTAAAAAAGAATCTTTCTTGTACCGTAACAGGTATAGATATTTCAAATCAAGCCATTGAAGTAGCTAAAGAAAATGCTTTAAAAAATCAAGTAGAAATTGAATACAAAATAGAAAATATGATAAATACAAATTTAGAAGGATATGATGTAATTATTAGTAATCCGCCTTATGTAAAAGAAACAGAACCAGTAGGAGAAGAAACAAAATATGAACCTCAAAATGCTTTGTTTGCTAAAAATAATGGCTTATATTTTTATGAGGAGATTCTAAAAAATATCAGCAAGTTATCCACAATGCCAAAATTAGTAGCCTTTGAAATAGGAATGAGTGAAGGAGAAGAGATAAAATCTTTAGCTTTAAAATACTTATCCACAAAAAAAATTTTTATTGAAAAAGATTTAACGAATCGAAATCGTTACATTTTTATGGAATTTGAATAAAAAAGGAAAATTCTTCCCATAAACAAAATAGGTGAGAAAATGAAAAAAATGATTCCTATTTTGTTTGTTTTTTTCTTATTATATGGATATATAAATAAAGAAGAAATTTTAATTCCAACGGATGCGATACGATTCAGAGTAATTGCTAACAGTAATGAAGAAATAGATCAAGAAGTAAAAATGAAAGTAAAAGACGCTATTGAACAAGAAGTAAATAAATTAATGCTAGAAGCAAAAAATAGTGAAGAAGCAAAAAAGTTAATCAATGAGAATATGGATAATATACAACAAATTGTAAATCAGTATACAACAGATAATAAAATTTCCTTCGGAGTAAACTATTTTCCGGAAAAAGAATATCATGGAGTAACTTATCCAAGCGGTGAATATGAATCTTTAGTCATTACTTTAGGTAATGGCGTAGGAAACAATTGGTGGTGTGTAATGTTTCCTCCATTATGTTTATTAGAAGCAAAAAACGAAAATACAAATGATATAAATTACAAATTTTATGTTCAAGAAATAATTGAAAAATATACATCATAAAAAGATACTTATCCCCATAAAATGTAATGGGGATTTTTTATGAAAGAAATACTAAATATATTACTAATTGGGGTAGCATTAAGCATGGATACTTTTTCTTTATCTTTAGGGGTAGGAACATACAATTTAGAAAAGAAAAAAAGTTTAGAGTTAGCTATATTAGTAGGAATAATGCATTTCATCATGCCTTTGTTAGGAAATATTCTAGGCGATAAAATCATGACTTTTTTTGAGTTAAATAGCAATTTGTTTTTAGGATGTATTCTTTTATTTATTGCTGGAAATCTATTAATGGATATGATTAAAAAAGAAGAAGATGCAACTATTGATTTATCATTTTTAGGCATGTTTTTATTTGCATTCGGAGTTTCAATAGATGCTTTTTCAACAGGTCTAGCTCTAACAGCAATTACTCAAAATAAGGTTTTAGCTATGTTTTTGTTTTCGGTAACAAGCTTTACTTTTACATGGGTTGGATTAAGTATTGGAAGCTTTGTTTCTAACAGATTAGGAAATAAAGCAAGTTTGCTAGGCTTTATTCTTTTAGTGATTTTAGGAATCTTTCATATATGTAAATAAAAGGGAAAAAACTTTAAAAATAAAAGAAATTTTGATATAGTAGTAAAGAAAAAAGGACGGGATCATATGCAAAAAATTATCATTCAAGGTGGGAATACATTAAGTGGTACAATTTCGATTTCAGGAGCGAAAAATAGTGCGGTTGCCTTAATTCCAGCGGCTATTCTTTGTGATGAAGAAACAACAATTTATAGTGTACCAGAAATCTCAGACCGTGATAATTTAATTAAAATTATTGAAAAATTAAATGGAAAAGTACAAGTAGATAAAGATACCTTACATATTGATTCAAGAAATATAGAAAACGTTTATATTCCAGAAGAACTATCTTCAAAACTTCGTGCTTCCTACTATTTTATGGGAGCACTTCTTGGCCGAAATAAATACGTAGAAATTTCTCTTCCAGGAGGATGCAAAATTGGAAATCGCAAAATTGATTTTCATTTAAAAGGTTTTAAAGCATTAGGAGCAACGATTATTGAAGAAGAAAATAAATATATTATTAAAGCAGACAAATTAGTTGGAAACAAAGTATATTTTGATTTTGCTAGTGTTGGAGCAACAATCAATGTTATGCTTGCTGCAGTAAAAGCAGAAGGTACAACCATAATTAACAACGCGGCTAAAGAACCAGAAATTGTTAACGTGGCGACATTTTTAAATAATATGGGAGCTAAAATACGTGGAGCTGGAACAAGTAAAATTACAATTGAAGGAGTAAATTACTTGCATAAAGCCATGGTTGAAGTAATTCCAGATCGCATTGAAGCTGGAACATATATCATTTTAGGAGCACTTATAGGAGAACGTCTAACAATTAAAAACGTGATAAAAGAACATCTAACCTCATTAATAAGTAAATTACAAGAAATTGGAGTAAAAATTGAAAGTGATGAAAATGATATAATAATAAATAAAGCGGATAGACTGGCATCTTTTAATATTACAACGTTAATATATCCTGGTTTTCCAACCGATTTAGCTCAACCAATGACCGTATTAATGACTCAATGTGATGGAACAAGTATTTTAGAAGAAACGATTCATTCAAATCGAATGGGACAAGTTCCATATCTAAATTCCATGGGAGCAGATATTACAGTCAAAAATCAAATGGCATTTATTAAGGGAAAAACACCACTTTATGGTAATGATGTAACAGCTAGTGATTTAAGGGCTGGAGCATCTTTAATTATTGCTGGATTAATAGCTAAAGGAACTACCAAAATTAGTGACATTGAACATATTCTAAGAGGTTATGAACATATCGTAGAAAAATTATCTAATGTAGGAGCAAATATCAAAATTATTGAAGAATAAAAGATAAATATTAAGAAGTAATATAAACAATTTTTATTTATACTTAAGAGAAGGAATGACTTTTCTTTTTTTTCATAAAATTTACTAGGTGTATGTTATGAAAAAAATCATTTTATTAACCATCATCTTTGGAGCAGTATCAACATTTTTTATATATAAAAACTTTTATCATGAAGATATGAATATTGTTGCTTTAGGAGATGGAATAGCACTAGGAGAAACTGCTTTTAATGTACAAGGATACAGTTACAATGATTATTTAAAAGATTATTACGAAGAAAATAGTATTTTAAAAGAATATATAACAGAATTTTCAAATACAGAAGAAACAACAACAACTCTATTATTAAAGTTACAAACGAATTATACGTTAGAAAGTACGAATACATCAATTACACAAGCTATCGCTAAGGCGAAAATATTAACGATTTCTTTAGGAATGTATGAATTAAATAACAAAAAAGAATTAACAACAGCTATAATAGATGAATACATAAACAACATGGAAAAAATTATAAAATTTCTACGAATCTACAATAAAAAAGATATTTTTTTAATTAGTCTATATCCAACTTTAAAAATCAACAAAGAACAAAGTAAAATAATAAATACTCAATTAGAAAAAATATGTCAAAATTATAATATAAAATTTATAAATATTGAAAATATCACTCAAACACCTGATTATTTTTTTACAAAGGAAAATTATTATTTTAACTATAAAGGCCATCAATATATAAGCGAGCAAATTATTGATAAAGTATAGTTTGACAAAAAAGCGTTCTTTTGATAGCATATCTTTCAATAAATGAGGGGGTATTATGGCTAAAGTATCAATTATTGTTCCATGTTTTAATGTAGAAAAGTATCTTTCCACATGTTTAGATTCATTAGTAAATCAAGCATTAAAAGATATAGAAATTTTATGTATAAATGATCATAGTACAGATACTACATTAGATATTTTAAAAAAATATGAAGCCCTATATCCATCTAAAGTAAAAATATTAAATTTAGAAAATCAAACAGGTTGTTCTGCAGCTAGAAATATGGGGTTAAAACAAGCACAAGGGGAATATATTGGGTTTGTAGATTCAGATGACATTATTTCATTAAATATGTATATAGATTTTTATTACTTAGCAAAAGCATATAAAACAGAAATAGTTTCAGGAGAAATAAAATTATTTGACGGAGAACTTGAAGGTATAATTCCTAAAAAAATGCAGAAAAACAAATATTCGATAAATAATAATAAAGCAACCCTTTTATATGAAATTCCTAGTTGTTGCCATCGTCTTTTTAAACATGAATTATTAGAAAATGAAAGATTTTTAGAGGGAAAAAAATACGAAGATGTAGCTTTTACATTTCCTCTTTTACTAAAAGCTAATAAAATATTAAAAATCAAAGAAGAAGTATATTTTTACAGAATGAATCCACAAGGAATAATGTCAAATACTCAAAAACCAAATTCGAACATATTAGATATAATTGATGATTTAAAATTTTTAAGAAATAGAGTAATTGAAATGCAACTTATGGATGAATATCGAGAAGTGATAACTGAATTAGAAAAGAAATTTTTGTTAGCAACAGGTTCTTATATTTTAAATTGGCCCATTAGTGAAGAAAAGAAGAAGTATTTTATCAATTTATTTTTGGAAATAAGTAAATGCTTTAACCCAGAAGTACTAAAACCAAATCATTTATATACAAAAGATCTAGCAAAAGGATTACAAAATTACTTAATGAAAGAGATAACTAAAAAAGATGAAGCAACAATGAGAAATGAATTTCAAAGCTTATGTCGAACTTTATAAAAGAAAAAGTTTTACATTTTTCTTGAAATATGTCATTATTTTTTCTTGCTTCAAAAAAAATATATGATATAATACTATGGAAAAGAAATTTCTATGCCCAAATTTTGGGTATGGCGAAAGGAGAGTAAGTTGTTATGAAAGCAAATATTCATCCAGAAATGAAAGAAGTAACTGTTACTTGTGCTTGTGGAGCATCTTTTAAAACTATGTCTACAAAAGATCATATCGAAGTAGAAGTATGCTCAGAATGTCATCCTTTTTATACAGGAAAGCAAGGAAAAGCAATCAAAGCTGGTAAGATTGAAAAATTTAATCGTAAATATAACATAAATCAAGAAGAAAAATAAGTCGTTTTTCTTTTTTTTATTTTCAAAAAATTATATAATAAAATATAAGGAGCGTGAAAAAATGAAATTATTCATTGGAGCAGATCATCGAGGAAAGGAATTAGAAAACTATTTATTTCAAAGCTTAAAAGAGGCAGGTATAGATGTTGAAATGTCTTCTATAAAAAATAGTGAACAAGATGATTATCCTGATTTTGCTTTTGATGTATGTCAAAATGTTTTAAAAGATCCAGCCAATTTAGGAATTTTAATATGTGGAAATGGTATAGGAATTTCTATCGCAGCAAATAAAGTAAAAGGCATTCGTTGTGCAAGAGTAGTGAATGAAGAAGATGCTCATCATGCGAAAAATCACAATGGGGCAAATGTCATCGCGTTTGGCGGAATTAGCAAAGAAGAAGCCTTAAATATTATCAAAACTTTTTTAAATACCAAACCAGCAACTGAAGAAAGACATATTAGAAGAATAAATAAAATAATAGATTATGAAAATGGAGCATATAATGGATTATAAAATCTATTTATATATATTTTTTTCTATGCTGTCTGCCTTTGCTCTCTCAGGAATAAATTTTGAGAAAATCATTAGAAAAAATCGTATATGGGAAACAAGAATATTGGTATTATTATTAAGTCTAGTAATGGGATATCTTGTAACAAATTTTGTTTTAGAATTTTTATAAGGAGCCAATTATGAGAAATAAAATATTATTAGCCGTAGTACTTATGCTGACGGCTATTTTAATTATTGTAAGCTTATCAATCAAAAAGGTAACTGAACCGATTGTCATGGAAGAAGGAAAAGAACCTATTGTAATAAGACTTTTAGATGAAAGTACAAACGAAATCACAAATATTAATCTAGAAGATTACATTATAGGTGTTGTCGCGGCTGAAATGCCTGCAAGCTTTGAATTAGAAGCATTAAAAGCCCAAGCCGTAGCTGCAAGAACATTTGCTATGTATAAAAAAGAAACAAGAAATTTAGATTATGATTTAATAAAAGGAGTAAAAGACCAAGCATATAAAGATAATAAAACTCTTTTAACTCAATGGAATGTCAATTTTTTTACCAACTATCTAAAAATTCGTAAAGCCGTAGAAGAAACACAAGGACAAGTACTTACATACAATGGAGAAATAATCAACGCATTTTATTTTTCTATGAGTAATGGATATACAGAAAATTGTGAGCTTGTATTTGCCCAAGACTTACCTTATTTAAATAGTGTATCTTCGAAATGGGATAACGAAAGTCTTAACAACTATAGTTATACAACTACTTTTTCTAAAGAAGACTTTTGCAGTTCATTAGGAATAACTTGTGATAAGATTGAAATACAAGATATAACAAGAAGTGAAGCAAATCGAGTTTTAACAATTATTATTAACGGTCAAACATTTAAAGGAACAGAGGTGCGTTCGAAACTTGGATTGCGTTCCACAGATTTTGATATTACAATAAACGAATCAGATATTACTATAACAACAAGAGGGTATGGACATGGCGTTGGTATGAGTCAATATGGCGCAAATGGAATGGCTCAAGATGGCTATTCCTATGAAGAAATAGTTAAATATTATTATCAAAATACAGAAATTACAAATTTATAGGTATAAAAAAATAAGTTCCACCCAAAATAAAGACGAGGAGGAACAGAGAAATGAAAAAAAGAAAGTTAAAAGGTTATGTATTGCCTGCAATTTATTTTGTTGTTTTAGGAATTATGGTCGTAAGTATCACCTTTTTAAGTCAAAGCTTATTAGAAAAACAAAAAGAAAATAATGAGGATTACAATTATAGTACAAGTGTTTTTGAGGAAAGTGAAAGCGATCCGACAAATAAAGAGAATAATACCACAGCTGAAATAAAAATTGTAAGACCTTATACTAGTGACAAAGTAACAGTAACTAAGGAATTCTATAATAAAGAAGAAAGTGCTGAAAACCAAGAAAAAGCTTTGATTTTTTACGAAAATACCTACATGCCTAATACTGGAATTTTGTATGGAAGTGATGAAAAATTTGATGTAGTATCCATATTAAATGGTACAGTTAAAGAAATCAAAGAAGATGAAATTTTAGGAAATATGATTTCAGTCGACTGCGACAACAAAATTACAGCGATATATTATACATTAGGAGAAGTCAAAGTAGCAGAAGGTGACCAAATAACACAAAATCAAGTAATTGCAACTTCAGGAATGAGCAATATTGATTCTTCAAAACTTGAAACATTGTTATTTGAAACATATATTGATGGTGTTTTAACAAATCCTAATACTTTGTTTGATAAAAATATTTCTGAAATAAATTAATCCCAAATGGGATTTTTTTCAAAATGATAACTCTATACCTATATGAAAACACTATTCAATATAAAGAAAATAATCGTATTAAAGAAATAATTTTTCCAAAAGAATCAATGATTTATGGAAAAATAAAAGATATCACCTTATTTGAACAAAATTTATATAAATTCATAAACAAAGAAAAATGGGTAACCTTTTTAAAAAGCAAAAAAATTCATATAATAATCCCAGGAAATTATGAGAATATTGATAAAGAAGTTTTATTAACAACTTTAAATAATCTAGGATTAACACATATCACATATTACGAGGAAAAAAAATTTTTTGAAGTCCAAAAAAATCAAATTTATTTAAATATTCATAATAGCTACTTACTTCTAATAAAAAAAGTAAATAAAAATATAAGAACAAGAGTATATCCTTTTTATATTTTTAATGGTTTTAAAAAAACTTTAGACTATATAATCAAAAACTATAAGAATACAAATTTTTATCTATTTGGAAGTAATGAAAAAATACCAAAATATGTAATAAAATTACAAAATAGAAAAATATACTATTTTCAAAATTATAAAAATTATATAATTTCAAAAATACCCTAATTTAGGTATTTCTTTTTTATATAAAAATATGATATAATTGCTTACAGTAAACATCAAAAGAAAAGAGTGTTTTAAATGATAAAATTTATAGTGGTAGAAGACAGCAAAACGATTCAAGAAAAAATTAAAAAGATATTAGTAAAAATAAGCATTAATATCAATCAAGATTACGAAGTAAAATATTATGAAAAATATAACAAAGAACTGCAAAAAGAAATAAATGATCAAACCCAAAGAAAAGTTTATATAATGGATATAGAACTAGAAAATAGCATTAGTGGTATTGAAGTGGCTCAAAAGATTAGAGAAAATGATTGGGATAGTGAAATTATTTTTGTAACTAGTCATGATAAAATGTTCGAAACAGTTCATAGAAATATACTTGAAGTATTTGATTTTATTGAAAAGTTTTTGGATATGGACAAAAGGCTAGAAGAAGACATTTTGAAAATAATTAATAAAAAGTATGATAAGAAAATTTTAAAAATTACTGGAAATAACGTTGAATTAGAACTACATATGAAAAATATCTTATATATAGAAAAAGAAGAAAAGAAATGTATAATTCATGCTTGCGATAATGAATTTAAAACTAGTTTGACATTAGAAAAATTATTAGAGTTATTGGATGAGCGTTTTGTAAGAACACATAAAAGTTGTATAGCTAATAAAGATAGAATGGTAGAAAGAAATTATTCTAAAGGCTATTTTATCTTAGATACTGGAGAAAAAGTAGAATTACTTTCAAAGAAATATAAGAAAGAGATTGAAAAATGATTAAGTTTTTGTATATCATAGTCGGCATCTTTATGCTGTATAGTTTTCTAGATTTTATAAAGAAAATTTCTGAAAAACAATATATTAAAAAGAAATTATTAATATCTTTTTTAATTATATATACAGTAGTATACATTGCAACAATAAATATGATAGCTACTGAAATATCAACTTTAATATCATTGATAATAATTGCTATAATAAGTAAATACTTCTTATCACTTAGTAATCGCGATTTAATATATTATTCAATAATAGAATGGGCACTAGCTATTCTTTTAGATATAACTACTATGAATATTTTTAATAAAATAGTTGTTGTAAATGAAAGCAATATAATGATTTATAAAACATTAGGTTCATTAATAATTGCAATAGTATTTCTATGTTTAGGAAAATCGAAAAAAATAATAAATCTAATCAATAAAATAAAAAAATACTTTTTAAAAATAAATTATTTTATATTTATATTAGTATTTGTCGTATTGTTTTATATAGGATTAGCATCATACTGTTTAAAAAATATTAATACAATTTCAGTATCAACAACGGTATTATTAATCTCTATTTTCTTTTTAGTTGGAATTTTATTTTTTATTTATCAACAAGCTCAAATCATTTTCTTGAAAGAAAATATAACATTATTAACGAAAAATAATGAGTTTTATATTGAAAGAATTGATGAATACAGAATACTAAAACATAATTTGATTGCAAATTTAAATGGCTTAAAAAGTGTTTCGAATAAAAAAACAAAGGTTTTAATAAATAATCTAATTTTAAAATTTCAATCAATAATGAAAATGCCTAAAGATTTTAAAAAATTACCCAGCGGCATAAACGGTATAATTTTCGAAAAAATTTATAATATAGATTCAAAAGAGATAAAAATATCTGTATCTAATCATATAAAAAATAATATTATTGAAGTTGTATCTGCAAGAGATTATAGTTTATTTTGTGAAGCGTTAGGTGTTGGTTTAGATAATGCAATTGAAGCCGCTAAAGAAAGTAAGGAAAAAATAATTTATATAGATATTCATGATGACGATGAAAAGATAATTCTTTCAATTGTTAATACTTTTTCAGGTGTAATAGATTTAGATGAATTAGGAAATAAAAATTATACATCAAAAGAAAAAGGACATGGATTAGGCTTATTTTCAATATTTAAATTCAATGCAATAAAGGTTTCAACTTATATTAAAGAAAATAAATTTTTCTATCAATTAAAAGTAAATAAAAAAAGAAATTAAAATTAAAAATAAAAATATATCTTTATTTTTTTAAATATAAGTACGAATCCATTTTCATAACAAAATTTATTCTTAAAAAGACATGTTAACTTAAAGAAACACTATGTTATATAATAATTCAATATTAATTTTAATGAAAAATAAAACCAGTCGTAATGACTGGAAAAAATTTGCTTATAAAATATCTTTATCTACAACAGGTTCATCAAATACTAAAAAAAAGCATGCTGATGAAATTGATCTTGAAAAAAGATTAGCAATTCCTGATAACATATCTACGAAAAACATAATACACTTCCTTTCTAATGATTTGTTTAAATTTATTAAAAAGTTTAAACCATATTTTTTTGAAAGTACTTATAATTATTAAATGTAGTACCTGTAAGTTTATATATTAAAGGATTAATAACAATACTTTCCATCAATAAAGCATATAAAATGGTATTATTAATAACAGGATTAAATTGATATAAATATAGAACTAAATACATTACTAATATAATTAAAGATAATACTTTTGCACGAATTCTTTTTTCTTTATGAATTAAAGGTCTTGCTGGAGTATCCGCCGGAGCAAAAAGTAAAAAAGAAAGAAATCCAAATATCCATATAATTCCTGCAGTGAATTCAGGTATAACCATATATTTAATTAATAAGCAGCCACCTATATAAACAGGTAAAGTGGTGCACCAACATTGTAGACTTGTTTTAGCATGTAATCCAAATCCATACAGTCGCATTGTAGAATATATTAAAGAGAGTAAGAAAAATTCAAAAAGCAAGTCAAATATTAAAGCTAAGATGAATAAAACAATAATTTTAGTAATTAAATTATAAAATGCTTCTAAACCGTAACGCATCTTTTTCTCTTCAATTACGTTGAGTGTTTTTTGTGTTTTGATTGTTTTCATAGTTTTTTCTATAAATTTCTTTTTCATACCATCACTACCCAACGGACACAAGATTACCACAAATAACTCCCAAAAAATTGTTCAGGGTACCAAAAGCATATAAACAAAATCAAGATATAGAAAATACTAAATTTTAAGTTATAAAAATGCATCTTACTGCCAAAAATGAGCGTTTTAAGAAAAACTATAGATATCTAAAATTAAAAAGAGTATAATCAGGTCTATCGTGGTTTATGTGTTAAATTAAACAATTTGCCAAATGCTGCAGAATTTGTCGATAGATTTTAATTGTAGTTTATGCATAGTCATGATAAAGTAGTACCAGAAGTAAAAAGTAATAGGAAGGGAGTGAATTTTGATGTTAAGAGGAACTGTAAAATGGTTCAACAATACGAAAGGGTACGGATTTATCGAATATGGTGATTTAGAAGATATTTTTGTACATTATTCAGCAATAAGAAAAGATGGGTATAAGACATTAAAAGAGGGAAATATTGTTGATTTTAAATTGATTGAAACTGCAAAAGGACTACAAGCTATCGATGTTGAAGAAGTATTATATACGGTTAATTAACACATAAGCTACTAAAACTTAGTAGTTTTTTTCTCGCACTTCTGATATAATGAAACTAAGGAAGGTGATGTCATGAGAATAGATATTCGGGGAGACAAAGTGAAAATAACTGAGGCAATCAAAAGCCAAATTGAAGAAAAGTTAGGAAAGCTTGATCAATACTTTGAAAATCCAGAGGAATTAAAAGCATATGTTGTAGTTCGCGTAAGAAATAAAGAACAAATTATTGAAGTAACTATCCCAACTCCAAAATTCACTTTGCGAGCTGAGACTTCTGAAAGTGATTTATATACAGCCATTGATCTTACAATAGATAAATTAGAAAGGCAAATACGCAAAAACAAAACAAAAATGCGCCGCAAATTTAAAGATGTTTTACAATATGAGATGATGATAGATATACCGGAAGATGAGGAAGAGGACTCAGCAATTGTTAAAAGAAAAACAATTGAATTAAGACCAATGGATGAAGAAGAAGCAATTTTACAAATGGAATTAGTTGATCACGATTTCTTTGTATTTAAAAATATAGATACAGAAAGTGTTTCTGTGTTATATAAAAGAAAAGACGGATCATACGGAATTATTAATACAAATTAAGCCTTTATGGCTTTTTTTATTATTTTACCAATTGAAAGAAAATGATATTAAAATATATTTTGAAATAAATTGAAAAGTAAAATTTGCATTTTTAAATAAAAAGTAGTAGGATAACTCCCAATTCAAGGGGGTTTTTATATTGAAAAAGAAAAAATTTCATAAAAAAATTTTCTTAGTTGGATTTATTATTTTAAGCATATTCTTGATTTATCAAGTATTTTTAAAAAAATATTATCCTGTTGTTTTCTTTTTAGAAAATCCAAATGTAGTAAAAATAACATTAGATTGGAATTCTCTATCCAAAGAAGAAAAAGAAAGACAATTGTTACAGGATATAGAATTACAACTATCTAAAAATGAAAATATTGAGGAAACAATAAAAGAAAGTTTACTTCAAAATTATAAGGAATATGTAAATCAGTATATTAAATATTATAAAGGAACAGATTATTTAAATACACTTCTTTCATCAAGATATATTAAAATAAAAAATATACCAGAACCTACAAATAAAGAATATTTAGCAATTTTAGGATTTTATGATAATAAAGAAAAGAAAATAGAAGCAACAAATTTACATACGGTTTTTCACGAGAAAATTCATGCTGATCGTTCTTGGGGATTAGAAAGTTTAAAAAATAAACCGTTATATGAAGAAATTTATAATTCTTTTATTAGTAAGGATCATTCTTATGAAGATATAAAAGCACTTTTTGCCTTACTTAATGAATTATTACAAAATAACAGTATCGAAAAAAATTTGTTTTCAAAAAATTATAATCAAATATGGCAAGATTTAGAAATTTGTTTTCCAAAATATAATAAAGAAATAAAGGAATTAAAGAAAAAAACAGAAAAATTATATCAAATAGAGTATAATGTCGAAGAAAAAGTCTCTTTAATAGAAAGTAAAGAATTAAAAAAAGAAATTATAAAAATTTATGAAACTCTATATCAAAAGAAATTTAATGAAAAAACAGATAAGGATATTATAATAAAATTTTTAAAAAGTAGTTTTGTTTCTCAAAATCCATTTTATAATGAAAATATGTTAAATTATGATAAATTCAAAATTACGGAAAATCTATACATTACTGAAGAAACTAGAAAAGGAAACTATGAAGAAATTTTAATTAATTATATCATAGAAAACAAAGAACATTTAACTAAATATAAATATAAATTATGGAAAGCTCTAATAAATATTCAGGATAGAGAAGAGAATAAATATCAAAAATTTTTAGACTATTATCGACAATATTTTTCTGATGAAGAAATAGAAGAAGTTTTTAATCAAATGTTAAGTTGTACAGAACAAGATTATACATATATAGCAAAATATACCATTCAAAAAAGAAATCGGCGTATAAAAACTCATGAAATTTTTTAAAAGAGCAAGAAAAATAGCAGAAATTTTGCTATTTTTCTAGAGTTTATGGTAAAATGATAACGATGGAGGTTAGTACACATGGGAATATTTAGAAAATTAATTGATTCCGAATATAAAGAATTAAAAAGATTTGAAAAAATTGCTGACCAAATTGTTGCTAAAGAAGACGAAATGGCTGCTTTAAGCGATGATGAGTTAAAAGCAAAAACAAATGAATTTAAAAGTAGATTAGAAAATGGGGAAAGTTTAAATGATTTAGTCGTAGATGCGTTTGCTGTAGTAAGAGAAGTAGACTATCGTGTTTTAAAAGAGAAACCTTATTATGTTCAAATTTTGGGTGGACTTGCAATTCACTATGGTAACATTGCTGAAATGAAAACAGGTGAAGGAAAAACCTTAACAGAGACAATGCCAGCATATTTAAATGCCTTAGATGGTAAAGGGGTTCATATTGTCACTGTAAATGAATTCTTAGCCAAACGTGACTCCGAATGGATGGGAAGTATTTTTAGATTCCTTGGTTTAACTGTAGGATTAAATATGCGTGAAATGAATCCAATGGAAAAGAAAGCTGCTTATGCTTGTGATATTCTTTATTCAACGAATAATGAAATTGGATTTGATTATTTAAGAGACAATATGGTCGTTCGTAAAGAAGATCGGGTTCAACGTCCTCTAAACTTTTGTATCGTAGATGAAGTAGATTCAATTTTAATTGATGAAGCAAGAACACCATTAATTATTTCTGGTGGAAAACAAAACGCCAAAAATTTATATATGGATGCGGATAAAGCCGTAAAAAAGTTAACCGAAGAAGATTATATTGTTGATAACAAAAGTAAAAATGTTTCTATAACAGAAAAAGGCGCAGAAAAACTCGAAAAATTCTTCCGTTTGGACAATCTTTATGATTTTGGAAATTCTGCTTTAGTCCATCATATTAATAATGCCTTAAAAGCAAATTATGGATTTAAAAAAGACGTAGATTATGTTGTGGATAATGGAAGCGTAATCATAGTTGATCCATTTACAGGAAGATTAATGCAAGGCCGTCAATTTAGTGAAGGCTTACATCAAGCAATCGAAGCTAAAGAGGGGGTAAAAATCAATGAAGAAACCCAAACAATGGCAACGATTACTTTCCAAAATTTATTTAGAATGTACAATAAATTATCTGGTATGACAGGTACAGCAAAAACAGAAGAAGAAGAATTTAGAAACATTTATAATATGTATGTTATTCAAATTCCAACAAATAAACCAGTAATCCGTGAAGACTTGCCAGATTTAGTTTATTCAACTGAAGCTGGAAAATACCAAGCTATAGTAAAAACAATCAAAAAAATTCATGAAACTGGTCAACCAATCCTAGTAGGTACAATTTCAGTTGAAAATAATGAAAAATTATCAGCTATGTTAAAAAAAGAGGGTTTAAAGCATGAAGTTTTAAATGCAAAAAATCACGCTCGTGAAGCAGAAATTATTGCTAAAGCTGGTGAAAAAGGAGCAATTACAATTGCAACAAATATGGCTGGTCGTGGTACCGATATTAAACTTGGTGAAGGAGTTCGTGAGTTAGGTGGTCTATGCGTAATAGGAACAGAAAGACACGAATCTCGTCGTATTGATAATCAGTTGCGTGGACGTGCTGGTCGTCAAGGAGATCCAGGTATGAGTCAATTCTTCGTATCCTTTGAAGATGATTTAATGCGTCGTTTTGGAACGGATAAAGTAAAAAATATGGTTATGGCTCTAGGATTAGTTGGAGATCAAGCTATTCGTTCAAAATCCTTAACAAAATCTATTGAATCAGCACAAAAGAAAGTTGAAGGAAACAACTTTGACATGCGTAAAAACTTATTAGATTACGATAACGTTGTTAATGAACAAAGAAGAATCATTTATGAACAAAGAAATGAAATCATTGATAATGAAAGTATTCATGATACGATTAAAGAAACATTTAGAAATACCATGGAAGACATTGTAACTGCTCATACAGGTGAAGATGGAAAATTTAAAGAAGAAGATATTAAAGAAATCGTTGAACAATTAAATAATAATTATTTAAAAACCGAAAAAATTAAACCAGAAGAAATTAAAGATCTAGATGAAGGAAAAATGATTGATTATTTAACAAACTTAGTCAACGAAGATTATGAATTAAAGATTAAAGACGCTCCAAATTTTGAAGAATTTGAAAGAGCCATTTCTTTAAGAATTATTGATTCTTTATGGGTGGAACATTTGAATGCAATGGAAGGATTAAAAGAAGGAATTTTCTTAAGACAATATGCTCAAACAAATCCATTACAAGCTTATACAATGGAAGGGTATAACATGTTTGAACAACTTTTAAATAGAATTGATGATACCATTTCTCAATTCTTACTAAAAGCAAATATAGAACAAAATTCTGATCGTAAACAAACAATTAAAGGAAAGGCTAACGATTCTAAAGAAACAGAAAAGAAAACTCCTATAAAAAAAGAAAAAAAGGTTGGTCGTAACGACCCATGTCCTTGTGGAAGTGGAAAAAAATATAAAAATTGTTGTGGCAAATAGCTTATAAAATAAGGGTTTGCGAGGGTTTCAAAAATTAAAAAATTACAAAAAATAGCGATTTGTTTCCATTTTGTTTTCAAAATTAGGAAAGATATTACCAAAACCTCGAAAAAGCCTTATAAAATAAGGGAAACATTTTGGAAACAAAAAAGTTAGCATACGAATGCTAGCTTTTTTGTTAAATATAACTCTATTTAAATAAAGTAAGGAGTTGTATAATAAAAGTAACTATAGTAAAAAAGGTGGAATAGTGTCTTAATACGAATATAAAATAGCTCCATAAGTCGAAAAAAATTAATATGTAAATGACCGAAGATATGAAATATAAAATTAATTCAGCTAATGCAATTGCCACCCAATTAATTAAAAATGCTTATAGAGTACTATTAACCAGAGGCATTAAGGGATGCTTTATTTATTGTGTAGATAAAAATTTGCAATCATATTTTAAACAAGAAATAGAAAAATTTGTAAAAAATTGAACTAATAGTTCCCAATATATACTTTAGTTTAATTTGGTGATAAAATTATCTTGAGGTGATACGATGAAAAAAATGAATGTAATAGTAATTTTTAACAAAGACATGACACATACATTAATGTGTAAACGCACAAAAAAACCTTATATGGGAATGTATAATCTCGTTGGGGAAAAATTGAAAAAGAAAATGATGAGCTTATCGTGAACTTTACGAAGAAACCAATATAACAAAAGATGATGTTGAATTAGTTTACTTCATGAACTTATCATATGTTAAATGGGGAAAAGAATTAGAAGTGTATTATGGTGTATTAAATAAAGATGTTACACTTGTAGAAGAAGTGAATAAACTCGAATGGGTTCCAATTAATGATAATTTCTTCGATATGAATAAATATGCTGGTGAAGGAAATATTGGTCATATAATTGAAGAGATAAAAATAGATATGAAATAAAAGTTGAATAAATAAAAATAGCTTTTTGCAATAACCAAAGGCTATTTTTATGTGTTTTATAATATAACATTCAACTAACAAGCTGCTAAATTTAAATCAACAACATACAAGTGTTGACATACATTTTCTGCCTTATATTCTCATAGATGTAGTCGCTGGTTTCTTGCAATTAATAATATAATTGTGTATAATGTGGCCGTAAATGAAGTTGTTAGAAAAATTGTTAGTGAATGCACACAATGTTTCTATTTTGTTTCCAAATTACAAAATAAATATAGTACAGATAGTACTATAAATACCATAAATATTTTTATTACCAGTTCCACAAAGCCTTGAAATACCAGTAATTACGTAAATAACATAAATACTATAAATACTGGGATTTCATGAACATGTGGTAGCGGGAAAAAGTACAAACAATGTTGCGGAAAAAACGCATAAAACAAAGGAATTATAAAGAGTTTTCAAAAAAATTAATAAATAATATTGGTAGCGAAAAGTGATAAAAATTTGTTTTTGTCCACATAAAAAAATAATTATAGCTAAAACACCTTGAAAATAAAGGGATGTTAACATAGATAATTTGTTGACATTCCTTTTTGTTTTAGCAAATCTAATCATAAAAAGAAAGGAAGGTGGTATATTAGCACACCAAAGACAAAAAAGGGTATAAGACCAGTGTATATATGCGATACGTTATTAATTGCATTAAAGAATTATAAAAAATAAACAGGAAGAATTAAAAAAATGTATGGGAAAGAGTATCATTACTATCATGTTGAAAATGTCACCAATATATTTAATAAAGTAGTAGAACAGAGAATAGTAGAAGTATCCAGAAAAAAGAAAGAATCAATAATAAATTTAATATTTACAAAAGAAGATGGCACTTTTATCGGGACTGACATTATAAGATATCCATATAAGGTAATTCATAAAGAATTAGGAATAAAAAATTGTAGATTTTATGATTTAAGAGGTAGTTTTGCTACTATTAGTTTAAGAAATGGAGTGAAAATAAGAGAGATAGCAGATATACTTGGACATAGTAATGTTGAAACAACAGAAAATTATTATGTTTCTAGTTCAGATGAAACACTGAAAAGTGTGGTTAAAAATTTTGAGAACAATATCCAATCTGACGTCATTAATAATATTATTAAATACAAATAAGCGACTGAATTAAATTAGAAGTTCCCATCAAAGTAATAAATAAGAAGTATAAATGTAAATTCCCATAAAATGGGTAAAAATTAAAAGAAATAATATCTTTT